>JAFLCT010000146.1 GCA_017302335.1 Caulobacterales bacterium | reverse complement strand
GCCCGCGCCGCCGAGGCCGCCCTGCGGGAAAGCGAGGAACGTTTCCGCCTGATGGCCGACACCGCGCCCTCGCCGGTCTGGCTGACGAACACCGAGGGCGAGGTCGAATTCGCGAACACGGCCCTGATCGAATTCTTCGGCGGTCCCGTCGAACGGATTCTGGGCCATGTCTGGAAACGGGTCATGCACCCCGACGACCAGGACGCCGTCGCCGCCATCCAGGCCCAGGCCCGGCCAGCCCGCGCGCCTTACGGCTTCGAGGCTCGCTTCCCGCGCGCCGATGGGGCGTGGCGTTGGATGCGGGTCGCGGTCAAGCCGAGGCGTGACGCCGAAGGCGGCTTCCTGGGCTATGTCGGCATGGCCTTCGACAGCACCGACATGCGCGAGGCCCTGGACGCCCTGGCCGCCCAGGAACGCCGCCAGAGCTTCCTGCTGGGTCTCAGCGACCGCATTCGCGACCTGTCCGATCCCACCGAGATCATGGGCGCGGTCGAAAAGGCCCTGGGCGACGAACTGGGCGTTCATCGCGTCGGCTACGGCGAGTTGGACCCGCGGCGCGGGGTCGTCGCCAACACCCCCGACTGGACCTCCGGCGTCACCAGCGCCCAGGGACCGTTCGGCCTGCACGTCTTCGGCGAGGCCCTGATGCGGGATCTGGCCCAAGGCCGGACGGCCGCCGTCCCCGACGTCCTGCTGGACCCGCGCACCGCCGATGTGGCCGACGCCTTCGAAGCCATCCAGACCCGCGCCATCATCCGCGCGCCCCTGATCCGCGGCGGCCGGCTACGCGCCTTTCTCTACGTCCACGACGCCGATGTCCGCGACTGGACGCCGGACGAGATCGGTCTGGTCGAGGCCGTGGCCTCGCGCACCTGGATCGAGGTCGAGCGTGCGCGCGCCGAAACCGCCGTGCGCGAAAGCGAGCAACGCTTCCGCGCCGTCGCCGACACCGCCCCGGTGCTGATCTGGGTCACCGACCGGGATCAGGTGCGCGAATTCGTGAACCAGGCCTATGTCGCCTTCAGCGGCGGAACCTATGAACAGGCGCGGCAGGCCGACTGGCGCGCGATCATCCATCCCGACGACCGCGACCGGATCGTCGCCGAATCCCAGGCCGGCGAGGCGGCCGGCGCCCCCTTTTCGATGGAGGCGCGCTATCGCCGTCATGACGGGGAATACCGCTGGCTGAAGACCTTTTCGCGCCCGCGCCTGGGTCCGGCCGGTCCCGTGGCCGGCTTCGTGGGCGTGGCCTTCGACGTGACCGAGATCCGTGAGTCCAACGCACGGCTGGCCGCCGCCGCCGCCGAGCGCGACGCCATCCTGGGTCAGTTGGCCGAAGGCGTCGTCGTCACCGACCCGGACGGCCGGATCGTCTTCATCAATGAGGCGGCCGCCCGCCTGCACGGAGTGCAGACGCTCGACGTCGCGCCGCAAGACTATGCCGAAACCTACAGTCTGCTGACCGAGGACGGCCATCCTCATCCGTCGGACACCTTGCCGTTGGTCCGCGCCGTGCAGAAGGGCGAGACCGTGCTGGACGCCCGCTGGCGCATCCGCAGACCCGACGGCGTCGAAGTGCTGGCGATCGGCAACGCCCGTCCGGTCTTCGGTCCTGACGGTGCGCGCATGGGCGCCGTCCTGACCCTGCGCGACGAGACCGCCCGGGTCGAGGCCGAGCACCGCATCGCCGAATCCGAGGCCCGCTTCCGCACCGTGGCCGACAGCGCCCCGGCCCTGATGTGGATGAGCGACGACCAGTTCCAGATCATCTTCGCCAACCGCCGCTACAAGACCTTCTTCGGCGTCCGTTCGAACAGCCGCCTGACCACCGCCTGGCGCCGTCGCATCCATCCCGAGGACCTGGCGCGCTTCGAGGCCGGCTTCGCCACGGCGCATCAGGTGCGCGACCGGTTCGAGGCCGTGGTGCGCATGGCCCATTCCACCCTGGGCGAGCGCTGGCTGCGCACCGAGGGCGTGCCGCGCTACGACGCCTCGGGCGTCTTCCAGGGCTATGTCGGCGCCTCGATCGACGTCACCGACGCCAAGCGGGCCGAGGACGACCTGAAACGCATCAACGAACTGCTGGAAGAGCGCGTCGGCGAGGCCCTCGCCGAAAAGGCCAAGGCCGAGGCCGATCTGCTGCACGCCCAGCGGATGGAGGCGGTCGGTCGTCTGACGGGCGGCGTGGCCCACGACTTCAACAACCTGCTGACCGTCGTCATCGGCGCCCTGGACATGATCCTGCGCGCGCCCGAGGACGCGGCGCGACGCAAGAAGCTGGGCGAGGCCGCCCTGGCCGCCGCCCGGCGCGGCGAACGGCTGACGCACCAGCTCCTGGCCTTCTCGCGGCGCCAGGCCCTGCGCCCCGAGGCCATCGACCTGAACGGATTGATCCGCGAGGGCGAGCCTTTGCTGCGTCGCGCCGTGGGCGAGGCGGTCGAGTTCAAGCTGAAGCTGAAACGCGGCGGCGTGCGGGTGAACGTCGACCCGGCCCAGTTCGAGGCCGCCCTGCTGAACCTGATCGTCAACGCCCGCGACGCCGTGGGCGACAAGGGCCGCATCACCGTCCAGACCCTGGACTGCACGGTCGCCGCCGGCGAGATTCCCGAACTGGCCGCCGGAACCTATGTCTGCGTCGCCGTGTCCGACGACGGCGCCGGCATGACGCCCGAGGTCATGGACCGGGTGTTCGAACCCTTCTTCACCACCAAGTCCGTCGGCAAGGGCACCGGCCTGGGCCTGTCCCAGGTGTACGGGTTCGCGCGCCAGTCCGGCGGCGGCGTCCGCATCGCCTCCAAGGTCGGGCGCGGGACCGAGGTCCGCCTGTTCCTGTCGCCCCTGACCCGCACCGAGGAGGCGCCGGTCGAAAACACCCGCGCCGCCTCGCCCACCGCACCGGCGGGCCGCCGCATCCTGCTGGTCGAGGACGACGTCGCCGTGGCCGCCGTGGTGGCGGATCTGCTGAAGTCCATGGGGCTGGAGGTCACCGTCGCCGAAACCGCCCCCCAGGCCCTGAACGTGCTGAAGAAGAAGCGTTTCGACCTGATGATGACCGACATCGTCATGCCCGGCGGCATGACGGGCGTCGAGCTGGCGCGCCGGGTCGCGCCCCGGCATCCGGCCATGCGCATCGTCCTGACCTCGGGCTATGCGGGCGACGACGTCGACGAAGCGTTGAAGGACGCCCCCTGGCCCTTCCTGCCCAAGCCCTATTCGGCCGACCGGCTGCGCCGCGTCCTCGACGAGGGCGAACTGCTGACCTGATGCGAAAACGGCCGCCGGGTCGCCCCGACGGCCGTGTCCGTTCAACGCTGTCGAAAGATCAGCGGCGCGCCTTGCGGGCGGCGTAGCGCGCGTCGCGACGCGCCTTCTGCTCTTCCTTGGTCAGTTGCTTGCGCTCCTTGCGGGCGGCGCGCTTCTCGGCGTCGACCGCTTCTTGCGCCTCGCGTTCCGCGGCCAGCTTGGCGGCCTCTTGCTCGGCCTTCTCGCGCCGACGCTCGGCCTTGGCCAGCTCGTGCTGCTGGCGCAGGGCCTCCTTCTCGGCGGCACGCTTGGCGGCCAGCTTTTCGAATTCGGGGTCCGGGGCCGCGGCCTTGGGCTTGAAACGGGCGAGCAGGGCCTTCTTGGCCTCCTGCTGGGCGGTCAAACGGTCGGTGAAGCCGGTGTTCTTCAGATCTCTCATGCGAGCGTATGGATGTCCTTCATCGCGCGGTCGAAACGGCGACCGCCGTCGTCTTCATGTGGGATGCCGCACGCTGAACCCCAAACGGCGGCGAAAATCAAGGGTCGCTTAGCCGGATTCGCCCGCCGGACGCGCGTCTTGCAGCAAGGTCAGGATCAATACGTCCTGATCCACCGGCGTCCGACAGCCCAGATCTAGGCCTCGCACCCGGGTCGTCACCCCGTCATGGCGGATGCAGGCGGCGACCGGTCGGCCGGTCAGGGCGCGGCATCCGGTCCAGCTCGTGGCCCAGTGCAGCGTCAGCCCCGAGGCCAGGGTCTGGGACCCGGCGTCCTCGTCCGTGTCGCCGCGTTCCCCCAGGGCCGTGCGCATGGCTTCTTGCGAACAGGGTTCGGTCTCGGACACCTCGACATAGGCGGCGGTGCGCGTCCAGGCCCGGTCGCCTTCCAGCACCAGGCCGCCGTCGAACCGTTCGACCCGCATCACGGCGGGATCATAGGCCGCTTCCAGCGCGCCCAGCCGCATCGTCGCCGACGGGCTGGCGGCCAAGGACGCGACAAGGGGCGCGGCGAGGCTCAACAGCGCAAGGGCGGCGGTCTTCATCGGCGTCTCCGTTGCGCCGATTGGAGCGGTTCGGACCTCGCCCGTCGTCTGTCGAGACCTGACGCCGTCGTCC
>JAFLCT010000145.1 GCA_017302335.1 Caulobacterales bacterium | reverse complement strand
CCGAACCCGGCGCCGTCCGTCGCTCGATCTCCAAGGCTTCCGCATAGGCGGCTTCCGCCCCGGCGAAGTCTCGCGCCGCCAGGGCCGCCGCACCCCGTTCGCGCGCGGCCTGGCCGACCGGGTCCTGCGCCGCGACCGGCGTCGCGGCCAGCGCCGCCGACAGCATCATGAGGATCGGTCTCATGCGCCGAGGCTAGACCGCGCGCATCACCGCGTCAGCCGACGCATCAGGGCCGCCGTCGATGGGTCCAGCCCGGCCGAGGGCGCGCCCGCCGCCACGTCCTTCAGGATCGCCTTGGCCAGCACCTTGCCCAGTTCGACCCCCCACTGGTCGAAGCTGTTGATGTCCCACACCACGCCCTCGACGAAGGTCTTGTGCTCATAAAGGGCGATCAGCGCGCCTAGCGCCTGAGGCGTCAACCGCTCCATCACGATGGCCGTCGAGGGCCGGTCGCCGGGAAAGGCCCGGTGCGGCGCCAGCCGGTCGGCCTCGGCCGCATCCATGCCGCCCGCGATCATCTCGGCGCGGGCCTGATCCGCCGTCTTGCCGACCATCAGGGCCTGCATCTGCGCCAGGGCGTTGGCCCACAGCGGGCTTTCGCTGTGATCGCCCAGCGTCCTGGCCACGACCACGAACTCGGCGGGGACCGTTTCGGGTCCCTGATGGATCTGCTGGAAGAAGGCGTGCTGGCCGTTGGTCCCCGGCTCGCCGAACACCACCGGACAGGTTCCGTGTTCGACCGGCGCGCCGTCGCGTCGCACCCGCTTGCCGTTCGATTCCATCTCCAACTGTTGCAGGAAGGCCGGCAGCCGCCGCAACTGATGCGCATAGGGGGCCACGGTCCGCGCCCGCCGCCCGCGCCCATCGACATTATAGACCTGGGCCAGGGCCAGCAGCACCGGCGCGTTCCGCTCCAACGGGGCCTCGACGAAATGGGCGTCCATCGCCGCCGCCCCGTCCAGCAGGCCCTGGAACGCCGCCCAGCCCAGGCCGATGGCGCACGACAGCGACACCGCCGACCACAGGGAATAACGCCCGCCAACCCAGTCGCGGAAGGCGAAGGTCCGGCCGCAGCCGAACTGGACGGCCCGTTCAGGCGCCGCCGTCACGCCGATGAAATGCGCCTTTACGCCCGCACCCTTAAGCCCCGCCGTCAGCCAGGCCCTGGCGGCCTCGGCGTTCGCCAATGTCTCCTGGGTGGTGAAGGTCTTGGACACCACGATCACCAGGGTCGTCTCGGGGTCCAGCCCGGTCAGGGCCTCGGCCATGTCGCGCGGGTCGATATTGGCGACGAACCTCAGATCGATCGCGGGGTCCAGCGGCCGCAGCGCCTCCCATAGCAGCCGCGGTCCCAAGTCCGAGCCGCCGATGCCGATGTGCACCACCGCCTGGAACCGACGCCCCGTCGCGCCGGTCTCCTCGCCCGCGCGCACGGCCTCGGCATAGGCGTGCATGGCCCCCCGCACCGTCTCGACCTCGTCAGACACCGGCTCGCCCAGGGCCTTAAAATCCGCGCCGTCGGCGGCCCTCAGCGCCGGATGCAGCACCGCCCGCCCCTCGGTCCCGTTCACCGCCGCGCCGCCGAACAGAGCCGCGCGGCGGCCCTCGATATCCGCCGCCCGCGCCAGGTCCAGCGCCGCCTGAAGCCCCTTTTGGCTCCACGCCTGTTTCGACAGGTCCAGATACAGGCCAGCCGCCTCCACCCCCATCCGCGCCAGCCGATCCGGCTCGGCCGCGAAGCGGTCGACGATCCGCACGGCCGCGTCCTCGGCCGCCACGGCTTTCAGAACAGTCCAGGCGGCGGCGGTCGCATCGGTCATGGCGGCGTCTCTCATGGTGAACGCTTCGTTTACGGGCTGGGCGTAAGCCGGTTCAACCGCGAATCCCCTCGCCGGAGCCTAATCATGTCCTGTGGTCTCGCCCTCGCCGCCGCCCTGATGCTGTCGAACCCGGATGTCGCCGCCGCCGCCGCCGCGCCGCCGCCGCCCGCCGACGCGCCCGTTTCGGTGGCGTCAGAGCCTCTGTTCGCCGACATCGTGGCCCGCTCGACGCGGCTGAAGGCCCTGGTCGACGGCTGGAACGGGATCATGCCCGCCGCCGACGCCTTCGCCGCCTTCAGGACCGAGACCGAGGCCCTGGCCGCCCTGGATATGCAGGGTCACCTGATCCTCAAGCAGCGCGGAACCGACGGCGATCTGAAATGCATCCTGCGCGGCATTTCCGAGGACATGGCGAAAAAGGTCGAGGCGGTCACGGCCGCCGCGTCGCCCCGCGAACAGGCCGTCGCCCTGTCGGAACTGGCCTATCTGCTGAACGACAATGTCGAGGTTATCACCGCCCCGCCGCAACCGGCGGTATGACCCCTCTCCCGCTGGGGAGAAGGGCCGCACCCGGTTCGACCGATCGACCTAGTCGAGCGTGCGTTTGATCTCTTCGACCGTGAAGCACTCGATGTAGTCGCCTTCCTTGATGTCCTGGAAGCCCTGGAACTGCATACCGCATTCCTGGCCCGAGGGCACCTCGTTGACCTCGTCCTTGAAGCGTTTGAGCGTGTTGAGCACGCCCAGCTCCAGCACCACCACGTCTTCGCGGATGATGCGGACGCGGGCGCCCTTGCGCACGACGCCCTCGGTGACGCGGCAACCGGCGATCTTGCCGATCTTGGTGATGTCGAAGACCTGAAGCACCTGGGCGTTGCCCAGGAAGGTCTCGCGCTGCAACGGCGCCAGCATACCCGACAGCACGCCCTTCATGTCGTCCAGAAGGTCGTAGATGATCGAATAGTAGCGGATCTCCACGCCCTCGCGGTCGGCCAGGTCGCGCGCCTGTTTCGAAGCGCGGACGTTGAAGCCCAGGATCGGCGCACCGGCCGACTTGGCCAGGTTGACGTCGCTCTCGGTGATGCCGCCCGCGCCGTTGTAAACGACCCGCGCGCGCACCTCGTCGTTGCCCATCTTCTCCAACGAACCGGCGATGGCCTCGCCCGAACCCTGGACGTCCGACTTGATGAGGACGGGCAGTTCGCTGATCTTCTTGGTGCCCAGCTTGGCCATCATGTCGGCCAGCGACACCGAACCGCCCGAGACCTGGTTCTTCTCGCGCTTCACCCGCTGGCGGTATTCGGTCAGCTCGCGGGCGCGGGCCTCGTTCTCGACGGTGGCGAAGACGTCGCCGGGCGACGGCGCCTCGTCCAGGCCCAGGATCTCGACCGGCACAGACGGTCCGGCCTCGGTCAGTTGCTCGTTGCGCTCGTTCAGCAGGGCGCGGACCTTGCCCCACGATCCGCCGGCCACGACGATATCGCCGCGATTCAGCGTCCCGCGCTTGACCAGCACGGTGGCGACCGGGCCGCGGCCCTTGTCCAGCTTGGCCTCGATGACCACGCCCTCGGCCGAACGGTCGGGGTTGGCGCGCAGGTCCATGACCTCGGCCTGCACCAGGATGGCTTCGATCAGACCGTCCAGATTGGTGCGGTTCTTGGCCGACACCTCGATGATCTGGGTGTCGCCGCCCAGGCTCTCGGCGATGACCTCGTATTGCAGCAGTTCGTTGACGACCTTCTGCGGATTGGCGTCCGGCTTGTCGATCTTGTTGACCGCCACGATCAGGGGCGCATTGGCGGCCTTGGCGTGCTGAATGGCCTCGACCGTCTGGGGCATGACGCCGTCGTCGGCGGCCACGACCAGAACCACGATGTCGGTGACATTGGCGCCGCGCGCCCGCATCGCCGAGAAGGCGGCGTGGCCCGGCGTGTCCAGGAAGGTGACCTTCTGGCCGTTCTCCAGACGCACCTGATAGGCGCCGATGTGCTGGGTGATGCCGCCCGCCTCGCCGCCCGCCACATCGGTGGTGCGCAGCGCGTCCAGAAGGCTGGTCTTGCCGTGGTCGACGTGACCCATGATGGCCACGACCGGCGCGCGGACCTCGTCCGCCTCGGCGTCGTCGGCCTCGGACAGGAAGCCGGTCTCGATGTCGGATTCCGACACGCGCTTGACGCTCATGCCGTACTCCTCAGCCACCAGTTCGGCGGTGTCGGAATCGATGACGTCGTTGATCTTCATCATCAGTCCCTGACGCATCAGGAATTTGACGATGTCGACGCCGCGCACGGCCATGCGGTTGGCCAGTTCGCCCACGGTGATGGTGTCGGGAATGACGACTTCGCGCGGACGGTTCGGCGCGTCGGTCGAGCCGCCCTTGCGCTTCTCGCGTTCGCGTTCGCGGGCGCGGCGCACCGAGGCCAGCGAGCGCATCCGCTCGGCGGCGTCCTCGTCTCCGCCAGCCACGGCCTGGATGGTCAGGCGGCCTTCACGACGCTTGGGTTCGCCGCGCGTGCGGCTGACGGCCTTGCCCGGCCCGGCGTCCGAGAAACGCTTGTCGCGGTCG
>JAFLCT010000144.1 GCA_017302335.1 Caulobacterales bacterium | reverse complement strand
TGGGCGACGGCGTGGTCATTCGCGCCGGGGTGGTCCAGATCGGCCCGCACCAGATCGCGCCCGACGCCGTCGACTTCGACGCCGTGAACGCCAATCCCCTGTTCGCCGCCTCCGCCGACATGGTCGGGCCTTGGTCCGACTATCTGGGCGGCGTGCGCAAGGCCGGTTCGTCCATCGGCGCCGTCGTGGCGCTGGAGGTCACAGGAATCCCCGTCGGCTGGGGCGCGCCGATCTACGGCAAGCTGGACGCCGAACTGGCCGCCGCCCTGATGTCGATCAACGCCGCCAAGGGCGTCGAGATCGGCGCCGGTTTCGGCGTCGCCGAACTGTCGGGCGAAGAGAATGCGGACGAGATGCGCCTGGGACCGGACGGCGCGCCCGTCTTCCTGTCCAACCATGCGGGCGGAATTCTGGGCGGCCTGTCGACCGGCCAGCCGATCACGGCCCGCGTCGCCTTCAAGCCGACCTCCTCCATCCTGACCCCGCGTCAGACGATCACCCGCGACGGCGCCGAGACCGACATCCGCACCACCGGTCGCCACGACCCCTGCGTCGCCCTGCGCGCCGTGCCGGTGGTCGAGGCCATGGCCGCCTG
The DNA here is from genome assembly GCA_017302335.1 of Caulobacterales bacterium. Classification (GTDB taxonomy): domain Bacteria; phylum Pseudomonadota; class Alphaproteobacteria; order Caulobacterales; family Caulobacteraceae; genus Brevundimonas. The sequence goes on along the minus strand of JAFLCT010000144.1, from coordinate 3,890 downwards.
CGTGCTGGCCGATGCCCTGCTGCGACATCGCGCCCAGGTCGCGCCCCTTCCGTAACCGCATCGGTTACCTATATCCGCCTCAAACGGCGCCTCGCGCCACGATTTTGAGGGAGACACGACATGATCGACGTCCGACGCTTCGACACCCTGGGCGGGGCGAACCACGGCTGGCTGAACGCCCGCCACCATTTCTCGTTCGCCAACTACTACGACCCGTCGCGCATGGGCTGGGGTCGGCTGCGCGTCTGGAACGACGACGAGATCGCCGCGAAGTCCGGTTTCCCGCCCCACCCGCACGCGGACATGGAGATCATCACCTATGTCCGCACCGGGGCGATCACCCACGAGGACTCGATGGGCAACCGCGGCCGTACGGCTGCGGGCGATGTTCAGGTGATGAGCGCGGGCACGGGCGTGCGCCATTCCGAGTTCAATCTGGAAGACGCGCCGACCACCCTGTTCCAGATCTGGATCGAGACTGACCGCCCGGGCGCCCAGCCGTCGTGGGGCCAGCGTGCGTTCCCGAAGGCCGACCGCTCGGGCCGTTTCACCGTTCTGGCCTCGGGCGACGCCGCCGACGGCGCCCTGAGCATCAACGCCGACGCCAAGGTCCTGGGCGCGACCCTGAAGGCGGGCGAGAGCCTGACCTATGATCTCGCGCCGGGCCGTCGCGCCTATCTGGCGCCGGCCGTCGGCGCCGTGGACGTCAACGGCGTGGCCCTGAACGCCCGCGACGGCGCCGGGATCGTGGACGAGCCGACCCTGACCATCACCGCCCGCGAAGACGCCGAACTGGTCATGGTCGACAGCCGGTAGGCCAAAACCCTCCCCCATCGGGGAAGGATCAAACGCTTGCCTTCCCCGTCCTTCCGGCCGATCTAGCGCCTGACTGAACCCTTGGAGCCTTCCATGTCCGATCCCGTCGTCATCTGCTCGTTCGCCCGCACCCCGATGGGCGGTTTCCAGGGCGCCCTGTCCGGCGTCAAGGCGACCGATCTGGGCGCGGCGGCGGTCAAGGCGGCGGTCGAACGCGCGGGCGTGCCGGCGGCCAAGGTCGACCAGATTTACATGGGCTGCGTCCTGCCCGCCGGTCTCGGCCAGGCCCCGGCCCGTCAGACCGCCATCGGCGCCGGCCTGGGCCAGCACGTCGAGGCGACGACGGTCAACAAGATGTGCGGCTCGGGCCTGCAAGCGGCCATGATGGCCCACGACGCCCTGAAGGCGGGCACGGCCGACGTCATCGTCGCGGGCGGCATGGAGAGCATGACCGGCGCCCCCTATGTCATGGCCAAGCATCGCGGCGGCGCCCGCATCGGCCACGACGTCATTTCGGACTCCATGTATCTGGACGGGCTGGAGGACGCCTATACGCCCGGCAAGCTGATGGGCGCCTTCGCCGAGGATTCGGCGCGGGAGTATCAGTTCACCCGCCAGGCCCAGGACGACTACGCCATCGAGAGCCTGCGCCGCGCCAACGCCGCCATCGCCTCGGGCGCCTTCGACGCCGAGGTCACGCCGGTCGAGATCACCACCCGCAAGGGCGTCGAGGTCGTCCGCCAGGACGAACAGCCCGGCAAGGCCAATCCCGACAAGATCCCGACCCTGCGCCCCGCCTTCGCCAAGGACGGGACGATCACCGCCGCCAACGCCAGCTCCATTTCCGACGGCGCCGCCGCCCTGGTCATGACGCGCGAGAGCACAGCCCGCGCCCTGGGTCTGCCGGTCGTCGCCCGCGTGGTCAGCCACGCCGCCCACGCCCATGAACCGGCCCTGTTCACCACCGCCCCGGTTCCGGCCATGCGCAAGGCCCTGGAGAAGGCGGGCTGGAGCGTCGACGACGTCGATCTGTGGGAGGTCAACGAGGCCTTCGCCGTCGTCGCCATGATCGCCATGCAGGACCTGGGCATCGACCGGGCCAAGCTGAACGTCAACGGCGGCGCGACCGCCCTGGGCCATCCCATCGGCGCCTCGGGCGCGCGGGTCCTGACCACCCTGCTGGCGGCGCTTCAGGCGCGTGGCGGCAAGAAGGGCGTGGCCAGCCTGTGCATCGGCGGCGGCGAGGCCGTGGCCATGGCCGTCGAACTGGCCTGACGCCCATGTCCGGGGGGCTGGATCGCCGGAGCCTGATCACGGCGATGCTGGCCCTGCCCGGCGTCGCCCAGGCCCAGGCCGCCGCCCCGCCCGATCCGACCGAGACGATCCGCCTGTGGCCGAACAGTGCGCCCGGCGGCGAGGGCGTGAGCGTCGCCCCGGTCGTGGTCGAACGCTCGACCGACCCGGCTTTCCACGACCGCTACGCCCAGTTCACCACCGACCCGATCCTGACCGTCGTCCGGCCCGAACGCCCCAACGGCGCCTCGCTGTTGCTGATCCCCGGCGGCGGTTATCGCTGGGCCGTGATCGACAAGGAGGGGCTGGACGTCGCCCGCGTCTTCGCCGCCGCCGGGATCACCGGTTACGTCCTGCGCTACCGCCTGCCCGCCGACGGCTGGGCCGCCGGTCCTGACGCCCCGCTTCAGGACGCCCAGCGCGCCCTGCGCCTGGTCCGCGCCGCGGCTGCGTCCGAGGGCCGCGATCCAGCGAAGGTCGCCGTGCTGGGCGCCTCGGCAGGCGGGCATCTGGCGGGGATGCTGACCGCGCGTCACGACACGACCTACGCCCCCGTCGACGCCGCCGACGCCCTGCCGCACCGGCCCGACCTGACGATCCTGATGTACCCGGTCGCGACCATGGCCGACCCCTTCGTCCATGCCGGATCGCGCACCCATCTGCTCGGCGCCGCCCCCGCTCACGACTGGATCGCCCGCTATTCGCTGGAGCGGATGGACTGGACCGGCGCCCCGCCCGTCTTCCTGCTGCACGCGATCGATGACGCCGCCGTGCCGGTCGAGAACAGCCTGAACCTGCTGTCGGCCCTGCGCGCCGCCCGTGTCCCCGCCGAGGCGCATCTGTTTCAGGAGGGCGGCCACGGCTTCGGCGTGCGTTTGATCGTAGGCAGACCCGCCGCCGTCTGGCCCGACCTTGCGCTGGCCTGGGCCGCGCGGCATGGGTGGCCGCGATGAGCAAATCCTGTGACGAATGCGGTCTCTGCTGCAAGCTGATGGGCGTCCGCGCCCTGGACAAGCCGCCGTCGAAATGGTGCGTCCATTTCCGTCGCGCCTCGGGCTGCGGCGTCTATGAGGACCGGCCCAAGGACTGCCGCGTCTTCAGTTGCCTGTGGCTCCTGGCCGACAATCGCCTGGGCGATGAATGGAAGCCGTCGGTCGCCGGTTTTCTGATGCACACCAACCCAGACGGCGCCCTGATCGTCGAATGCGACGCCTCCAATCCCCAGGCCTGGCGCAAGGAGCCGTATCACACGCGGCTTCGCCAGTCGGCCGATTCCGGCCAGGAGGTTCTGGTCTTCGTCGGTCGCAAGGGCGTCCAGATTCAGCCGTTCGGCGGCGAAACGCCGATCCGACGCCGGGTCGAATAGACCTGGATCGGTCTATTTCGGGTCGACCGTCTGGGCGATCTGTTCGGCCAGGACGCGATCGGCGCCCTCGACGCTGGCCACCCAGACGTGGATTTCGGCCGGGGCGGTGGTCCGTTGGAACAGATGCTCCAGGGCCAGACGCCGATTGTCCTCGGTGACGACGATCGATGACCGCCCCGCCGCCTGCACCATCTGGCCGTCATAGATCGGAAACTGCGACGCGGGTCCGGCATAGACCATGGCCAGGGTCTGATCGCCCTTGCGGATCGACCAGATGTTGAAGTTCGGGCCGGGACGGCCGGTGGTGATCCGCACGCCGGTCGGCAGATCGACGCGGAACGGCAAGGCGGCGATCGCGGCGGCGTCCAGCACCGTGGGCGGCGGCGGCGGCGGGGGTTCGGCCGCCACCGGCGCG
>JAFLCT010000143.1 GCA_017302335.1 Caulobacterales bacterium | reverse complement strand
GTCCAGGCGATCGGCGCCCTCCGAGCGGGGGCGTTCGGCGGCGGGCGCGGCGTCCAGGACCGGTTCGGGACCGCCGAAGGCGAAGGCCTCGGCCTGGACGCCCGCTGGCGACTGCTCGGGCGCAAAGGCGGGTTCGGCCGCCGGCTGCGGGGCCGGGGCGTATCCGCCGGGTGTTGCTGTGCGCTTGCCGAACACGGGCTTTCGTCAGCTCTTCTTCTTGAACAGATTGGCGAAGATCGACTTGCTTTCGCCCTTGGCCTTGCCGGGCGCGGCTAGCATCGGCATTTCGCGGCGCGAGACGATCTGGGCCAGGGTCTGGAAGGCTTCGGCGGCCTTGGTCTTGGCCCCGGCGTCCAGGATCATCTGACCGTTGTTGGCCGCGGCCCCAAAGGTCTTGGCGTCGAAGGGGATCAGCAGGCTGGGGTGCACGCCCAGGGCGGCGCCGAAATCCTTGGCCGGGATCTCCGGGCGACCCGGCATACCCACCTGGTTCAACACCAGCCGCGGCGGCGCGTCATTGGGGCGGCCATGGCGGATCAGGTCGATCATGTTCTTGGCGTTGCGCAAACTGGCCAGGTCCGGCGTCGCCACGATCACCACCTCATCGGCCGAGATCAGGGTGCGGCGCATCCACGACGACCAGGCGTGCGGCAGATCCAGCACCACGAAGGGCGCCGTGGCGCGGATGCGGGTGGTCACCTCCTCGAAGGCGTCGGGCGACACGTCCCAGTCGGTGTCCAGGGTCGCGGGAGCGGCGAACAGGCTCAGCTTGTCGGTGCAACGGACCATCATCCGGTCCAGCAGGGTGGCGTCCAGCCGGTCCGGCTGGCCCAGCGCATCGGCCACGCCCGACAGCGGGTCCTGGTTGAAGTCCAGTCCGGCGGTGCCGAACGGCAGATCGTAGTCGACGATGACGGTGTTGGCGCCGATCCGTTCCGACATCGCATAGGCGGTGTTGTGGGCCACCGAGCTGGCGCCCGCCCCGCCGCGCGCGCCGACGAAGGCGATCGAACGGCCGACGAAGGGCTGGGCCGGATCGGCGAACAGGCCGCCGATGGCCGAGATCAACTGCAACGGCTGCAACGGCGCGACCAGATATTCGCTGACGCCGCGCCGCATCAACTCGCGGAACAGGATGATGTCGTTGGTCGGGCCGACGACGATGACCTTGGTGCCCACGTCGCAGCACTCGGCCAGACGATCGACCTCGTGCAGCAGGGACTGGGGATCGGCCTGGCTCTCGACCACGATCAGGGGCGGGGTCGGTTCGTGGCGATAGGTCTCGATGGCGGCGGCGACGCCGCCGACGCGGATCTGGGTCGTGGCGCGCGACAGGCGACGGTCCTGACCGGCGCGTTCGGCCGCCGCCAGGGTGTCCTGTCGTTCGGCGAAGACGTGGATGGCGATGCGCGGAACCGATATCTCGCCGATGGCGGGTCCGGCGGGGGCCAGGGCCTGGGCCGCCCCGGCGACCAGATCGCCGACCGGATTGAAGCCGACGACGGACGCAGGCGCGGCGTCGATCGGCGCGGGCGCGCCGCCCAGGGCCGTGAACTGCAGCGGCGCACGCGGATTGATGTCGCCGTCGTCCGCACCCGTCGCCGCGAAGGCGTCAGGCGTCGCCGGATCGGCGAAGTCCGTGTCCAAATCGAATTCGTCGAAGGCGTCGAAGGCTTCCGGCGCGTAGGCGTTGCTCATCCCTAATCCACCGCTCGTGACACACGTCGGTTGGTCAGGAGTTCTTCCTGGGCGGCGGCCGTATGCCGGCCGGCGCGATAGTTGTCGAAGACGACCGAACGCCGCGCGGCGTCGGTCGGGGTCATGCCGCGCGGCTGAACGATGTCGCGCGGATTGGCGATCTGGGCCGCCAGATTGGCGGTCACCGCACAGCCGAAATTGATCGAGGAGGCGTTGTTGGCCGTGCGGCTGAAATTGCCCCATTGGGTCCCGCATTGCGGCACCACGGCGCGCACCGTCTCAAACCCGGCCAGGACCGGCGCGCGTGGATCGGGGGCGACATAGCTGACGATCTGGATGCGGGAATCCGGCGCGCCCGCGGCGACCAGGGCCTGACGGACCTTCCAGGCCATTTCGGCGGACACGGGATCGGCGCCGGCCGGGGCCTCGACCACCAGGGTCGATGCGCCCTCGACGGTGAAGCGGCTGACCAGTTGGGCCAGGGCGGCGTCCTGATTGGGCGAGACGCCGGTCTCGTGCACGGCCAGGGCGATGCGATCCAGCCCCGGTTCGACCTGCAAGCTGTAGCGGCTGGTGGGCGTCAGCGGCTGGGGGCCGCCGCCGTCGACCGGCGCGCCCATACAGGCGGCGAGCGTCGTCGTCGCGGCCAGGATCGGGATCAGGCGGGAAAGAGGGATCATGGGCGCGCTCACTCGATCACATAACCGACGGGACCCTGCCATCCCGGACCTTGCGTCGTCGGGGCGGGCGAGCCGTAGGCCTGGTTCAACTGGCCGAAGAAGATGGTCTGGGCGTCCGTGGCGATGCGCAGGCCGTCGGCCGGCGTCTGCATCCGTCCCGGCGAGGTCGGGGTGACGATGTAGGGTTCGACGATCACCACCAGCTCGGTCTCGCCGGACTGATAGTCGCGTGACCGGAACAGACTGCCCAGCACCGGCATGGTCATCAGGCCCGGCAAGCTATCGATGTTCTGACGCATCGTCTCCTGCAACAGACCCGCGATCATCATCGAGCCGCCCGAGGGCATTTCGACGGTGTTGGTCACGCGCCGCACGTTCAATCCGGCCAGGCTGATGGCGTTGGGCGTGCCGACGCCGATGGTCACGGCGCCGGAGTTGGTCAGTTCCGACACCTCGACCGAGATCTGCAACGAGATGCGCCCTTCGGACAGCACGACCGGCCGGAACGACAGGTTGACGCCATAGGGCTTGTATTCGGTCAGGATGGTGCCGCGGTCGTCACGGCCGACCACGATCGGAAATTCGCCGCCCGCCAGGAAGCTGGCCGATTCGCCGTTGACCGAGGTCAGATTGGGTTCGGCCAGGGTGCGGATCAGACCGGCGCGCTCGAACGCCTTGATCGTGGCCTCGCTCTTGTTCAGCCCGTCCGAGCCGGGTCCCGTGCCGGGCTGGGCCGTGTCCCAGTTCGAGGCGTCGGCCGGGCCGCGCACGGTGAACGGGCAGGTGCTGTCGGCCGGAAGTCCTGGCGCGCAGGGTCCCTGCAACTGATAGTTCCGGGTCGTGTCGCGCGAATAGCCGCCGGTCAGTCCGCCCAGCAGGCCGCCGTTGACGCCGAAGGTCGCCGCCTGGCCCAAGATGAACTGGGTGTTGCCGAGCTGGCCGAACACCGCCGAGGTGTCGAAGCCCAACTGTTTGATGGCGTTGCGCTGAATCTCGACCACGCGGACCCGCAGCGTCACCTGATCGGACCCGGCGACGCCGATCATGTTCATGACCTTTTCGGGCGCCGAGACGAAGGCGCGGGCCACCTGCTGGGCGCGGGCGGCGTCAGCCGGGCTGGCGGCGGTTCCGGTCAGGATGATGCTGTCGTTGACGGCCTCGGCGCGGATGTCGCTGCCGGGCGTGACGCGGCTCAGGGTGTCCTGAAGCGCGCTGACGCCCGCGTCGACGCGCACGCGCACGGCCAGGATGGTGCGCCCGGCGGCGTCCAGGAAGACCGCGTCCGTCTCGCCCGGGGCCAGGCCGATGACGGTGATGCGGCGTGGCGAATGCAGCATGGCCTCGGCCACCTGCGGATTGGACACGATCACGTCGCGCGCGTCGGCGGGCAGATCGACGGCGAAGGAGGTGCCGCGCGGCAGGTTGATCATGCGCGGCTGTTCGCCCGCGGCCATGACCGAGCGGTTCTGGGGCGATCCCTGGGCCAGGCCCGCCGTGGGCTGCGCCCCCGCCAGGACGATCAGGGCGGCGCCGAGGGCGCCCTTGAGGGAACGGCTCATTGGACCACCACCACTTCCGGCGCGCCGCCGCGATAGACCCGGACCGCGCTGGCCTGGACCCGGGCCGCCTGCACCCGGCCGGACGGACCGGCGGTGTCGGCGTAGGACCGCAGAACCAGGCTGAGTTCGCCCTCGGACTTGGCCAGGGCCAGGGCCTCGGCGTCGCGCGGCCCGACCTCCAGGGTGGCGGTCGCGCCGACCACGGCCTGTTCGTCGTCGCCCGCGCGGGTCGACTGGTCGATGGCCAGCACCTTGATGTTCTGAAGCACGGTGGCCGAGGTGAATTTGGAGCGATCGCCTTCCGAGGCGCCGACATTGCCCAGGTTGGCCTCGCGCGTCATGACCAGATCGACCCGGTCGCCGGGCAGGATGAAGCCGCCCGCGGCCGTCTCGACGTTCACGCGGATGGCCATGGCGCGCATACCCGGCTCCAGATAGGCGGCCATGTAGCCGCTGTCGCCTGCGCGCACGATCTTGCGGCCGATGATGGGTTCCCCGGCCAGGATGGGTTCACGCACCACCGAGCCGAAATACTCGGCCTTGCCCCCGCTGGTGGCGACATCGGCGGCGGCGCGGGCCACCGTGGCCACGGCGCCTTGCGGTCTCGCGCCTTGGGGCGGGGCGGCCGTCTCGGCGGGCTTGGCC
>JAFLCT010000142.1 GCA_017302335.1 Caulobacterales bacterium | reverse complement strand
ATCGCGCGGTTTGAAGTCGCGCTTGGGTCCCGAACGGCCGCCGGGCTTGCCGTCACGCGCCCAGGTGTCGGATTTCGGCCCGATGATCTTGTCCTCGCGCGGCTTGAAGGCGCGCTTGGGCCGCTCTTCGCCTTCGCCGCCTTCCGGTCGGGCGCGGGGTTTGAAGTCGCGTTTCGGATGCTCGAATTTCGGCTTGGCCTTGGCCCAGCCGTCGGGCTTTCTGGCCGGACGTTCACGGCGGGCCACGGCGTCTTCCTGGGCGGCCTCGGCGGCGCGCACGCGACTGGGCTTGCGCGACGGGTCCGATAGGGCCGAGCCGGACTTGCCGCGCACCACCGGCCCGGACGGGCGTCGGCCGGGGATCGGCGCGGGCGTCTCGACCGTGTTGCCGGTCGGCAGATTTTCGGGCCGGATGTATTCGGCCAGCAGTTCGCGGATCACGCGCGGTCCCACCTCCTCGACCGCATTGACCGGCAGGGTCCCCAGTTGGAACGGGCCATAGGCCAGGCGGATCAGCCGATTCACGCGCAGACCCAGGCTCTCCAGCACCTTGCGGACCTCGCGGTTCTTGCCCTCGGTGATCGAGACGCTGATCCACAGGTTCGCGGACGTCTTGCCGTCGGCGGACGCCTCCTTGGCCTTGTCCAGCTTCGCGTCGATCGGTCCGTAGCTGACGCCGTCGACGGTGACGCCGTCCTTCAGCGTATCCAGCGTCTCCTGCGTCACCCGGCCGTGGGCGCGGGCGCGGTACTGACGCACCAGCGCCGTCGTCGGCAGTTCCAGCGCCCGGCTCAGTTCGCCGTCGTTGGTCAGCAGCAGCAGACCCTCGGTCGCCAGATCCAGGCGGCCGACCGAGATCACGCGGGGCAGGCCCGCTGGAAGCGCGTCGAACACCGTCGGACGGCCCGCCGGATCATTGTGACTGGTCAGCAGCCCCGCGGGCTTGTGATAGCGCCAGACGCGCGTGGCCTGGGCCGAGCCGACGGGCTTGCCGTCCACGGTGATCACATCGTCGCGGCTGACCAGGGTGGCGGGCGTGTCCAGGATGCGGCCGTTCACCGCCACCTTGCCCAGGCCGATCAGCCGTTCGACCTCGCGGCGCGAGGCGATCCCGGCGCGGGCCATGGCCTTGGCGATGCGTTCGGTGCGCTTCGGCTCGGCGGGGACCTTGGTCTCCTTGCCGCCGCCCTTGGCGCCAGGCTTTCCGCCCGGCTTGTCGGCCGAATAGCGCTTGCCGCGGATGCCGCCGGCGTCGGATTTGCGGGGACCGCGCTCGCCGTCGGCTTGACGCGGGCGGGGCTTCTTGTCGTTGTCGGAGGTATGACGGACCATGATCGGCGGTTCATGCGCATGGCGCTGGACCTAGCGCAAGCGGCGGCGGACGCCGGAGAGGTGCCCGTGGGCGCCGTCGTGGTCGATCCGGCCACGAACGAGGTCGTCGCGACCGGCTTCAACGCCCCGATTTCCAGCCACGACCCGACCGCCCACGCCGAGATCCAGGCCCTGCGCGCGGCGGCGGCGGCCCGTGAAAACTATCGTCTGACCGACCTGACCCTCTATGTGACGCTGGAGCCGTGCCCCATGTGCGCCGGGGCCATCAGCCACGCCCGCATCGGCCGCGTCGTCTGGGGCGCCGACGACGCCAAGGGCGGCGGCGTCATCCACGGTCCCAGGGTGTTCGACCAACCGACCTGTCATTGGCGGCCCGCGACGCAAGGCGGCGTCGAGACCGAGGCGGCGGCCCAGATGCTGAAGGCGTTTTTCCGTCAGCGACGGGGCGGAACGGGCGTGCAAGCGTCGCGTTAAGCCCGCATGAGACACATACTGATCACCCTCGTCATCCTGGGTCTGACCGGTTGGATGATCTTTATCCGATGAACCTTTTCTCAGCCCATGCCGTTGTTTTCATGGGACTTGTGGGCCTGGCCGCCTGCGGCCCGCAACCGCGTGCGGCGCCCACGGACGGCGAATCGGTGAAACAGCGCGCCATAGACGCTCAGACCGCGCGTCATCGCACCGGCGCCGAGATACAGGATCGCGCCCTGAACCGCGTCATTCGCGCCGTCTACATCTGCAACAACGGCGAGCGCCTGTCGGTCGATTTCGACAATCCGCGCCAGATGGCGACCGTGCGGAATTCCAAGGGCGAGGCGGTGGACCTGTATCAGGCGCGCGCCGCCGACGGCATCTGGTACCGCGCCTCGGGCTACGAACTGCGCGGCCGCGGGGCCATGGCGTCCTGGTCCGCCCAGGGCCGCGCACCTACCGACTGCCGCGCGGTCGACTGACCCTCGGGGATTCCCGATCCAACACGCCGAGCCGACTGCTCAGCCTCAGCCGGTCGCGCCTTCCGCGATCAGGAAGGCGCGTAGGGCGTCGCCATCCACGTCCTTGGCCACGAAGGCCCGGCCGATCCCGTGCGCCAGAATCAGGGTCAATCGTCCGCCGACAGCCTTCTTGTCTCCGGCCATTCGCGTCATCAGGGCGTCGACGGCGAAGGCTCCCGCCTGATCCAGCCGCGTCGGCAGGCCCGCTGCCGCGATTCCCGCCTCGGCGCGTTCCGCGTCCGCCGGGGCGCACAGCCCCTGCCCCGCCGAAAAGCGGAACGCCATGGCGCAGCCCAGCGCCACCGCCTCTCCGTGCGTCAGGGCGTCGCCAAAACCCAGTTCGGCCTCCAGCGCGTGACCGAAGGTGTGGCCCAGGTTCAGCAGGGCGCGACGGCCGGACTCGCGCTCGTCCTGACCGACCACCTCGGCCTTGATTTCGACCGAGCGCGCCACCGCCCGTTCCAGCGCCGCCGGATCGCCCGCAGCGCCCGCGGCGCCCTCGCCGCCCAGCCAGTCGAACAGGGCGGCGTCGCAGATCAGGCCGTGCTTCAACACCTCGGCCCAGCCTGACCGTAGCTGGCGCGGCGGCAGGGTCTTCAGGGCGTCGATGTCGGCCACCACCAGACGCGGCTGGTGAAAGGCGCCGACCAGATTCTTGCCGCGCGGGGTGTCGATGGCGGTCTTGCCGCCCACCGAACTGTCGACCTGGGCCAGGAGGGTCGTCGGAACCTGAACGAAGTCGACGCCGCGCATGAACAGGGCCGCCGCCAGCCCCGCCAGATCGCCGACCACGCCGCCGCCCAGGGCCACGACCAGATCGGAGCGGTCCAGACCGGCCGCCAGCAAGCGATCCAGCACCCGTTCCAGCTCGGCGAACGACTTGGACGCCTCGCCCGCGGGCACGGCGATCAGCCGGGCCTTCACGCCGACGGTCTCCAGCGCCCCCAGCACGGCCGGGCCGTGAATGGCGGCGACCGTCTCGTCCGTGACCACGGCGACGCTTCCCTTGACGAAGGGCGCGCAGAGTTCGCCGATCCGGGGCGTCAGGCCGCGCCCGACCAGGACCTCATAGGGCTGAAAACCCGCTCCGCTGACCGGAACCCGGATCATGACGCCGCCTTCGCATCGCGTTCGGCCCAATGACGACGCAGGCTGCGAACGATGGTCTCGACCGCCTGGGCGTGGGCGCCGCCGCCGACATCGACCACCAGATCGGCCTCGGCGTAGATCGGGTATCGGGCTTCGGCCAAGGTCTTCAGGGTCGCCAGCGGATCACGGCCGCGCAGCAGGGGTCGGGTGTCGCGGCGTTGGACTCGTTCGGCCACCACCTCCAGATCGGCTCGCATCCAGACCGTGACGGCGTGCCGTTTCAGCAGGACGCGGGTGTCGGGGTTCAGCATGGCCCCGCCGCCGGTGGCCAGGACGAGGGGCGGGCCTTCCAGCAGCCGCTTCATCACCCGCGCCTCTCCGGCCCGGAACTCGGCCTCGCCCAGGGCCGAGAAGATGTCGGACACCGTCATGCCCGCCGCCTCCTCGATCTCGTGGTCGGCGTCCACGAACGGCATGGTCAACCGGTGGGCCAGGCGCCGCCCCACGGTGGATTTTCCCACCCCCATCAACCCGACCAGGGCTATGGTCAGGCGCGGCGCGGGCGTCTTCGATTCGGCCTCGGTCATCGAGCCGCTCGCGGATGAAGGACAGACGGATTGGCGGCGCAGGCGGACATGATCGCCCTACCCTCTACACCATGCCTTGCGGCAGGCCAGCCGTGAGCACGCCTCAGATCGAGGCCTTTCTGGAGATGATGGCGGTCGAGCGCGACGCCTCGCCCCACACCCTGTCGGCCTACGCCCGCGACCTGGCCGACGCCGACGGCGCGACAGGCGGGCTGATGACGGCCGATTCCGAAGCGGTCGAAACCTGGTTCGCCGACCTGTCGCGTCGCGGCCTGTCGGCGGCCACCGCGGCGCGACGACGCTCGGCCGTACGCCAATTCTATCGCTTCGCCCTGGCCGAGGGCTGGCGCGCCGACGACCCTTCGCGACGATTGGACGCGCCCAAGCAGGGCCGCCCCCTGCCCAAGACCCTGACCCGTGACGAGATCGAACGGCTGATCGCCGCCGTGGGCGCGCGCGAAGGCGCCGCCGGGCCGCGCCTATTGGCCTTGATCGAACTGTCCTACGCCTCGGGCCTGCGCGTGTCCGAGCTTCTGGCCCTGAAGGCCGAAACGGTACGGCGCGACCCGACCCATCTGATCGTGCGCGGCAAGGGCGGCAAGGAACGGCTGGCCCCGCTGAACGCGGCCGCGCGCACGGCCGTGCGCGCCTGGCTGACCGCGCGCGA
>JAFLCT010000141.1 GCA_017302335.1 Caulobacterales bacterium | reverse complement strand
CGTCGGCCCGCCTCCAGCAGGACGACGCCCGCCGAGCCGGGCGCGAGGCGCCGCGCCACCTGCTCCCAGCCTTCGGCCAGGGGGAACAGGGGCGGCCAGGGCGGGGCGAACAGGGTGGCGGACCAGGCCAGGGGTTCCAGACCCGCCTCGCGCACCAGACGCTCCATCTGACGGCGGGTGAAGGGTCGGCCATGGCCGAAGGGGGTGGACTCCGCGCGCGACCACAGACCGCCGCGCGCCGCCGCGACCAGGATGATGCGCCCCGCCGGAGCCAGGGCGCGCACCGCTTCCAGCATAAGGGCGCGGGCGTCGTCGGCCTCTTCCAGGGCGTGGACCAGCAGAATGCGGTCAAAGGCGCCTGCGGCGAAAGGCAGGCGCGCATCCTCGACCAGCAAGGCGCGGTTGCGAGTCGAGGCGGAGGGCCAAGGTTCGACCCCCTGGCCGCCGGGCATGGCGGCGATCGTGCGACGCGCGCCGATGAAGGCGTCGAGCCATGGCGTGGCGTAGCCGATCCCCAGCACGTCGCACCCATCGGCCTCGCCCCAGGCGTCATGCAGCCGACGTGCGATCAGCCGACGGGTCAGCACCCCGGCCGGTTCGCCGTAGAAGGCCCGCAATTCCTCGATGGCGCGACGCATACCGACAGCATAGGCTGGGCGCGGTCGAGCGGCTAGGATGGGCGCATGGCTCTCGACATCCGACTGTTCCCCTGTCTCGGCGACAACTACGGCTTTCTGGTGCGCGACGCGGCGACGGGCGTCGTGGCGACGATCGACACGCCTGACGCCGACCGCATCCTGGCCGAGCTGGAGGCGAGCGGCTGGGGTCGATTGGATCTGATCCTGAACACCCATTGGCATCCCGACCACGCGGGCGGAAACGCCGCAGTCCAGGCGACGACGGGCTGCCGGATCGTCGGACCGGACGAGGTGCGGCGCATCGCACCCCTGGATCGCGTGGTCGCGGGCGGAGAGGTCGTCATGCTGGGGGAGACGGCGCTGGAGGTCACGGCCACGCCGGGCCACACCCTGGGCCATGTGGTCTATCGCAGCGCGGCGGACGGCGAAGCCTTAGTGGGAGACACGGTGTTCGTCCTGGGCTGCGGGCGGCTGTTCGAGGGGACGGCGGAACAGATGTGGGCCAGTCTGAGCGCCCTGGCGACCTGGCCGGACGACACCCGAATCTGGTGCGCGCATGAATATACGGCGGCCAACGCCCGGTTCGCCCTGAGCCTGGACGATCGTCCTGAGATGCAGGCGCACGCCGAGGCGATCTTCGCGGCGCGCGAACGGGGCGAGGCGACCGTGCCGACGGTTCTGGGAGTGGAGAAGCGGTTCAACCCCTTCCTGACGGCTGCGGATGCGGCCGAGTTCGCCCGACGCCGGACGGCCAAGGACGGGTTTAGCGGTTAGTCTGTTCGTCAGCGAAGGCGTTGATGATGCGCGCCGAAGAGGGGCGGCCGGCGGGACCTCGGTCGGGATCGACGACGATGCGCAGATCGCCGCGCGCATAGGTGGCCGAGACGCGGTCGCCCTCGACGATGGTGATGCTGCGCAGCCGGACCAGATAGCCGCGCGCCGTGGCCGAACGGGCCATGCGCACCACGGCGTCGGTGGTGACGATCAGGGCGTCGACCGACAGGGCTTCGGACTTCTCGCCCGACAGATTGATCTCGACCAGACGGCCCAGGGCGGCCGACACCAGGGCGCTGCGCCGGGCCATCAGATTGAACAACTGAACCGGACCCAGGGTCGGCGGAGTCAGGCTTTCGCCCGGCCCGGCCAGGGTGACGGGGGACCCGGCGGGAACCCGCTTGGTGTACAGGGTCATGCCGCCGTCGGCGGTGACGCGCAGCACCAGTTCGCCCGCGTCGTTGCGGTACAGCACATCGCCACGCGGGGCGGGGGTGGGGCGCAAGGCCCAGGTCTCAACGCTGCGGTCGAACCGCAGAAGCGGCGTCGATTCGCTGCGGTCCAGGACGAAGCCCTGGCCGGATTCGGCGACGTAGCGGCCCTGGGCGGGCAGGTTGCGGCTGAACAGGCGGTCGCGCAGGGAGCGGCTCTGCTGCGCCTGGGCGTTGCCGCTGGTCTGGGCCGCGGCCGTATCGATCATGACAAATTGCGACAGGGCCGCGCCCGCGACGGCGAACGCCGTCGCGGCGGCAAGGGGCGCAACCGCCCGCATGACCGTGACCCTCAACTTCATGCCCGGATAGTCGCCATCAGGCGGAGGCGGATTTTAGGCGCCGATTTCCAAGCTTGAGCCTAGCCGACCAGATACTGACCGCCGTTCAGCGATAGGGTGCAGCCTGTGACATATCCGGCACGTTCGCCCGACAGCCACGACACCATGTCGGCGATCTCCTCGCCCTTGCCCAGGCGGCCGACGGGGATCTGGGCGATGATGCTGTCCAGCACCTTCTGGTCCATGGCGCCGACCATTTCGGTGTCGATATAGCCGGGGGCGATGCAGTTGACCGTCACGCCCTTGCGCGCGTTCTCCAAGGCCAGGGCCTTGGTGAAGCCGATCATCCCGGCCTTGGCGGCGGAATAATTGGCCTGGCCGATCTGGCCCTTCTGGCCGTTGATCGACGAGATGTTGACGATACGGCCGAAGCCCCGGTCGCGCATACCGTTGATGACCTGGCGCGTCATGTTGAAGACCGAGTCCATATTGACCCGGATCACGTCGGACCATTGCTCCGGCTGCATCTTGTGGAAGAAGCCGTCACGGGTGATGCCGGCGTTGTTGACCAGCACGTCGATGGGACCCAGTTGCGCCTCGACCTCGGCCACGGCGCGTTGGCAATCCTCGAACGAGCCGACATTGCCCTTCACGACCATGACGCCCAGTTCGCGCGCGGTCGCCTCGGCGGCTTCGGTGTTGCCGGAATAACCGGCCGCGACCTGCATACCGTCTTCCTTCAACCGCTGAACGATCGCCTTGCCGATGCCGCGGGTTCCGCCCGTGACGAGAGCCGTTCGAGCCATGTGCGCTTCCTTTGTCCCTGGCGACGGCCTCTGGACGGGCCGCCTTTGTGGAAAGCATTAGCGGGTTGAAGCGGAAGCGCAAAGTCTCCTCCCCATGCGAAGGGGAGGAGATGCGGGCCTCTAGATTCGGCTCATGTCCAGCACGAAGCGGTAACGCACGTCCGACTTCTCCAACCGCTCATAGGCCTCGTTGATCTGGTCGGGGGCCATCAGTTCGATGTCGCAGGCGATGCCGTGCTCGGCGCAGAAATCCAGCATCTCCTGGGTCTCGCGGATGCCGCCGATCAGGCTGCCGGCCACGGCCCGGCGGCGCCACAACAGGCCCAGGGCGTAGATCGGCAGCCCCTCGGTGGTCAGGCCCAGCATGACCATGGTCCCGTCCTTGGCCAGGAGCTGGGCGTGGCCCGCGATCTCGTGAGTGGCCGAGACGGTGTTGATGATCAGGTCGAAACTTTCGGCCGCCGCCGCCATGGCCGCCGAATCCGAGGCGACCAGGAAATGTTTGGCCCCCATGCGTTCGGCGTCGGCCTTCTTGCGATCCGAGGTCGACAGAACGGTGACCTCGGCGCCCATGGCCGCAGCCTGTTTGACCGCCATATGGCCCAGACCGCCCAGGCCGATCACCGCCACCTTCGACCCCGGCCCGACCTTCCAGTGGCGCAGCGGCGAATAGGTGGTGATGCCCGCGCACAGCAGGGGGGCGGCGGCGTCCAACGGCAGGGCGTCGGGGATGCGCACGACATAGTTCTGATCCACCACGATGGCGGTGGAATAGCCGCCCTGGGTGATGGTCTCGCCCGACTGGGCGGCGTGACGATCGGGCCAGCCATAGGTCTGGTCGAAGCCGGGGACGCAATACTGCTCCTCGCCGTCACGGCAGGGCTGGCACTGGCGGCAACTGTCGACCATGCAGCCGACGCCGACGCGGTCGCCGACCTTGAAGCGGCTGACGTGTTCGCCCACGGCGGTGACCACGCCCGCGATCTCGTGACCCGGCACGATGGGATAGCGGGTGCCGCCCAGGTCGTTCTTCACGATGTGCAGGTCGGAATGGCAGACGCCCGCGTATTTGATCTCGATGAGGACATCGTCCGGCCCGGGGTCGCGGCGATTGAAGTCATAGGGCGACAGGGGCGCGTCCGAGGCGGTGGCGGCGAAGGCGCGGGTGGCGATGGGCATGAGAATCCTTGGTGCGAGAGCGTTATTTCAACTTGGCGATCAGCGCCTGAGCGGCGGCGGGGTTCCGCACCTTGGCCCCGGCGATGAAGTAGGCGAAGACGTCGCCGCGTTCGGCCCAGACCCTGGTCTGTTTCGCCACCGCGTCCAGTTCGACCGAGGTCATGCCGGTGGGTTCGTCCTCGCGGCTCGACATCAGCCGGGCATAGGTGAAGTCGGCGGTCGGCTGGTCGATGCGCGGCCATTCGGGGGCCTCGTCGTCGATGGCGTAGACGATGGCCGCGCCGTATTTCGCCGCCAGGTCGAAGAACTGCGGCGTGTCGAAGGTCGGGCTGCGAACCTCCAGGGCGTGACACAGCCGGACCCCGTCCTTTTCCTTGGGCAGCCAAGTTGTTATTCGTGTAGCAGAAACTGTTGTCATTAAAATCAATGACTAAGCGAGAACGAACCGCTCTGGCCGGACTGCGCGGAACAGCTCTGACGCATCCCGTGAGGGATTGAGCCAAACCTCCTGACGTGACCCCCTGAAACTCCTCCAGGAATAGCTAGAGTCCGCCCAACGAAGGACGGACAAGAATGAAGCGATCAAGGTTCACGGAAGAGCAAATCATCGGGATCTTGCGGGAGCAGGAGGCCGG
>JAFLCT010000140.1 GCA_017302335.1 Caulobacterales bacterium | reverse complement strand
ACAGATCGGCCGGTCCGCTGCGCTGGTTGGGGGCTGCGCTGACCGGCCTCTTGCCAACCCCACCAACCCCAGCTCAGATCACCAAAGGACTCTCGTTATGGCTGGATGAGAAACGGGGGTCACGTCATCACCGATGAAGAACTGCTGCAATTCACCGGCGCCATGACCAAGATGCGTCAGGTCGCCGCCGCCGTCGGCACGGGTGCGGCGACCCCGGAACAACAGGCCCAGATGGCCGAGGCCGTCCAGTCCTCGGGCCTGGAGATCGCCCGCTTCAACGCCATCGCCCAGATCTCGGGCGACCCGGTGGTGCGCGCCCGCATCAGCGTCGCCTCCAGCCCGGCTTCGCCCGAAGGTTCGGTCGGCGCCTCGGTCGACGACGCCGAGGTGGTTCGCTACGCCCGCGCCGCCACGGCCGCGCGCGCCGTGACCCAGTCGGGCGGAACCCCGGCCGAACAACAGGCCGGCATGGCCGCCGCCCTGTCGGCCGAGGGTCTGACGATCGAGCGTTTCAACGCCATCTCGGCCGCCACCTCCTCGGACAGCCGCCTGCGCGCCCGCGTGGCCCTGGCCCAGTTGAAATCCGCTGCCTGATCCCGCCGACAGGCTGAAACGACAAAGGGGCGGAGCCGCGCGGCTCCGCCCTTTTTCATGGCTATACCCCTGAGCGTGGTGGCTGGCGTCAACTCATTCGCTATCCTCGCTCATTCCCGTGAAAGGTCGTTGGATAATGCAACGGCGTCGGTGATCCGTTCCTGACAATCCCGAAACCCCCGTGTCATGACGGATAGGACCGTACCCCCGCTTTCACGAAGACGAGCAGAGATGTGGAGGGGGCGGATTGGCGAGAGCCTAAAACGGGTCGGCCCATGGCGCGATGGGCCGTCGCCGTGAGTATTCTCTCCCGTTGGTGACATCAAGGATCACCCGATACTTGTCCCTGAGTTGCTCGAACCTGAGACGATCCCGGGAAGTCGCGTTCGGCGCGGGCGGTTCCGAGCGCAGGTAACGCCCGAGCACGCCGAGCAGAAAATCGGACAGGGCGATGCCCGCGTGCGGCTTGGAGGCGTAATCGATCCCAATACACTTCGGATGGCGGTCGCATCGCTCGACGAGAGCCGAGTGCACAGCAATGACACAAGTCTCGATGGCCGTTCGTGAAACCTTGTCATTCTCCTCGAAAATGAAGGAGGCCATCTGGCTTTCCGCCGCCATCAAGCGACGCGGCGTCATAGCCTCAAGGAGACACAAGTAGGCGGCCTCATAGTCGGCAGCCCCGTCGTACTCGACAAACGCCACATAGCCTTCGAACGGCATCGAGCGCATGGCCTCCACATACGAACGGCGAAGGTCTTCGGTGGCGTCGACGAAATGCAGGCCCTTTTTTCGGATGACCTCGGGACGGCCATCCGCGAAGAGGTCCGACAGATAGGCTTGAAGCACTCTATCGCTATCATCGTGAATGACATTGGGGTGCTGGGTCGCCGCCATGGCGAGGGCGAGAACAGGGCGGCCATTCCGTTCAAACTCGGCCTCATCGACGAAGATGGTGAACGGTTCTCGGTGCTGGTTGCGGGGTTCAAAACTGGCTTGATTGCCGCTGTCTCGAAGAATTTCGCTCCATGCCCGCTTCAACGACGACGCCAGCGTCGGCTCGTGGTGGCCGATGAATTTCACTAAGCCGTCCAGACGATTGATTTCAGTCTGTGCGGTTCGCCAGTCGGAGTAGCCGCGATAGCCGAGGTGATCATCCAGGCCGAATTTTTTCGCGTAATAGAGGGTCTGTCGCATCTCTCGCTTGGTTCGACGCGGAACATGAGGACGAACCGGATCGCTGATGCTCAGACCGGTCACGAAATGCGCCTGGCCGATCTTGGAACGACGGGTCTTGGATTCCGCCAAGCAAAAGCCTTGCGCCTCGAGAACCCGTCCAATCTCCTCGGAAGAGGGCGGTTCAACATCACCGGACAAGGCGATGTCGTCCGCGTATCGCGTATAGGTCGACCCCGTCGTTGCTGCGAGCGCGGCCAGATCCCGGTCCAAGGGTAGGGCGACCGCGTTGGAAATTACGGGGCTGGTAGGCAGACCTACAGGCAGTTCACCGCCGATGGTGACGAACTGGGCGAGCGCCTGCGCCGCATCCTTGCGACAACCGAGTTCGTTAAAGAGGCCCTGAATGCGATCGACGGATATCGACGGGAAGAAATCCTCAATGTCGGTCGCCACCAAATGCCGGTGACCGGCATGGGGCGCAGCGTTCTCACGGATGTTCCTGCCAACCCGGAAACCATAGGCGGCGTCGTGCGGGAATCCATCCAAATGGGCCCGAAAGAAGAGATCCAGCCGTCGCGCCAGGGCTTTGTAAACGGACTTCACCTCTATCGACGGCTCCCAGACCGTCCTGACTCCACGCGCGGGATTCCGCTTGGGAATGTCGTGCCGGAAAAAGACCGGGATGGTGATCGACGAGGCCAGATAGAATCCGCCCTCCATCTCCGGCTTTCCGACCACAGCTTCTGGACTAAACGTCAGAACGGCCTGAAACACGTCTTCGGAAACGCCGAGCGCACCACGTACGGCCTCCCGATTGCTGAGGCGACGAAAATCTGGAGTGAAGGCCATCAGCTACCGCGCTTCAACGAGACGGCGCGGCGCACGTAGCAAGTGGTGCCGTAAACAGCAGACGCGACTCGCGCCTTGAACCTTGCGGCCGCGCCGTCTCCGGTTTCAGGTTATCAGATTGATCCTTGGACACAACACAACCCAGCCACACCCATCGCAAGGACAAAAAAGGGCGGGTCCGTTGCCGGGCCCGCCCTTCCTTGTTCAACCTGAACGTCCCGGCTCGGCCGGGATGACGGACTTCCTTAGAAGTCCATGTCGCCCATGCCGCCCATGCCGCCGCCCGGCATCGCCGGGGCCGAGGCCTTCTTGGGGGCGTCGGCCACGGCGGCTTCGGTGGTGATCAGGATGCCCGCGACCGAGGCCGCGTCTTGCAGAGCCGTGCGCACGACCTTGGCCGGGTCGATGACGCCCATCTTGACCAGGTCGCCGTACTCTTCCGTCTGGGCGTTGAAGCCGAACGAGGCGTCCTTGTTCTCCAGCACCTTGCCGACCACGATCGAGCCTTCGACGCCCGAGTTTTCGGCGATCTGACGGATCGGGGCTTGCAGGGCGCGGCGCACGATGGCGACGCCGGCGTTCTGATCGGCGTTGTCGCCCTTCAGGCCGTCCAGCTTGGCCGAAGCCTTCAACAGGGCGATGCCGCCGCCGGGAACGATGCCTTCGTCGGCCGCCGCGCGGGTGGCGTTCAGGGCGTCGTCGACGCGGTCCTTCTTCTCCTTGACCTCGACCTCGGTCGAACCGCCGACGCGCAGCACGGCCACGCCGCCGGCCAGCTTGGCCAGACGCTCTTGCAGCTTCTCGCGGTCATAGTCCGAAGACGTGTCCTCGATCTGCTTCTTGATCTGGGCGACGCGGCCCTCGATGCCGTCCTTGTCGCCCGAGCCTTCGACGATGGTGGTGTCGTCCTTGGTGATCGAGACCTTCTTGGCCTTGCCCAGCATATCGAGCGTGACCGTCTCCAGCTTGATGCCCAGGTCTTCCGAGATGACCTGGCCGCCGGTCAGGACGGCGATGTCCTCCAGCATGGCCTTGCGGCGGTCGCCGAAGCCCGGGGCCTTGACGGCGGCGACGCGCAGGCCGCCGCGCAGCTTGTTGACCACCAGGGTGGCCAGGGCCTCGCCCTCGATGTCCTCGGCGATGATCAGCAGCGGACGACCCGACTGCACCACGGCTTCCAGGATCGGCAGCATGGGTTGCAGGCTGGTCAGCTTCTTCTCGAACAGCAGGATCAGCGGCTCTTCGAGAACGGCCTCCATCTTGTCGGCGTTGGTGATGAAATAGGGCGACAGGTAGCCGCGGTCGAACTGCATTCCCTCCACCACGTCGACGGTGGTCTCGGCGGTCTTGGCTTCCTCGACGGTGATGACGCCTTCATTGCCGACCTTGGCCATGGCTTCGGCGATCAGGGCGCCGATCTCGGCGTCGCCATTGGCCGAGATGGTGCCGACCTGGGCGATCTCGGAGTTGTTCGAGACCGGCTTGGAGATGGTTTTGACCTCTTCCAGCACCACGGTCACGGCCTTGTCGATGCCGCGCTTCAGGTCCATCGGGTTCATGCCCGCGGCCACGGCCTTCAGGCCTTCCTGAACGATGGCCTGGGCCAGAACGGTGGCGGTGGTGGTGCCGTCGCCGGCCTTGTCATTGGTCTTGGAGGCGACCTCGCGGATCATCTGGGCGCCCATGTTCTCGAAGGCGTCTTCCAGTTCGATCTCCTTGGCCACCGAGACGCCGTCCTTGGTCGAGCGCGGGGCGCCGAAGGACTTCTGGATCACGACGTTGCGGCCCTTGGGACCCAGGGTCACCTTGACGGCGTTGGCGAGAACGTTGACGCCGCGCAGCATCTTGTCACGCGCGTCGGTGTTGAAATGTACGATCTTGGCGGCCATGTGCGGCTGCTCCTTTGAATGAGTGCTAGTGAAGTGCGAGCGAAGGGGCGAGCGAAGTCGGAGCTTTGGCTAAGAGCGTCGTCCGCTCACTAGCGCCTAGCTCACCTTTCACCCGATCCCGGCTCAGCTCAGGACGCCCAGAACGTCCGATTCCTTCATGATGATCAGGTCTTCGCCGTCGATCTTGACCTCGGTGCCCGACCATTTACCGAACAGGATGCGGTCGCCGGCTTTCAGCTCCAGGGCGTTGACCTTGCCCTGATCATCACGGGCGCCGGGTCCGACGGAGACGACTTCGCCTTCTTGCGGCTTCTCCTTGGCGGTGTCGGGGATGATGATCCCGCCCTTGGTCTTGGATTCTTCTTCCACGCGCTTGACCAGCACGCGATCGCCGAGCGGACGAAACGCCATCTGTAGTTCTCCGAAGTAAACTCTCGAATGTCTCGTTCAACACCCCGGACCGGCGCATTGGCAGCCGATGCCCCAGAGTGCTAACGCGAGGGGCAAGTAGGGGGGGCGGGGGTCCGCGTCAAGGCCGCTCGACCGTCGATGAACGGCGGATGAACAGGCGCACACGGGCACGTTCAAGCCAGCGCGTTCATACCAGCGTCAACGCCCGGCCCTCGGGCGACCGAAACCAAGGAGAAGCGTGATGAAGAGCTTCACGACCCTCGCCGCCGCCGGTGCGGCCCTGGCCCTGACGGCCGGAACCGCCGCCCCCGCCGCCGCCCAGTCCTACCGCGACTATCGCGACCGCGACCGCAGCAGCTCCAGCGACGTTCTGGTCGGCGCGGCCATCGGCGCCGT
>JAFLCT010000014.1 GCA_017302335.1 Caulobacterales bacterium | reverse complement strand
GGTCACGTCACTCCGCTGGAGGTCAGAACCGGTTCGATTATGAGATCCGGATGCCGTCGGGAAGGCTAGCGGTTGTTGAGTTGAAAGGCTGTCTGGACGGCAACAACACGAACATCTTCGAGCGTCCCCCACACGCCCAAGAGTTTTACATCTGGAGCATTTGCCAGAACCCAGGAGCGGACCCACAACGTAATGCTTGGTCGGGGATCCATGTTCGTTTGGGAGCAGAGATCATCGACAAGGAAAAGCAAGTCGATGGTCTCATTATCTGGGACATGGTCTGCGGGACCGTGGTCAGGCCATGTCCTAAGCTCGAGTTTGAGCCAGAGCGCATGACGGCTGTCGGCCAGCATGAGCTTCCTCCGCCATGTCTCTATCTGTTCCCTCGCACCGTTCCGAGTCCGAGAAATAATCCGGAGCCGGCACCACACAGCCTCGAGGACCTAGAATTTCTCTCCGCGGTCTTCGACACCTATGAGT
The DNA here is from genome assembly GCA_017302335.1 of Caulobacterales bacterium. GTDB lineage: Bacteria > Pseudomonadota > Alphaproteobacteria > Caulobacterales > Caulobacteraceae > Brevundimonas. The sequence continues at coordinate 37,270 of JAFLCT010000014.1, read as the reverse complement.
GTCGGCCGGAGGAACTTTTCAGCGTGTCTTTCAGAGCCGACTACAGTTCGACCAGCTTAGTTCGGCAGACCCGCGTGATGCGAGGTGGTGTGCTGGTTATGGAATCGGACAGAACGCCCATCAGGCGGCGATAAATTACGCCCGCTGTGGCGACAAAAGTTTGAATGGCAGTTTGAATGGATTTTGAATGCGGCCCATATCTCGGGCGGCGGTGCGCCACTTCTTCCTGATTTATAATAGGAAAAAGTGGCGCGAGTGACGGGGCTCGAACCCGCGACCTCCGGCGTGACAGGCCGGCACTCTAACCAACTGAGCTACACCCGCGTTTCCCGGCCGAAGCGCTTGCGCGTCTCGGCGAGGGGCGTCGTTTAGGCGGGACCCCCTCGGCCTGTCAAGCGCGTCGAACGCTTATTTCGCCGGGATCATCGCGGGCGTCGTCGCGGTCGGCGCGGCGGCGGCTTCCGCGGGCGTCGGCAGCACATAATGCACGCCCGCGCCCGGTCCCAACGGCAGGTCCAACGCCACCCACAGCGCCACCATCGTCAGGCCCGCGCACAGGAAGGACATGGCGTAGGGCGCCATGGTCGCCATCAGCGAGCCGAGACCGAATCTGGGATCCCAGCGCTGGGCGAAGGTCAGGATCAACGGGAAGTAGCTCATCAGCGGCGTGGCGATGTTGGTGACCGAATCGCCCATGCGATAGGCGGCGGTCGTCATCTCCGGGCTGATGCCCAACAGCATGAACATCGGCACCACGATGGGCGCCAGCGCCGACCATTTGGCCGACGCCGAGCCGATGAACAGGTCGAAGAAGCACGACACCAGCACGACCGAGATCAGCAGGATCGGCGCCGGCAGGTTGATGGATTTCAGCCCCTCGGCGGCGTTGACCGCCAGGATCGGTCCCAGGCCCGACCAGTTGAACATGGCCACGAAGTGGGCGGCGAAGAAGACCAGAACGATATAGGGCGCCAGTTGCTGGATGCCCTCGCGCATCATCCGCACAAGGTCTCGGTGCGACTTGACCGAGCCGGAGCCGGTGCCGAAGGCCGCGCCCGCCAGGAAGAAGGTGACGGCGAAGAAGGCGATCAGGGATCGAAACAGCGGGTTGAACTTCTGCTCCGGGGCGGCGTCGGCGTCGACGAAGGGCGATCCGGGCAAGAAGGTGATGGCGGCCCACAGGGCGACCATGCCCAGGACGACCAGACCGGCCCGGGCCAGGCCCGTCTTCTCGCCAGCGGTCAGGGGGATCTTCTCTTCGGTGCGCGGCGCCTGTTCGCCGACCGGGATCCAGGGACCCAGCCGCGGCTCGATCACCCGGTCGGTCAGGAACCAGATGATGGGGGTGAAGACGAACACCACCCCGGCGATGAAGAACCAGTTGCCCGCGATGTTCACCGCATAGGACGGGTCGATCAGCCGCGCAGCCGGTTCGGTGATGCCCAGCAACAGCGCGTCCTGCGAGCCTGGAAACAGATTGCCGGCATATCCGCCCGATACGGCGGCGAAGCCCGCCGCCAGGCCCGCCAGCGGGTGTCTTCCGGCGGCGGCGAACATCACGGCCGCCAGGGGAATGACCACGACATAGGCGGCGTCCGAGGCGTGGTGGGACATCATGCCGGTGATGGCCACGATCGGCGTCAGCACGAAACGCGGCGCATTCAACAACGCCCCACGGATGGCCGTGGTGAACAGACCTGCCCGTTCGGCCACCGACGCGCCGTAGATGATGGTGATCACAATGCCCAGAGGCGGGAACTCAGCCAGGGTCTTGGGCATACCGATGAGCAGCTTCGTCAGGTTTTCTGACGACAATAGGCTCTTGGCCTGCATGACCTCGCCGCTGACGGGGTTGACCGCCGACCAGCCCAGGCCGGAGCCGACGAGGCTGAGGGCGATCAGGGCGACAATGAACCACAGGAAGAGGAAGACGGGGTCCGGCAGGCGATTGCCGATGCTTTCGATGGCGTTCAGCACGCGGCTGCCGGGTTTCATACGCGATTTCCATGTCGGTGGGCGAAGCCGATCATTGGGAAGGTATTGTCGTTGGACGGCAAGCCGCCGCACCCGCGACATTCTGTCCGAAGCGCTGAGAATGGTTCGCAACAAAATCCTTTGACGGCGCGGGTTTGAACCCCACGCGGCTTGGGGCTAGAAGACGCCGAATCCGCCTCTCCCCGGCGGACGAGGTGCACGCGAATGAACGCATTCCTTCTGGAATATCTGCCGGTGGTGATCTTCGCCGGCATCGCCGCCGTGCTGGGCCTGGGCTTCATGCTGGCCGCCGCCGTCCTGGCGCCGAAGAACCCCGACACGGAAAAGCTGTCGGCCTATGAGTGCGGCTTCAACGCCTTCGACGACGCGCGCATGAAGTTCGACGTGCGCTTCTATCTGGTGTCGATCCTGTTCATCATCTTCGATCTGGAAGTGGCCTTCCTGTTCCCGTGGGCGGTGTCGATGTTCGACCTGTCGCGCGGCGGCATGGTGTTCGCCTTCTGGTCGATGATGGTCTTCCTGGGCGTTCTGACGGTCGGATTCATCTACGAATGGAAGAAGGGCGCCCTGGAATGGGAGTGATCACCAACGACCTTCCGCTGATCGGCGTCGGCAACCAGGGCAGCTCGCCGGTCGCCTTCGGCCGCGCCGCGCGTTCGACCGTCGAGGGCTATGACCCCAAGGTCCACGACAAATTCTTCGAGGCGGTCAACAGCGAGCTGGGCGAGCGCGGCTTCCTGGTCGCGGCGGCCGATGACGTCATCAACTGGGCGCGCACCGGTTCGCTGATGTGGATGACCTTCGGCCTGGCGTGCTGCGCCGTGGAGATGATCCAGGCGTCCATGCCGCGCTATGACCTGGAACGTTTCGGCGCCGCGCCGCGCGCCAGTCCGCGCCAGTCCGACCTGATGATCGTGGCCGGCACCCTGACCAACAAGATGGCTCCGGCCCTGCGCAAGGTCTACGACCAGATGCCGGACCCGCGTTACGTCATCTCGATGGGCAGTTGCGCCAACGGCGGCGGCTATTACCACTACAGCTACAGCGTCGTGCGCGGGTGCGACCGCGTGGTGCCGGTCGACATCTATGTGCCGGGTTGCCCGCCGACCGCCGAGGCCCTGGTTTACGGCATCCTGCAATTGCAGAAGAAGATCCGCCGCACGGGGACCATCGAGCGATGAGCAACGTGGCGATGATCGACCATCTGGAGGCGCAGTTGACGCCGCTGGGCGCCGAGATGGTCGGCGCCTTGGGCGTCGAGGCCCAGGTGGCCTATGGCGAGCTGACCCTGGTCGCCCCGCGCGCGCGGATCGTCGAGGTGATGACGGCGCTGCGCGATCGTTTCGAGTTCCAGCAGCTTCTGGATGTCTGCGGAGTCGACTACCCGGATCGCGAAGAGCGGTTCGAGGTGGTCTATCACCTGATGTCCCTGACCCGGAACGCCCGTCTGCGGGTCAAGGTGACGACCGACGAGGTCCAGCCGGTCGCCAGCGTATGCTCGGTCTATCCGTCGGCTGAGTGGTTCGAACGTGAAGCCTTCGATATGTACGGTATGCTGTTCAGCGGCCACCCGGACCTGCGTCGACTGCTGACCGACTACGGCTTCGAGGGACATCCGCTGCGCAAGGATTTCCCGATGACCGGCTATGTCGAGGTCCGTTACGACGAGGAGCTGAAGCGCGTCGTCTATGAACCCGTCAAGCTGACCCAGGAGTTCCGTAACTTCGATTTCCTGTCGCCCTGGGAGGGCGCGGAGTATCCGGCGCCTGTCCTGCCCGGCGACGAGAAGGCGGGATGACCGGCCATGAACCGCGCGGCGATACGATCGGCGTCCTCCTTCTTCCTGGTGACCTTTTCGACGGCGTTCCTGTTCACGCTGGGCGCGCGATTGACGGGCTGGTTCACGCGCGCGCCGGACGTGTCGCCGTCGCAGATGCAGGCGCTGGGTGTGGCCATCATGATCGCCGTGGTCTGTCTGGCCGTAGGCGCGGGCATTCGGCGCTTGTCGGCGGGCGAACTGCAAAGCGCGCTGCTGGGGGCTTCGGCCGTGCTGCTGTCGACGCCGCTGGCGATCGCGGTCTTGACCGGCAACTGGGAGATATCGACCGCCGCTGTGTCAGGCATGGGGGTTCTGACCCTCGCGCTTGGGTGGCTGGTGGCGCTGACGCGCAAGCGCGTCGGACCGCAGGACGAGGATTCCGCTGATGGCTGACGGCCACAACATTCCGCTCGGCGCCGACGCCGACGTGTTCGACGAGGACGGCCGCACCGCCCATGCGCGGGAGATGGACGATCGCAAGTTCACGATCAATTTCGGCCCGCAACACCCCGCCGCGCATGGTGTTTTGCGTCTGGTGCTTGAGCTGGACGGCGAGCTGGTGACGCGCGTTGATCCGCACATCGGCCTGCTGCATCGCGGCACCGAAAAGCTGATGGAGGCGCGGACCTATCTTCAGAACGTGCCGTATCTGGACCGTCTCGACTACGTCGCGCCGATGAACCAGGAGCACGCCTTCTGTCTGGCGGTCGAACGGCTGCTGGGGATCGAGGTCCCGTACCGCGCCCAGTTGATCCGGGTGCTGTATTCCGAGATCGGCCGCATCCTGTCGCATATGCTGAACGTGACGACCCAGGCGATGGACGTCGGCGCCCTGACGCCGCCGCTGTGGGGGTTCGAACAGCGCGAACAGTTGATGGTCTTCTACGAGCGGGCCTGCGGCGCGCGACTGCACGCCAACTATTTCCGTCCCGGCGGCGTACATCAGGACCTGCCGATGGACCTGATCGACGACATCGGCCGTTGGTGCCAGCAGTTCCCGGCGGCGCTGAAGGACATCGAGTCCCTGGTCACCGAAAACCGCATCTTCAAGCAGCGCAACGTCGACATCGGCGTGGTGTCGAAGGACGAAGCCCTGGCCTGGGGCTTCACCGGCGTGATGCTGCGCGGTTCGGACATCGCCTGGGATCTGCGCAAGTCGCAGCCGTATGAGTGCTACGCCGACCTGGAGTTCGACGTGGTCGTGGGCAAGAACGGCGACTGCTGGGACCGGTATCTGGTCCGCGTCGAGGAGATGAAACAAGCCCTGCGCATCATGGAGCAGTGCATCCACAAGCTGCGCAACTGCCCCGGCGAGCCGGTGATGGTTGAAGACAACAAGATCGTTCCGCCCCGTCGCGGCGAGATGAAGCGGTCGATGGAAGCCCTGATCCATCACTTCAAACTGTACACCGAAGGCTTCAAGACGCCGGAGGGCGAGGTCTACGCCGCCGTCGAGGCGCCCAAGGGCGAGTTCGGCGTCTATGTCGTGTCCGACGGCGCCAACAAGCCGTATCGCGTGAAGATCTCGGCCCCCGGTTTCCGTCACCTGCAAGCGATGGACTGGATGAACCGCGGCCATATGCTGGCGGACGTCTCGGCCATCCTGGGTTCGCTGGACATCGTCTTCGGCGAGGTGGACCGGTGAGCGACAAGCCTCTGAGCGACGCCGTCAAACAGGGCTGGAGCGTGGTGGCCTACACCTCCACCGAAAGCGGCGGCGAAAACTGGAAGCACAACTTCCTGATCAGCCGCAACGGCCAGCACAAGATCCTGACCGTGCGCAAGAAAATGTTGGGTTCCGGCGTCGTCGCCGAGGAGTTGGAAGTCTGATGTCGGTTCGTCGTCTCGCCAAGGAACAGCCGGCCTCGTTCGCCTTCTCGAAGGCGACGATGCAGAAGGCCGAGTGGTGGATCGCCAAATATCCGGCCGAACGGAAGCAGTCGGCGGTGATCCCGATCCTGTGGCTGGTTCAGAAGCAGGAAGGCTGGGTGTCCGAACCCGCCATCCGCGCCATCGCCGACCTGTTGGCCATGCCCTACATCCGGGTGCTGGAGGTCGCGACCTTCTACACCATGTTCATGCTGGAGCCGGTCGGCTCGGCCGCCCTGGTTCAGGTGTGCGGCACCACGCCGTGCATGATCCGCGGCGCGGGCGAACTGATGAAGGTGTGCAAGGACAAGATCGGTCCGAAACAGACCCTGTCGGCCGACGGTCGTTTCTACTGGGAAGAGGTCGAGTGCCTGGGCGCCTGCGTCAACGCGCCGATGGCCATGATCAACGACTATTATTTCGAGGATCTGACGCCCGAGAATCTGAAATCGATCCTGGACGATTTCGCCGCCGGCAAGTCGCCGAAACCGGGACCGCGCGTCGATCGCGTCAACTCGGCGCCCGAAGGCGGCCCGCAGACCCTGACCGATCCCAAACTCTATGACGGCTCGGCGGCCAAGAAGATCAAGACGCTGCCGAACAGCAAGCCGGTGTCGGCATGACGACGCCCATGCCCGATCTGAGCACCGAGGAAGGCCGCGCCGAATATCGGCGCGAGCTGCGGCGCGTGGCCCTGCCGTATCGCTGGACCGGGTTGGGACTGATCCTGGCGGCGGCCTTGGTCGTGGTGGCCGCCTCGCGCGGGGTCTTGCCGGACCAGGCGGTTCTGTTCGGTTACGCCATGCTGGCGGGCGGCTGGGCCTTGGTCATTTTCGCGGTGTTCCTGCGCACCCGTCATCACAAGCGCCGTCTGGCGGAAGGACTCTGAGCGTGGTCGGCATCCTGGAAGACAAGGATCGCATCTTCACCAACCTGTACGGCCTGCACGACTGGGGCCTGGAGGGGGCGAAGACGCGCGGTTGCTGGAATGCGACCAAGGATATGCTGGACCTGGGCCGCGACTGGATCATCACCAACGTCAAGAACTCGGGCCTGCGCGGCCGGGGCGGCGCCGGTTTCTCGACCGGCTTGAAGTGGTCCTTCATGCCCAAGGAGCTGAAGGACGGGCGACCGCACTATCTGGTCGTCAACGCCGACGAATCCGAACCCGGCACCTGCAAGGACCGGGAGATCATGCGCCACGATCCGCACCTGCTGATCGAGGGCTGTCTGATCGCCAGCTACGCCATGCAGGCGCACGCCTGCTACATCTATCTGCGCGGCGAATATGTGCTGGAACGCGAGCGCATGGAGGCGGCGGTCAAACAGGCCTATGAGGCCAGGCTGATCGGCAAGAACAACGTCCACGGCTGGGATTTCGACGTCTATATCCACCACGGCGCGGGCGCCTATATCTGCGGCGAGGAGACGGCCCTGCTGGAGAGCCTGGAGGGCAAGAAGGGCCAGCCGCGCCTGAAGCCGCCGTTCCCGGCCGGGGCGGGCCTGTACGGTTGCCCGACCACGGTGAACAACGTCGAATCCATCGCCGTCGTGGGGACCATCCTGCGCCGCGGGGCCGACTGGTTCGCCGGTTTCGGCCGCCCGAACAACACCGGCACCAAGCTGATGTCGATCTCGGGCCACGTGAACCGGCCGTGCAATGTCGAAGAGGCGATGTCGATCCCGCTGCGTCAGTTGCTGGAAGAGCATTGCGGCGGCGTGCGCGGCGGCTGGTCGAACCTGAAGGCGGTCATTCCCGGCGGCGTCTCGGTGCCGCTGATCACGCGCGAGATGTCGGAAACCGCGTTGATGGACTTCGACTCCCTGCGTGAGATGCGCTCGGGTCTGGGCACGGCGGCGGTGATCGTGATGGATCAGTCGACCGATCTGGTGAAGGCCATCGCCCGCATCAGCTATTTCTACAAGCATGAGAGCTGCGGCCAGTGCACGCCGTGTCGCGAGGGCACCGGCTGGATGTGGCGCGTGTTGGAGCGGATGGCGATCGGCGAGGCGGACCCGTCCGAGATCGACCTGTTGCTGGACGTGGCCGGTCAGGTCGAGGGGCACACCATCTGCGCCCTGGGCGACGCCGCCGCCTGGCCGGTTCAGGGGCTGATCCGTCACTTCCGTCACGAGATCGAGGAGCGGATCGCTCAATACCGTACGCGCCGCGCGAACTTCGCCGGTCACGCGGTGGCGGCGGAGTGACGATGCTGCGCCTGTCCCTCATCGCCGTCGGCTTGATCGCCCTGTCCGCTTGCGGACAGCGTGAGGATGCGCCCGCGCCTGCGGAACCGGCGGCGGTCGCCGCACCCGCGCCGGTCGCCGTCGTGGCCGCCGATCCGGTCTCGGCCGAAGCCGCCTGCCGTCAGGCGGTGCTGATCCAGTACGGCCAGGCGGAGGCGGATGTGGCCTATGACGCGGGCGCCGTGTCGTGGCGCGCGCCGGTCGATGGCGGTCGCCTGAGTTTCACCTGCGCTGTACAGGGCGCCCAGGTCACGCTGTCGCGCGACGGGCAGACCCAGACCGTAACCCTTCCGACTTCGACGGCCGGAACCGTCGAGAAAGAGGCCCGCTGATGCCTATCGCCAAGGTCAACGGCGTAGAAACCGAGTTCGAGCCGGGCATGACCGTGCTTCAGGTCGCCGAGCGCGCCGGGCACGAGATTCCGCGCTTCTGCTACCACGAGCGTCTGTCGATCGCCGGCAACTGCCGTATGTGTCTGGTCGAGGTGAAGCCGGGACCGCCCAAGCCCCAGGCGTCGTGCGCGCTTCCGGCCGCCGAGGGCCAGGAGATCTTCACCGACACGCCGATGGTCAAGAAGGCCCGCGAAGGGGTGATGGAGTTCCTGCTCATCAACCACCCGCTGGACTGCCCGATCTGCGACCAGGGCGGCGAATGCGATCTGCAAGACCAGGCCGTGGGCTATGGCCGCGACGGCTCGCGCTATTCCGAAAACAAGCGCGCCGTCGAAGAAAAGAACATGGGTCCGACGGTCAAGACCTTCATGACCCGCTGCATCCAGTGCACGCGCTGCGTCCGCTTCATCACCGAGGTGGCGGGCGTGCCCGACATCGGCATGATCTCGCGCGGCGAGAGCGCCGAGATCACCACCTATCTGGAGCAGAACATCGACTCCGAGCTGTCTGGCAACGTCAACGACCTGTGCCCGGTCGGCGCCCTGACCCACCGGCCATGGCAGTATCACTACCGCCCGTGGGAGCTGAAGAAGACCGAGACCGTCGACGTCATGGATGCGGTCGGATCGAACATCCGCGCCGACAGCCGCGGCGCCGAGGTGATGCGCGTGCTGCCGCGCGTCAATGAGGGCGTCAACGAGGAATGGCTGTCGGACAAGAGCCGCTACGCCATCGACGGCCTGATCGCGCGGCGTCTGGACCGGCCATGGGTGCGCGAAAACGGCAAGCTGCGCGCGGCGAGCTGGGACGAGGCCCTGGCCCGCGTGGCCGAGAAGCTGAAGGCGGCCAAGCCGGAACGTATCGGCGTCATCGCCGGCGACCTGCAAGACGCCGAGTCGATGAAGGCGACGCTGGACCTGTTCCGCGCCCTGGGTTCGGCCAACACGGACTGCCGTCAGGACGGCGCGGCGCTGGGTCATGGCCCGCGCGAAGGTTGGCTGTTCAACTCGGGCATCGCCGGGATCGAACGGGCGGACGCCATTCTGTTGGTCGGCGTCGATCCGCGCCGCGAGGCCCCCCTGGTCAACACCCGGCTGCGCAAGAGCTGGCTGAACGGCAAGACCGAGATCAGCGTGATCGGCGCCAAGTCGGATCTTACCTATGATTACAACTGGCTGGGGGCGGGGGCTAAGACCCTTTCGAAGCTGCCCAAGGCGACGATGGACGCTCTGTCCAAGGCCGAGCGTCCGGCGATCGTGGTCGGTGCGGGCGCGGTGTCCGGCCAGTCGGGCGCGGCGGTGCTGAACGCCCTCGGCGCCCTGGCCAAGAAGGTCGGAGCCGTCAAGGACGGCTGGAACGGCTTCAACGTGCTGCACCACGCCGCCGCGCGCGTCGGCGGCCTGGACATGGGCTTCGTGCCGGCCGCGGGCGGTCTGGACGTCGCGGAAATGCTGAAGCCCAAGGCGCTGGACGTTCTGTTCCTGCTGGGCGCCGATGAGGTGGAATCCACGGCCTCGAACGCCTTCCGCGTCTATCTGGGCAGTCATGGGGATCGCGGCGCGCACGGCGCCGACGTCATCCTGCCGGGCGCGGCCTACACCGAAAAGCCCGGCCTGTACGTCAACACCGAGGGCCGGGTGCAGACGGCCGAGCGCGTGGTCTTCCCCAAGGGCGAGGCCAAGGAAGACTGGGCCGTCATCCGCGCCCTGTCCGAGCGCGTGGGCTACACCCTGCCGTACGACACGCTGGATCAACTGCGCGCCAGGCTGATGGCCGAGCATCCGACCTTCGGCCGCATCGACTATGTGGCCCCGGCCGCGACGTTCGATGTCGGTTCGCTGGGCGCCAAGGGCGATCTGGGCGAGGCCGACTTCGTCTCGCCGGTGGCCGACCCCTATCTGTCCAACCCGATCGCGCGGGCCAGCGCGACCATGGCCGAGCTGTCCGCCGCGCGGATCGCCCCGGCCGCGATGGCGGCGGAGTAAGTCATGGAATTCTGGAGCACCCCGCTGGGTTGGACCCTGATCACCGTCGGCCAGATCCTGCTGGTCACGGTCGGAATCCTGATCTCACTGGCCTTCCTGCTGCTGGCGGACCGTAAGATCTGGGCGGGCGTCCAACTGCGCAAGGGACCCAATGTGGTCGGGCCGTTCGGCCTGTTGCAGTCCTTCGCCGACTTCTTCAAATTCGTGCTGAAGGAGATCGTCGTTCCGGCCGGGTCGGACAAGGTCGTCTTCCTGCTGGCGCCGCTGATCACCTTCATCCTGGCCTTCATCGCCTGGGCCGTGATTCCGTTCGCGCCGGGCTGGGTCATTTCCGACCTGAACGTCGGCATTCTGTACATCTTCGCCATCAGTTCGCTGGGCGTGTACGGCATCATCATGGGCGGCTGGGCTTCGAACTCGAAGTACCCGTTCCTGGGATCGCTGCGTTCGGCGGCGCAGATGGTGTCGTACGAGGTCTCGATCGGTCTGATCATCGTCAACGTCATCCTGCTGGCCGGGTCGATGAACCTGACCGCGATCGTGACGCAGCAGGAAGGCTGGATCTGGAACTGGTTCGCCTTCGGCGGCGGCCTGGACACCTGGCCGACCGTGTTCGCCATGTTCCCGATGGCCATCATCTTCTTCATCTCGGCCCTGGCCGAGACCAACCGCCCGCCGTTCGACCTGCCCGAGGCCGAGTCGGAACTGGTGGCGGGTTATCAGGTCGAATACAGCTCGACCCCGTACCTGCTGTTCATGATCGGCGAATACGCCAACATCGTCTTCATGTGCGTGATGATCAGCCTGCTGTTCTTCGGCGGCTGGAATCCGGGCTTCCCGATCGATTTCGCCGACGCCTGGCCCGAATGGGTGCGCAACCTGCTGCTGTGCGGCGTGCTGTTCGTGAAGATCGTCTTCTGGTTCTTCATGTTCGCCCTGGTGAAGGCCTTTGTGCCTCGCTACCGCTATGACCAGTTGATGCGTCTGGGCTGGAAGATCTTCCTGCCGACCTCGCTGGCGGCCGTCGTGGTCGTGGCGGCCTGGCGCGTGTTCGGGGTGGGGGCGTGATCCGCATGACCCTGATCGCCGCCATCACCCTGGGAACCGGCGCCTGCGCCTTCCAGCCCTACGAAGCCATGCCCACCACCCCGACCCAGTGGCAGCGCCGCCAGGATGAGATCGTCCGCCGCGACGAAGAGCGCGCTCGGCTGTGCCAGATGATGAACAAGGACACGGATCGCTATCGCCGCGACTGCCGCCGTCCGGGAGACCCGCGATGATCGCCCGCCTGAAGCAAGTCGTAAAAGGCGCCCTGTTGGTCGACGCCGTGGGGGCCGTCGGTCTGACCGTCAAATATATGCTCAAGCCCAAGGCGACGGTGAACTATCCGTTCGAGCGCAATCCGCAGTCGCCGCGCTTCCGCGGCGAACACGCGCTGCGCCGCTATCCGAACGGCGAGGAACGCTGCATCGCCTGCAAGCTGTGCGAGGCTATCTGCCCGGCCCAGGCCATCACCATCGAGGCCGAACCGCGCGCCGACGGCAGTCGCCGCACGACCCGCTATGACATCGACATGGTCAAATGCATCTACTGCGGCCTGTGCCAAGAGGCCTGCCCGGTGGACGCCATCGTCGAAGGTCCGAACAGCGAATTCGCCACCGAGACGCGCGAGGAGCTGTACTACGACAAGGCCCGCCTGCTGCTGAACGGCGATCGCTGGGAGCGGCTGATCGCCAAGAATCTGGAACTCGACGCACCGTATCGCTAAACCCGGCCGCGATTCCCTGACGGGCGTCGCCGCATTGATCTGGAAAGGGGCCTGGTCCCGCAAATGCTGCAAGGACTCGCCTTCTATCTTCTGGCCGCGACGGCCGTGGTTTCCGGCCTGCTGGTCGTGACCGCGCGCAATCCCGTGCACAGCGTTCTGTGGCTGATCCTGGCCTTCTTCTCCTCGGCCGGACTGTTCGTGCTGATGGGGGCCGAGTTCCTGGCCATGCTGCTGGTCGTGGTCTACGTCGGCGCCGTCGCGGTGCTGTTCCTGTTCGTGGTCATGATGCTGGACGTGGACTTCGTGCGTCTGCGCGAAGGCTATGCCCGTTATCTGCCGCTGGGCGGCATCGTCGCGGGCATCCTGCTGGCCGAGATGATCATGGTGTCCATGGCCGTGGTGCAGGGCGGGGCCGCGCGCGAGGCGACGGGCCCGGCCGCGGCGGCCGCCGACGCCTCCAACATCGAGACGATCGGTCGGGTGCTCTATACGGACTACGTCTACTTCTTCCAGGCGGCGGGGATCGTGCTGCTGATCGCCATGATCGGCGCCATCGTCCTGACGCTGCGACACAAGCCGGGCGTCAAACGCCAGGACGTCAGCCGCCAGGTCGGGCGCGACGCCAAGACCGCCATGGAGGTCAAGAGCGTGCAGACCGGCGTGGGCGTGACGCCTGAGGAGCTTCGCTGATGGACATCACCTTGCAGCACTATCTGGCGGTCGGCGCCATGCTGTTCACCATCGGGGTGTTCGGCATCTTCGTGAACCGCAAGAACGTCATCATCATCCTGATGTCGGTCGAGCTGATCCTGTTGGCCGTGAATATCAATTTCGTCGCCTTCTCGACCCATCTGAACGACGTGGCCGGGCAGGTGATGGCCATGTTCGTCCTGACCGTCGCCGCCGCCGAAGCCGCCGTGGGCCTGGCCGTGCTGGTGACCTTCTTCCGTAACCGCGGCGACATCGCGGTCGACGACGCTTCGGTGATGAAGGGCTGACCGTGAACATCGAGACCCTCGTCACTCTCGGCGTCTTCGCCCCGCTGCTCGGCGCCGCCATCGCTGGCCTGACTGGCCGTCGCATCGGCGATCTGGCGTCGCAGACGATCACCACCGGCCTGCTATTCTTCTCGTGCGCCGTGGCCTGGATCGTCTTCTACCAGCACACCTGGGGCCATATGGCCCCGTTCACGGTGGAGCTGCTGCCGTTCATCAACGTCGGCGACTTCCAGTCGAACTGGTCGATCCGCATCGACGCCCTGTCGGCGACCATGCTGGTGGTGGTCACCACGGTGTCGTCGCTGGTTCACGTCTATAGCTGGGGCTATATGGCCGAGGACCCGGACAAGCCGCGTTTCTTCGCCTATCTGTCCCTGTTCACCTTCGCCATGCTGGCGCTGGTGACCGCCGCCGACTTCATGCAGTTGTTCTTCGGCTGGGAAGGGGTGGGGCTGGCGTCCTATCTGCTGATCGGCTTCTGGTACAAGAAACCGTCGGCCAGCGCCGCCGCCATCAAGGCCTTCGTGGTCAACCGCGTCGGCGACTTCGGCTTCGCCCTGGGCATCATGACCGTGTTCTGGATGTTCGGCACGATCCAGTTCGCCGAACTGTTCCCGATGATCGCGGCCAAGGCCGGAACGGGCTGGACCTTCGCCGGTCACGTCTGGTCGGCGCTGGATCTGGCCGCTTTCCTGCTGTTCATCGGCGCCATGGGCAAGTCGGCCCAGTTCTTCCTGCACACCTGGTTGCCCGACGCCATGGAAGGCCCGACCCCGGTCTCGGCCCTGATCCACGCCGCCACCATGGTGACGGCTGGCGTCTATATGGTCTGCTTGCTCAGTCCGCTGTTCGAGTACGCTCCGGTGGCGGGGCAGGTCGTGGCTGTGATCGGCGCCGTGACGGCCCTGTTCGCGGCCACCGTCGGCCTGGCCCAGAACGACATCAAGCGGGTCATCGCTTATTCGACCTGTTCGCAGCTCGGCTATATGTTCTTCGCCGCCGGCGTGGGCGCCTATGAGGCGGCCATGTTCCACCTGTTCACCCACGCCTTCTTCAAGGCTCTGCTGTTCCTGGGCGCCGGTTCGGTGATCAACGGAATGCACCACGAACAGGATATGCGGAAGATGGGCGGCCTGTGGAAATACCTGCCGATCACCTATGCCGTCATGACCATCGGCACCATCGCCATCACCGGTCTTGGCGTTCCCGGCATCGGCGGCCTGTCCGGCTTCTATTCCAAGGACGCGATCATCGAGAGCGCCTTCGCGGCGGCGGCCAGCGGTCATTCGCCGGTGGGGCTGTTCGCCTTCTTCGTCGGCATCTTCGCCGCCGGTCTGACCGCCTATTATTCGTGGCGTCTGGTGTTCATGACCTTCCTGAACAAGCCCGCCTGGAAGGATGCGCACGGCGACGATCACGCGCATGACGAGCACGCCCACGACGGTCATCACCACGGTGAACTGCACCCGCATGAAAGCCCGTGGGTGATGCTGGTTCCGCTGCTGATCCTGTCGGTCGGCGCTGTGGCGGCGGGCTATGTCTTCGCGCCCTATTTCATCGGCCACCACGAAGGCGCGTTCTGGGGAGCCGCGATCTTCAACGCTCCGACCAACCACGTGCTGCACGACAGCCACGACGTTCCGACCTGGGTGAAGTGGTCGCCGCTGATCCTGACGCTGATCGGCACCTTCGTGGCCTATTGGGTCTATGTGGTGAAGGAAGGCATGGCGCGCCGCATGGCCGCTCGCGGCGGCATCGTCTACGACTTCCTGTACAACAAGTGGTATTTCGACGAGCTGTATGACGCCACCTTCGTCAAGTGGACCAAGGCGTTGGGCGACCTGTTCTGGAAGGTCGGCGACGAGAAGATCATCGACGGGGGCGGGCCGAACGGCATGGCCTTCCTGTCACGGGTCTTCGCCGGTCGGCTGAGCCGTCTCCAATCGGGCTATGTCTATCACTATGCGTTCGTGATGTTGCTTGGCGTCGCCGGCTTCCTCGCCTTCGCCCTCTACGCTTGGGGAGCCTGAGCCGGTGCCCGTCATCCCCAACATCCTTTCGGTCATCACCTTCCTGCCGCTGGTCGGCGCAGGCCTGATCCTGATCGCTCATCTGCTGAGCAAACGGGGCGAGGCGGCGGCCCCGGCCGCGCGCTGGATCGCCCTGGGCACGACCCTGGCGACCCTGGCCTTGTCGGTCGTGCTGGTCTGCGCCTTCGATCCGTCGAACCCCGGCTATCAGTTCGTCGAACGTTATCAGTGGTTCGCGGGCGCCCAGTATCACCTGGGCGTGGACGGGATCTCGATCCTGTTCGTGCTGCTGACCGCCTTCCTGATGCCGTTGTGCATCCTGGCGAGCTGGAAGACGATCGATAAGCGCGTCGTCGAATACATGATCGCCTTCCTGGCGCTGGAAACCCTGGTCATCGGGGTCTTCACCTCGCTGGACCTGTTCCTGTTCTACATCTTCTTCGAAGGCGGCCTGGTGCCGATGTTCCTGATCATCGGGGTCTGGGGCGGTCAGAACCGGATCTACGCGGCCTACAAATTCTTCCTCTACACCCTGCTGGGTTCGGTGCTGATGCTTCTGGCCATGCTGTGGATGGCCCTGGAAGCCGGGACCACCAGTATTCCCGAGCTGAAGCAATACGCCTTCGATCCCGCCGTGCAGCCGCTGCTGTGGTTGGCGTTCTTCGCCTCGTTCGCGGTGAAGATGCCGATGTGGCCGGTGCACACCTGGCTGCCCGACGCCCACGTGCAGGCGCCGACGGCCGGTTCGGTGATCCTGGCCGGCATCCTGCTGAAACTGGGCGGATACGGCTTCATCCTGTTCAACCTGCCGATGTTCCCGCAGGCGTCCGAGATGTTCCGTCCGCTGGTCTTCGCCCTGTCGGCGATCGCCGTGGTCTACACCTCGCTGGTCGCCTTCCGTCAGACCGACATCAAGAAGCTGATCGCCTATTCGTCGGTGGCCCACATGGGCTTCGTGACCATGGGCATCTTCGCGGGCAACGACATCGGCGTGCAGGGCGCGGTGTTCCAGATGATCAGTCACGGCCTGATCTCGGGCGCGCTCTTCCTGTGCGTCGGCGTGGTCTATGATCGGATGCACACCCGCGAGATCGCCTTCTACGGCGGCTTGACCAGTCGGATGCCATGGTTCGCCGCCATCTTCCTGATGTTCACCATGGCCAATGTCGGGCTGCCGGGCACCTCGGGATTCATCGGCGAGATCCTGACCATGACCGGGGTCTATCAGGTCTCGACCTGGACGGCCTTGTTCGCGGCCTCGGGCGTGATCTTCTCGGCCGTCTATGCGCTGACGCTGTATCGCAACGTCATGTTCGGCGAGATCACCAATCCGAAGTTGAAGACCATCACCGACATCGACCGGCGCGAGCTGCTGATCTTCCTACCGCTGATCATCGGCACCCTGTGGTTGGGGATCTATCCGGCCGCCGTCCTCGACATCACCGGGCCTGCCGTCGAGGCCCTGACCAGCGCCTATCGCGCCGCGATCGGCGGGTGAGACCATGATGCCTGACCTGAATTTCGCCCTGCAAATCGCGGCCTCGGAGCTGACGCTCGCCATTGGCGCGCTGGTGTTGCTGATGGTCGGCGCCTTCGTCGGCGAAAAGTCGACGCGCCTGGTGTCGATCCTGACGGTGTTGCTGCTGCTCGTCGCGACGGGCCTGGCCGCCACTGGGCCGCTGGGAACCGCCTTCAACGGCGCCTTCGTAGCCGATCCGCTGGCGGTCTTCGCCAAGGTGCTGATCTATCTGTCGGCTGCGGTCTGCGTGATCCTGGGCGACGGCTGGATGGCGCGCACCCGCATCGCCAAGTTCGAATACCCGGTGCTGATCGTCCTGGCCGCCGTCGGCATGGGCATGATGGCGTCGTCGGGCGACCTGATCTCGCTATACGTCGGGGTCGAGCTGCACTCTCTGGCGCTCTATGTCCTGGCCGCCTTCCACCGCGACAATCTGAAGGCCTCGGAAGCGGGCTTGAAGTATTTCGTGCTGGGCGCCCTGTCGTCGGGCCTGCTGCTGTATGGCGCCAGCCTGATCTACGGCTTCACCGGGTCGATGAACTATGACGCCATCGCCGCCTATGCGGCCGCCAACCCGGGCGTGGGCCTGGTGTTCGGCCTGGTGTTCCTGATCTGCGGCCTGGCCTTCAAGGTTTCGGCGGCGCCGTTCCATATGTGGACGCCCGATGTCTATGAGGGCGCGCCGACGCCGGTCGTGGCCCTGTTCGCCACGGCGCCCAAGGTGGCGGCCATGGTGCTGACCGCGCGGGTTCTGGGCGACGGCTTCGCCCAGTCGCACGACCAATGGGCGCAGGTGCTGATCCTGATCTCTCTGATCAGTTTCGCCGTCGGCGCCTTCGGCGGTCTGGCGCAGAAGGACATCCAGCGCCTGCTGGCCTATTCGTCCATCGTCAACATCGGCTACGCGCTTCTGGGGATCGCGGCGGGAACCGAGCTGGGCATCCAGGCCATGCTGCTGTTCATGGCCCTGTATGTGATCGATCAGTTGGGCTTCTTCGCCGTGCTGCTGTCGCTGTCGCGCGGCGGGCGGCCGATCCGTTCGATCGACGACCTGGCGGGTCTCAGCCGCGACAAGCCGATGACGGCGGTGGCCCTGACCATCCTGTCGCTGTCGGTTCTCGGTATGCCGCCGCTGTCGGGCTTCTGGGCCAAATGGGCGGTGTTCGGCGCCGCCGCCGACGCCGGTTACTGGATGGCGGGCGCCGCCGGTCTGGTCGCCTCGGTCGTGGCCGCCTTCTACTATCTGCGGATCATCAAGCTGATGTGGTTCGACGCCCCCGCGACGGAGGTCAAGCCCGACGCTTCGCCGATCGAGGCGAAGACCGTGGCCTGGCTGGCGGCGGCCTTCTCCTTCCCGTTGGTCATGTTCGCCCTGCCGTGGATCGAACCCCTGACGCGCGCGGCCGCATCGGGCTTTGGGGCCGGTTAGGGCGTGAAGCCCGCACCGATCCAGCGATTCGACGATATCGATTCCACAAACGCTGAGGCGCGTCGTCGCGCCGAGGCCGGACAGGTTGGTCCTTTGTGGCTGACCGCCCGCCGCCAAACGGCGGGGCGCGGCCGACGGGGCAGGGCGTGGGAAAGCGACGGCGGCAATCTGTTCGCCACGCTTCTGACCACCACGCGAAAAACCCCCGCTGAGGCGGCGCAAGCGACCTTCGTGGCGGCCCTGGCCGTCGCCGATCTGCTGGACGCCTTCGCCCGGCCTGGCGCCGTGACGATCAAATGGCCCAATGACGTGATGCTGGGCGGCGACAAGGCGGCGGGCATATTGGTCGAGTCCGGCGCCCATGCGAGCGGCGGCCTGTGGCTGGCGGTCGGCGTCGGCGTCAACCTGGCCCATGCGCCGGAGGGGACCGAACGGCCGGCGACGGCTCTGGCCAAGCATCTGCGCCCTGATATCGCCTACGCTCCATCGCCCGATGCGGCGGTCCAGGTCTTGACCCAGGCCTATGCCGACTGGTCCGAACGTTGGGAGACGCTGGGCTTTCAGCCCGTGCTGGACGCCTGGGTTCGCAAGAATGCGACATTGCACGGTCCATGCGTCGCCCGGCTGGGGCATGAGACGGTCGAGGGCGTGGCCGAGGGGGTCGAGGGCGACGGGTCGCTGCGGCTCCGACTGGCGGACGGGACCCTTCGCCTGATATCGGCGGGCGACGTATTCTTCGGAGAGGCGGCCTGATGCTGCTGGCCATCGAGCAAGGCAACACCAACACCCTGTTCGCCGTCCATGACGGAACGGACTGGATCGCCCAATGGCGCGCGGCCACCGAAGCCTCGCGCACG
Source organism: Caulobacterales bacterium (assembly GCA_017302335.1). Lineage (GTDB taxonomy): Bacteria > Pseudomonadota > Alphaproteobacteria > Caulobacterales > Caulobacteraceae > Brevundimonas. The sequence goes on along the minus strand of JAFLCT010000014.1, from coordinate 18,362 downwards.
GCCGACGAATATGCGGTCTGGCTGAGCCAGCTTCTGGAGATGCGCGGCCTGTCGATCGGGGCGTTGAGCGGCTGCATCGTCTCCAGCGTGGTGCCGCAGTCGATCTTCAATCTGCGCAATCTGGCGCGCCGTTACCTGAACATCGAACCCCTGGTGGTCGGCGAGAACGCCGTGCTGGGCGCCAGCGCCCGGATCGACAAGCCGTCCGAGGCGGGGGCCGACCGTCTGGTCAACGCCGTCGGCGCGCACCTGACCTACCCCGGCGATCTGATCGTTATCGACAGCGGCACGGCGACGACCTTCGACGTGGTGGCCGCCGACGGCGCCTTCGAGGGCGGGGTCATCGCGCCGGGGATCAATCTGAGCCTTCAGGCCCTGCACGAGGCGGCGGCCATGCTGCCGCGCATCGCCATTCAGAAACCTGTCCGCGTCATTGGCAAGGACACGGTGTCGAATATGCAGTCCGGCGTCTTCTGGGGCTATATCGCCCTGATCGAAGGGTTGGTGGCGCGCATCAAGGCCGAGTGGGACAGGCCCATGACGGTCATCGGCACCGGCGGGGTCGTCTCCCTGTTCGAAGGGGCGACCGACAGCATCGACCATTTCGATCCCGACCTGACCCTTCGCGGCCTGCTCGAAATCCATCGCCGCAACACCCATATGGGCGCATGACCAAGAACAACGACAACGAACTCGTCTTCCTGCCGCTGGGCGGATCGAACGAGATCGGCATGAACCTGAACGCCTACGGCTACGGTCCGGCGGATGATCGCAAATGGATCGTCGTCGATGTGGGCGTGACCTTCGGCGACAACACCACGCCCGGCGTGGACGTGATCGTGCCCGATCCGACCTATCTGGAAGGCGAAGAGATCCTGGGCATCGTCCTGACTCATGCGCACGAGGATCATATCGGCGCCCTGGGCTGGTTGTGGCCGCGCATCAAGGCGCCGCTGTACGCCACGCCCTTCACCGCCTTCCTGATCCGCGAGAAGCTGCGCGACGCGGGCCTGCTGGACAAGGTGACGATCCACGAGGTGCCGCTGGGCGGCGAAATCGACCTGGGACCCTTCCAGATCGAGATGGTGACCATCACCCATTCCATCGCCGAGCCGAACGGTCTGGCGATCAAGACCCCGCTGGGCGTTGTGCTGCACACCGGCGACTGGAAGATCGACAACGATCCCATCATCGGCGAGCGCACCGACGTCGACACCATCCGCCGTCTCGGCGACGAGGGGGTGCTGGCGATGGTGTGCGATTCCACCAACGTCTTCCAGGAAGGCGTGGCCGGATCGGAAGGCGAGGTCCGCGAGGCGCTGGCCGAACTGATCGGCGGACTGAAGGGCAGGGTGGCCGTCGGCTGTTTCGCCTCGAACGTCGCGCGCATGGACAGCGTGATCCACGCGGCCGAGGCCGCTGGGCGACGCGTGGTGCTGGCGGGCCGGTCGATGCACCGCATCACGGCGGCGGCCAAGTCGGTCGGTATGTTGAGCGATTGTGCGCCCTTCCTGTCCGAGGACGAGGCCCGCCTGTGGGCCGCCGACCAGATCCTGTATCTGTGCACCGGCAGCCAGGGCGAATCCCGCGCCGCCCTGTCGCGCGTGGCCGAGGGCAATCACCCCTTCATCAAGCTGGGACCGGGCGATCATTGCATCTTCTCGTCGCGGGTCATCCCCGGCAACGAGCTGGCCATCGGCCGGTTGCAGGACACGCTGTCGGAGCGCGGGGTGCGCATCTACACCGACCGCGACCATCCCGGCATCCACGTCTCGGGCCACCCGTGCCGCGACGAACTGCGTCAGATGTATCAGTGGGCGCGGCCCCAGATCGCGGTGCCGACCCATGGTATGCGCCGCCATATCGCCGAACACGCCCTGTTGGCCAAGGAGATGCAGGTCCCCGAGACCGTCACGCCGAGGAATGGCGACATGGTGCGCCTGGCCCCCGGCCCGGCGGTCATCATCGACGAAGTCCCCTCGGGCCGCCTGTTCGTCGATGGCGGTATGCTGGTGGAAGAGGCGGGCGAGGCCCTGCGCGAGCGGCGTCACGCGGCGTCGAACGGCATCCTCATCGTCAGCTTCGCCATGGACCGGCGCGGCAAGATCGTCTCGGACATCGACGTGCGCGGCATCGGCCTGCCCGGCGACGAGGACAGTCCGCTGGGCGACGCCTTGGACGACCTGGCCGAACGCGCCGAACAGGCGGTGCTGAAGCTGAAGGGCGAGGCGTTGGAGGACGAGACGGTCATCGAACAGGCCGTGGCGCGGGCGCTGAAGAAGGCCAGCCAGGGCATCTGGGACCGCCGCCCGATCGTCGAGACGATCGTTCTGAGGCTTTAAGGCGCTCGACATCCGCCGTCCCAACGTCCCTATTCCTGTCCGTCGTCGATTCCGGAGTAACGCCCATGCACCGTCTGGCCGCTGTCTTCACCGCCCTGGTGATCGCCACCCCCGCCGTGGCGCAGCCCGCCGATCTGGTTGTTCTGAACGGGGTCATCGACCAGGGGCTGAACCACAGCCAGGTGATGCAGACGGCGGCCTGGCTGACGGATCGCATCGGGCCGCGCATGACCAATTCGCCGCAGATGCGTCAGGCCGAAGAGTGGACCCAACAGCAGTTCCGCGACTGGGGCCTGTCCAACGTCCGGGCCGATGCCTTCGAATTCGGTCGCGGCTGGACGGCCGTGCGGTCCAGCGCGCGCATGACGGCGCCGCGTCCGCTGGACCTGCGGGTCATCCCCGTGGCCTGGACGCCCTCGACTGACGGGACCATCGAGGCCGAGATCGTCGTCGCGCCCATGTCGGCCGTCGGCGATTTCGAACGCTGGCGGGGCAAGCTGGCCGGCAAGATCGTTCTGGTCAGCCGCGCCGAGGCGCCCGCTGAACCTACGGACCAGCCCTTCTTCCGTCGCCTGACGGATGCCGATCTGGCCGGGCGCACAAACTACGTTCTGCCCAATCACGCCGCCGTCAAAGTCGACGCCGCGGACTTCGCTCTGCAGATGGACGCCTTCCTGAAGGAAGAGGGCGCCCTGGCCTGGGTGCGGATGTCCCAACGGGACGGCGGCCTGCTGCACGGCAACGGCTATACTTTCCGTACCGGGGCGACGCCGACCGTCCCAGGCGTAGAGCTGACCCAGGAGGACTATCGCCGCTTGGTGCGTCTGTCGGTCGCGGGCGCCCAGCCGCGACTGGAACTGCTCAGCACGGTTCAGTTCCACGACGAGGACGTCAACGCCTACAACATCCTGGCGGACATTCCGGGGACCAGCCGGACCGGTGAATATGTGATGGCCGGCGCCCACCTCGATAGCTGGGCCGCCGGTGATGGCGCCGTCGACAACGCGGCTGGGGTCGCCGTCGTGATGGAGGCGGCGCGCATCCTGAAAACCCTGGGCGTGCGGCCCAAGCGCACCATCCGCTTCGCGTTGTGGAATGGGGAAGAGCAGGGGCTGCTTGGCTCGCTGGCCTATGTCGATCGCTATCTGGCGACGCGCGCCCCGCTTGAGAACGCCGAGCAGAACGCCTTGCCGAACAACCGCACTTGGCGCGCGCGCTGGCCGGTCCAGCCGCGCGAGGGCCATCGCGATCTGGTCGCCTATTTCAACTTCGACAACGGCTCGGGCCGGATCCGCGGCATCAACGCCGAAGGCAATGTCGCCGCCGCCGCCGTGTTCGAGGAATGGCTGAAACCTTTCAACAGCATGGGGGCGACCACGGTGTCCTTGCGCACCTCGGGCGGCACCGACCACGTCTATATGCAGACCGTGGGCGTGCCCGGCTTCCAGTTCATTCAGGACCCGCTCGACTACGGCAGCCGACTGCACCACACCTCGATCGACACCTATGACCATCTGCGTCCAGAAGATCTTCGTCAGGCGGCGATCGTGATGGCTGGTTTCCTGCTGGCTGCGGCCAACAGCGATGAACCGCTGCCGCGTATGCCGCTGCCGACCCAGCCCACGCCCACCGACCCGTTCGCCTCCCAATAGGCGCTGCGTTTCCCGGAGCAAACGCGAATGATCGGTCGTCTGAATCACGTCGGCGTCGCCACGCCATCCATCGAGGCCAGCGTGACCCTGTACCGCGACCTGCTCGGCGCGACGCGGGCGCATGATCCGTTCGACCTGCCTGAGCAGGGCGTGCGGGTCTGTTTCATCGACCTGCCGAACAGCCAGATCGAACTGATCGAACCGCTGGGCGACGACAGTCCCATTCACGGCTTTCTGGCCAAGAACCCCAAGGGCGGTCAGCACCACGTCTGTTTCGAGGTCGAGGACATCCTGGCCGCCCGCGACGCCCTGCGCGCCAAGGGCGCGACCGTCCTGGGCACGGGCGAGCCGCGCATCGGGGCGCACGGGACGCCGATCATCTTTGTTCATCCCAAGGACATGGGCGGGGTGCTGGTCGAACTGATGCAGACCCCGAAAGACGGAGCGCACTGATGCCCATCGGCCCGATCACCATGCTGGCCATCTATGTCGTCTGTTGGTGGACGGTGCTGTTCGCCGTCCTGCCTCTGGGCATGAATCAGCGCGAGCAGGAACGTCCCGACGACGGCGCCCAGTGGGGGGCGCCCAAGGACCCCCAGCTCAAGAGGAAATTCATCACCACCACCTGGGTCTCGGTCATCGTCTGGGCGTTCGTGATGGTGCTGATCTTCACCGGCTGGCTGCCGTTGCCGACGGTGATAGGCAACGCGGCGGGCTGAACCGGACCCTAGTCGCGGAATTGGTAGTTCACGTCTTCCCCGCCGCGCGGCGCCATACGCTGTGGCGCCTTGGCGCTGATCATGGTGCGGGGGCGGTACATACAGGACTCGTCGTCACCGTTGTGCCGGTCGCTGAACGCATGGTCGAACTCCGCCTCCATCTTGTCCGGCGAGGTCAGGACGCGGACGTGCATCGCACATTCCGACCGGTGGCGCGGGGCGTCGGCGAAGCCGTCGTATTCGATCCAGCCATAGAACATCAGCCGCCGCTCGCCCGCGAACACGCTTTGCATGGTCTGGATCGGAATTTCCGTCGTCATTGAAATGGTGTTGCCCGCCGAGACGGACCCGACCTGGGGCTGGGTGTCCAACGGGTCGGGAAAGACAAAGCGGCTCCAGTCCACATCGGCTCCGCCATCGGCGTACATCAGCCGCAGACAAACGTTGCGCGCCGGAGTCCGCCCGGTGTTGCGCCAGGTGACCTTCAGTCGCCAGTAGGTGATGACGCCGGGCGCGTCGTCATGCAGCGGCGTCCATTCGTCGGCATCGAACACCATATAGGGTCTAAGCTCGATCTGGCTGGTTTGGCGGGCGTGGTCGACCGCTTCCTTGGCCGCCTCCGCGGCGACCAGGGCCGCCTGGGTGGCGTCGGCTGCGATCCGAAGGTTCAGGAACAGCAGGACATTGCCCAGCAAGGCCCCCAGCACCGCCAAAACAGCCCATCTGGCCTGGGTCTCGGCCGCCAGAAGGGCGCGCAGCGTCGTGTCTCCGTCCGCTGTCGGAGCCAGCAGCATCCAGAAGGCGGCCATGAACAGAGCCACGCCCGCCAGGATCGCCGCCCAGATTCCTACACGCATTAACATCAAGGCCGTCTCCTAATCCGGCTCGATTGTGCCGGGGCGGGCGAAACTGATCTAGCCTTTGCGACCGCCGGGCGGCTAAAGCAGCGGGAACTGCTGAATATGGATGCCTGTCCCATGCGCCTGTCGCGCTACTTCCTGCCCACGCTGAAAGAGGCGCCCTCGGACGCCCAGATCGTCTCGCACCAGTTGATGCTCCGCGCCGGCCTGATCAAACAGGAAGCAGCGGGCATCTACGCCTGGCTGCCGCTGGGTCTTCGGGTGCTCAAGAAGATCGAACAGATCGTGCGCGAAGAGCAGGTGCGCGCGGGCGCCGTCGAACTGCTGATGCCGACGCTGCAACTGGCCGATCTGTGGCGCGAGTCGGGGCGCTATGACGCTTATGGCCCGGAAATGCTGCGCATCACCGACCGGCACGAGCGTGAACTGCTGTACGGCCCGACCAACGAGGAGATGATCACCGACATCTTCCGGGCCTATGTGAAGAGCTACAAGGCGTTGCCGCTGAACCTGTTCCACATCCAGTGGAAGTTTCGCGACGAGCGGCGTCCGCGCTTCGGCGTGATGCGCGGCCGCGAGTTCCTGATGAAGGACGCCTATTCGTTCGACATCGACGAAGCCTCAGCGCGGCGGGCCTATAACCGGATGTTCGTGGCCTATCTGAACACCTTCGCCCGCATGGGGCTGAAGGCCGTGCCGATGCGCGCCGACACCGGACCCATCGGCGGCGATCTGAGCCACGAATTCATCGTCCTGGCCGACACCGGCGAGAGCCAGGTCTTCTGTGACAGGAAGCTGGTCGAAATGCCCGCACCCGGCGCGAATGTGGACTGGGACGACCTGCAAGCCATCGTCGACGGCCGCACCTCGCTGTACGCCGCGACCGAGGAAATGCATGACGCCGCCGCCTTCGAAAGCCAGACGACCGAGACCGATCGTCTGACCGCGCGCGGCATCGAGGTGGGCCACATCTTCTACTTCGGAACCAAATACTCGGCGCCGATGAAGGCGAAGGTCGCCGGGCCGGACGGCGCGGACGCTGAGGTCCATATGGGCAGCTACGGCGTCGGCGTGTCGCGCCTGCTGGGCGCCATCATCGAAGCCAGCCACGACGAGGGCGGCATCATCTGGCCGGACGCCGTGGCCCCGTTCGACGTGGTCGTCATCAATCTGCGCGCCAATGATGCGGCGGTCTCGGCCGCCTGCGAGGATGCGGTCGCGCGGTTGGAGGCGGCGGGCAAGGACGTGCTGTACGACGACACCGACGAACGGCCGGGCGGCAAGTTCGCCACCGCCGACCTGATCGGCGTGCCCTGGCAGTTGACCATCGGACCCAAGGGCCTGGCCGAGGGCGTGGTCGAGCTGAAGCGCCGGGCGACCGGCGAAAAGCTGTCGGTCTCGCTGGACGAGGCGTTGGCCAAGCTGAGCGCATGACCGACGCCGCTGCGCCCCCCAAACCCGCCGGGGCCTTCTCCAGTTGGGAGTTCGGTCTGGCGCTGAGGTATCTGCGCGCCCGGCGCAAAGAGGGCGGCATCGCCCTGATCGCCGTCATCTCTTATGTCGCCATCGCCCTGGCCGTGATGGCGCTGATCACGGTGATGAGCATCATGGCGGGTTTCCGCACCGAACTGCTCAGCCGGATGCTCAGCTTCAACGGCCATGTCTATGTACAGGGACCGGTGCTGAATTCGCCCGACCGCGAGGCGGCCTTGGAGAGGATGCGGGCGGTTCCGGGCGTCGTTCACGTCACCCCCCTGACCGAAAGCCCGGCCATGTTCCAGGCGGGCGGTCAGGTGACCGGCGGCATCGTGCGCGGCGTGCGGCCCCAGGACCTGGCCTCGACCAAATTCGTCTATGACAGCCTGACCCCCGAGGCGCGACGCTCGTTCGGCCAGGGCGCCTATGGCGGCGACCGGGTGCTGATCGGCAAGACCTTGGCGGAAGAGGTCGGCGTCGGCGTCGGTTCGCCCATCACCCTGTATTCGCCGACCGGCGCCGACAGCGCCTTCGGCAATCTGGGCGGCCTGTCCAAGACCTATGTCGTCGGCGGGATCTTCAGCTCTGGCACCGCCGATTTCGACCGCGCCTTCGTCTTCATGCCGCTGGAACAGGCCCAACTGTTCTTCGGCAAGGAGGGGCTGTGGGACGTGATCGAGCTGAAGGTCGCCGAACCCGATATGGTCGATCAGTATCTGACCCCGATCCGCGACGCCGCGAACGGTCCCGCCCTGGTCAGCGACTGGCGCAACCGGCTGGCCGCCTTCTGGGGCGCGTTGAAGGTCGAGAAGGTGGCCATGAGCATCATCCTGGGTCTCGTGGTCGCCATCGCCGCCCTGAACATCATTTCCGGCATCGTCATGCTGGTGAAGAACAAGACGCGCGACATCGCCATCCTGCGCACGGTGGGCGCCAGCCGCGGCTCCATGCTGCGGGTCTTCTTCATCGCGGGCGCGGCCATCGGGGCGGCGGGCACCTTCACCGGCCTGGTCCTGGGCCTGCTGTTCTGCCTGAACATCGGCGCGATCCAGCATTTCCTGGAGGCCCTGCTGGGCGTCCAACTGTTCAACGCCGACGTCTATATGCTGGACGCCGTTCCGGCCCTGGTCGATCCGGTCGATGTCTTCTGGGTTACGGTCTGGTCGCTGTTCATGTCGTGCGTCGCCTCGCTGCTGCCCTCGTGGCGGGCGGCCAAGATGGACCCGGTGGAGGCTCTGCGCTTTGAGTAATCCACAGGCTTATCCCCAGGACGCGGTTCTCAGCCTTCGGGGCGTGACGCGCACCTATGACACCGCCCAGGGCGGTCTGACGGTGCTGAAGGGCGTCGACCTGGACGTCATGCCGGGCCAGTTGATCGGCCTGATCGGCCCGTCCGGCTCGGGCAAGTCCAGCCTGTTGCACGCCGCGGGCCTGCTGGAGCGGCCGACGACGGGCCAGGTGGTGATCGAAGGTCGCGACGTCGGCGCTCTGGACGAAGATGCACGCACCCGGCTGCGCCTGAACCACATCGGATTCGTCTATCAGTTCCACCACCTGCTGCCCGAGTTCGATGCGCGCGACAACGTCGCCCTGCCGCTGCGGATCGCGGGGGTGAAGGCGGCCGAGGCCCAGGCGCGGGCCAGCGATCTATTGGCTGCGCTGGGCCTGGCGGATCGGGCGTCGCATCAGCCGGCCCAGATGTCGGGCGGGGAGCAGCAGCGCGTGGCCATCGCCCGCGCCCTGGCCAATCGGCCGCGCCTGCTTCTGGCCGACGAACCGACCGGCAACCTGGACCCGGCCACCAGCCAGGCGGTGTTCGAGGCGTTGCGGACCTTGGTGCGCGACACCGGCGTCGCCGCCCTGATCGCCACCCACAACATGGAGCTGGCCGGCCATATGGACCGCGTCTTCGCCCTGAAGGACGGCCACCTGGAGGAGCGCCCGGCCGAGAGCCACGCCTACTGACGGCTATTTCTTGCCAGGCGGAGTGGTGAAGAGCGAACTGCCGGCCGAGATCGGCGGCTTGGGCTTGTCGGCCTTGGGTTTGCGGACTTCCTTATTGCTGCGCATCTGGCCCTTGGCCATGGCGGCTCTCCTGCGACGCCCGCCGCCGGAGGGGCGGATGGTTGGCGGCGTCGGTCCCTGTCTACGCCCCATCGAAACCGCCGTCGCCGTATTTCGACAGCTCTGAGACTTGACGAGAACGGAACTGGAACATAGAACATTCCCGGAACACGCAACTGGGGATAAGGCGATGTCGCGTTGGGTTAGGGAACTGCTGTCGCTTGCGTCTTGCGGCGGCTTTGTCTGGATGGTCTGGCAGGCGGCGTTGCTGGCGCAATGAGTCGTTTCCGGCCTGCCGAAGGAGTGCAGGCCATCACCGACGCCGTCGCCACGGGTTTCATCCATCTGCGGGTGCGCAGCGCCTATTCCCTGCTGGAGGGCGCGATCAAGGCCGGCAAGGTCGGGCGGATGGCGGCCGACAACGGTATGCCGGCGGTCGGCGTCGCGGATCGGGCCAATCTGTTCGGCGCGCTGGAGTTCAGCCAGGCGGCGCGGGATGCGGGGGTTCAGCCGATCATCGCCTGCGCCCTGCCGGTGACGGGCGTCGGCGGGCGACCGGCCCAGCGTTGGGCGCGGACGCCGACCGTGGTGCTGATCGCTCAGAATGAAACCGGCTGGCTGAACCTGTGCGCCCTGTCGTCCTCGGCCTATCTGGACTCCGGCGACATGGACGAGCCGGGCGTGGCCTGGGATCAGGTCGTCGCGCACGCCGAGGGCTTGATCCTGCTGTCCGGCGGCCCGGACGGCCCGGTCGATCCTCTGTTCGTCCAGGGTAAGGTCGAGGAGGGCGCGCAGGCGCTGCAAGCCATGAAGGCGGCCTTCGGCGACCGCTTCTATGTCGAGCTGCAACGACATGGAACGCCGGACGAGCAGGCGGCCGAACGCGGTCTGGTGGACTGGGCCTACGCCCATGATGCGCCGCTGGTCGCCACCAATGACGTCTATTACGCCAAGCCCAGTCAGGCGCGGGCGCATGACGCCCTGCTGTGCATCGCCGACGGGGCCTTCATCGGCCAGGACGACCGCCGTCGGGTGACCGGCCAGCACTGGTTCAAGCCCGCGGCTGCGATGCGCGACCTGTTCGCCGACCTGCCCGAGGCCTGCGACAACACCATCGACATCGCCCGTCGCTGCGCCTTCCTGGTGCGGACGCGGGCGCCGATCCTGCCGCGTTTCGACACCGGCGCGGGCCGATCCGAGGCCGACGAACTGGCGCATCAGGCGCGCGAGGGATTGAAGGTCCGTCTGGCCCAGGTCACGCCCGCCGCGCCCGAGGCCGACTATTGGACCCGGCTGGACTGGGAGGTCTCCATCATCCAGCAGATGGGCTTCCCCGGCTATTTCCTGATCGTGTCGGACTTCATCAAATGGGCCAAGTCGCACGGAATTCCGGTGGGTCCGGGGCGCGGTTCGGGCGCGGGTTCGCTGGTCGCCTGGGCCTTGACCATCACTGACCTGGACCCCCTGCGGTTCGGCCTGCTGTTCGAGCGGTTCCTGAACCCGGAACGGGTCTCCATGCCCGACTTCGACATCGACTTCTGCCAGGAGCGGCGCGAGGAGGTGATCGCCTACGTCCAGGAGCACTACGGCAAGGACCGGGTGGCCCAGATCATCACCTTCGGCACGCTTCAGGCGCGGGCGGTGCTGCGCGACGTGGGCCGGGTGCTGCAACTGCCGCTGGGCCAGGTGGACCGCCTGGCCAAGATGGTGCCGAACAATCCGGCCAATCCGACCACCCTGGCCCAGGCCATCGAGATCGAGCCGCGTCTGCAAGAGGCGCGCGACGCCGAGGTCTCGGTCAAGACCCTACTGGAGACGGCGCTGGAGCTGGAGGGGCTGTATCGCAACGCCTCGACCCACGCGGCGGGCATCGTCATCGGCGACCGGCCGCTGGTCGAACTGACGCCGCTGTACCAGGACCCGCGATCCGACATTCCCGCCACCCAGTTCAACATGAAATGGGTTGAACCGGCCGGGCTGGTGAAGTTCGACTTCCTGGGGCTGAAGACCCTGACGGTGCTGGATCGGGCGCGGCAATATCTGGAGCGGCGCGGCGCGGCGCCGGACTGGAACGGCCTGCCGCTGGATGATCCGGCGACCTATGAACTGATGGCGTCGGGCCAGACGGTCGGGGTGTTCCAACTGGAATCGCAGGGGATGCGCGACACCCTGCGCAAGATGCGCTGCGGCTCCATCGAGGAGATCACCGCCTTGATCTCGCTCTATCGGCCGGGACCGATGGAGATGATCGACACCTATATCGACCGGAAATTCGGTCGGGCCGAGGTCGACTATCTGCATCCCAGCCTGACCGAGGTGCTGACCGAGACCTATGGCGTCATCATCTACCAGGAACAGGTGATGAAGATCGCCCAGATCCTGGCGGGCTACAGTCTGGGCGAAGCCGACCTTCTGCGTCGGGCCATGGGCAAGAAGAAGAAGGAGGAGATGGACGTCCAGCGGGCGCGTTTCGTGAAGGGCGCGGCCGACAAGGGCGTGCCGGAGACGCAGTCCGGCGGCATCTTCGATCTGGTCGCCAAGTTCGCGGGATACGGCTTCAACAAGTCGCACGCGGCGGCCTATGCGCTGATCAGCTTCCAGACCGGCTGGCTGAAGGCGACCCATCCGGTCGAATTCATGGCCGCGTCGATGAGCCTGGATCTGTCGAACACCGACAAGCTGGCGGTCTTCTATCAGGATTGCCGCCGGTTCGAGGTGCCGGTGCGGGCGCCGGACGTGAACGTGTCGTCGGCCGATTTCGACGTGGCCTGGGACAATGAGACCGGCAGCGTGCTCTACGCCCTGGGCGCCATCCGCAACGTGGGCCTTGAGGCCATGAAGCACGTCGTCGAGGTGCGCGAGACGGGCGGTCGCTTCACCGACATCTTCGACTTCCTGGAGCGGGTCGATCCGCGCGCGGTCAACAAACGGGCGCTGGAAAACCTGGCGCGGGCCGGGGCCTTCGATTCCATTCACCCGAACCGGCGCCAACTGGTCGAACAGGCCGATGTGCTGATGGCCTATTGCCAGAGCGTGGCGGCCGAACGCGCCAGCGCTCAGGTCAGCCTGTTCGGCGGCGATCAGGCTCATGCGGCGCGGCCCCGGCTCAGGGCCGTCGAACCATGGGTCGGGCCGGAACGTCTGGACGAAGAACTGGCGGCGATCGGCTTCTATCTGTCGGGCCACCCGCTGGAGGACCTGACCCCGGCGTTGAAGCGCAAACGGGTCACCTTCGTCGCCGAGGCCACGGCCCTGGCCGAAGCCGGGCATGAAGCCTTCCAGATGGCCGGCGTCGTGCGCCGCCGCCAGGAACGCGCCAGCGCCCGCACGGGTGAGAAATTCGCCTTCGTCACCTTCTCGGACCCGACCGGGGAGTTCGAATGCCTGTTCCCGCCCGAGCAGTTGCGCCGGTGCCGCGAAGTTCTGGAGCCGGGGGCCTCGGTCATGGTGCGGGTGCGGGCCAAGGCGACGGACGGCGAGGTGCGGTTCTTCGGCGACGACGCCAGGCCGATGGACGTCATGCTGGATGATGCGGCGGCGGAACTGCGGGTTCATGTGTCGGCGCGTTCGGCCGACGTCGCGGCGCTGAAGGCGCGGCTGGAGCGGGCCAAGGGGACCGACGGCCGAGGCGGAGAGGTCTGTCTGGTCGCTTCGCTGGAGGGGCGACGCGAGGTCGAGTTGAAACTGCCGGGCCGCTATCGCCTGGACGGCGCCTTGCGCGGGGCGCTGAAGTCGGCGCCGGGGGTGGTGCTGCTGGAGGATGCGTGATGGATGAGACGAAGGCGTACAAGGGTTCCTGCCATTGCGGCGCCGTGGCCTATGAGGTCGATACGGGTCTGGACGGGCTGATCGAGTGCAATTGCAGCCACTGCCTGCGCAAGGGCTTCGTGCTGGCCTTCGTGCCGAAGTCGGCCTTTCGGCTGACGGCGGACGGGCCGACGACGGAGTATCTGTTCAACAAGCACAATATCCGGCACCGGTTCTGCCCGACCTGCGGCGTCCAGCCTTTCGCCTACGGAACCCTGCCGGACGGGACGGAGACGGTGGCGATCAATGTCCGCACACTCACCGAGATCGAGCCGTGGAGCTGGACTGCGGATCAGGTGAACGGGCGGGAGTTTTGACGCCCTATTGGTCGGGGCGAGAGGATTCGAACCTCCGACCCTCTGCTCCCAAAGCAGATGCGCTACCAGGCTGCGCTACACCCCGACACAGGCAGGCGGCTCTCCTACAGGGCTTGCCCCGCCGGAGCAACGGCGCAGGCTATTCCTTCGTCGCCATCCGCGCGGCGGCCGCCGACTGGATCGACAGACCGGTGAAGACCCCGGCCATGATGATCATCAGGCCATAGTCGCCGTTGGGCGCGATCACCGGCAGACCGGCCGACAGAACCATGGCGAAGGGAAAGACCATGGCCATGATCAGGGTGGCGGGCTGGTTCGGCTGGATCAGGGCCTTGGGTTTGCGCTTGCGGCTGATCATCCACAACCGGTTCAGGAACAGAAAGCCCAGCACGCTCATCAGGGCCGCGCTGATGTATTTCTGCGTCGCCTCGGGCGGGCCGAAGGCGCAGGCCGTCATGACGATCAGGGTCAGGGCCAGGACCGAGGTGACGGCCAGAAGGGCGTTGGCGTCCAGTTTCAAGACTTCACCTTCACATAGCTGCCCGGCGCGGGTTCGATGGGCGTGAGACTGCCCTTGGAGGGATTCCGCGCCGAAACCCAGTCGCCCGACTTGTCATGCAGCCATTCGGCCCAATGCGGCCACCAACTGCCCGGATGCTCGACGGCTCCGGCCTGCCATTCGGCCAGGGTCTGGGGCAGGGCGGCGTTGGTCCAGTGCTGGTATTTCTTGGCGACGGGCGGATTGACCACGCCGGCGATATGGCCCGACCCAGCCAGGGTCAGGGTCACGACGGCGTTCTGGAAGGCGCGGGCCGAGCGATAGACCGAGTTCATCGGCGCGATGTGATCCTCGCGGCTGGCCTGGAAATAGAGGGGGATCTTGACCTTGGTCAGGTCGATCCGTTCGCCGCCCATTTCGAAGGCGCCCTGAGCCAGGGCGTTCCTGCCGTACATATTGCGCAGATAGTCCATGTGCAGCCGTTTGGGCATCCGCGTCTGGTCGGCGTTCCAGAACAACAGGTCGAAGGCTGGCGGCGACTTGCCCATCAGATAGTTCGAGACGAAGAACGACCAGATCAGGTCGTTGGCGCGCAGGGCGTTGAAGGTGTCGGCCATGGCCGCGCCGGGCAGGACGCCGCCCGCCTTGTCCATCTGCTGTTCGATCTCGTTCAGCCAGTGCTCGTCGGTGAACAGCAACAGGTCGCCCGCCTGGGCGAAATCGTGTTGGGCGGCGAAGAAGGTGGTGGCCGAGATGCGCTCGTCGCCCCTGGCCGCCATATGGGCCAGCGCCCCGCCCAGAAGCGTGCCGCCGATGCAGTAGCCGACGGTGTTCACATGGCCGGCGCCGGTCTGGTCCAGCACCTTTTCGACGGCGCGATAGATTCCCTTTTCCAGATAGTCGTCGAAGCCGAACCCGGCCTTGTCGACGTCGGGATTGACCCAGGAGCAGACGAAGACGGTGAACCCCTGGGCGGACAGCCAGCGGATCATCGAGTTCTCGGGCTGCAGGTCCAGGATGTAGAATTTGTTGATCCACGGCGGGAAGATCAGCAGCGGAACGGCGCGCTGCTGGTCCGTGGCGGCGTCGAACTGGATCAGTTCGAACAGTTCGTCGCGCCAGACCACCTGGCCGGGGGCCGTGGCGACGTTCTCGCCCACCTTGAAGCGGCCGTAGTCGGCCTGGCTGATCTTCAGCTTGCCGCCGCCGCGTTCCAGGTCGGCGGCGAAATTCTCCATGCCCTTGACCAGACTCTCGCCATTGGTTTCGGCCAGGGCCTTCAGGGCGGCGGGGTTGGAGGCCAGGAAGTTGGAGGGCGAAAAGGCGTCGGTCAGCAGCTTGGTGAAGAATTCGGCTCGGCGGCGGACCATCGGATCGACATCCTCGGCCGAGGCGACCAGACCGTTCATCCAGTCCGAGGTGACCAGATACGAGCGCCGCATGACGTCGAACATCGGATTTTCCGACCAGGCGGGATCCTTGAAGCGCTTGTCCGAAGGCGGCGGGGCGGACGGTTCGCCGGTCGCGGCGCGGGCGCCGGAGGCCCACAGGTCCATATAGCGGTTGAACAGGTCGGCCTGGGCGGCGAACAGCTTGTCGGGGCGGGCGGCCAGGCTGCTCATCACCGCCGTCATGGCCGGGGCGACGTTGAACGGATCGGGCGACAGGGCGGCGGGCCGGTCGGCCTGGGTCAGGGCGGCTTCGGCGATGGCGGCCTGGGCGGTCATGGCCGCCTTGGCCAGGTTCATCGACAGGGTCTCGATCAGTCTTTGCTGGTCGGCGAAGGCGTCGCTCGATTCGGGGCTGGGTCGCGGCTGGGTCGCGGCTTCGGGGGCCGGTTCCGGCTTAGGTTTGGCGGCGCGCGGCCGGGGCGGCTTGGGGGATGTCGGACGGCCGGGCTTGCGCGGCGCACGCGGCTTGGCGGCGTCTGAAGCGGTCGTCGGGCGCTTGGCCATGGTCATCCTCCGGCGTGGGCGGCTTTCGCCCGTTGCGATCATGGCATATGACCGGGCCTGAAATGAACGCACCCCGCCTCAAAAAGATGACGGTCGCCCTGGCGGGCTTGGGACTCGGTCTGGGACTGACGGCCTGCGCCGGTTCGTTCGTGGCCGAGACGGACGCCCAGTCGCCGTTGGCGCCGCGGGTGCAGCAGATCGTGGATGCGCATCGCGTCTATCCGCGCTGGTCGGATTTCCCGGCCACGCCGACCGATCCGCCGCGACCGATCGAATTGGCGGCGCGAGTCGAGACCTTGAATGCGTCGGGTGCGGCGCTGGACGGAGAGGCGGCGCGTCTGCAATGGACGTTGTCCGATCCCGAGGCCTTCGCCGTCCAGGTCAACCGCCGCATTCAGGCCTTGCCGGTCTCTCCGACCTCGGCCCAGACGCGCGAAGAGATCGAGGCCCTGGCCGAACGCCTGCGCCAGCGTTCGACCGCGCCGCCGCCCGTGCCCCGCCGACACTAGATTTCGCCGACCCGACCGACAGACGCCGGGCGAACCGCATCAGGAGCCTTCGCATGACTATCTCGACCCTGGCCTTCGACGCCGCGCGCGTGACCGAACTGGCCGCCATCGCCAGTTGGAGCCAGATCGGCCGGGGCGACGAGAAACACGCCGACCAACTGGCCGTCGACGCCATGCGCACGGCGCTGAACGGCCTGGCCATCGACGGCAAGATCGTGATTGGCGAAGGCGAGCGCGACGAGGCGCCGATGCTCTACATCGGCGAGAAGGTCGGGACGGGCAAAGGTCCGGCCATCGACATCGCCCTGGACCCGCTGGAGGGCACGACCCTGACGGCCAAGGCCATGGCCAATGCGCTGTGCGTGCTGGCGATGTCCGAGGGCGGCGGTATGTTGCACGCGCCTGACACCTATATGGACAAGATCGCCGTCGGGCCGGGCTATGCGCCGGGCCTGGTCGATCTGGACATGACCCCCCAGGACAATGTGAAGGCCTTGGCCGGGGCCAAGGGCGTGGCGACGCGCGACATCACCGTCTGCGTCATGGACCGGCCGCGCCACGCCGCGCTGATCGCCGCGCTGCGCGAGGTCGAGGCGCGGGTCATGCTGATCACCGACGGCGACGTGGCCGGCGTGATCCACACGGCCGAGCCGCATACCGGCATCGACCTGTACCTGGGGCAGGGCGGGGCGCCGGAAGGCGTTCTGGCGGCGGCGGCGCTGAAGTGCGTCGGCGGCTTCTTTCAGGGACGGCTGGTGTTCCGCAACGACGATGAGCGGGCGCGGGCCGCGCGCACCGGCGTGACCGACCTGAACCGCAAATACGATCTGCACGAACTGGTGTCCAAGGACGCGGTCTTCGCCGCCACCGGCGTGACCAAGGGCGCCATGCTGGACGGGGTGACGGTCAGGGGCGGTTTCGTCTCGACCCATACCGTGGTGATGGATTCCGCCAGCCGCACGGTGCGTCGCATCCGCATGACGCACCCGGTCTGACGGTGGACGGCGGCGGCCCGTCAAGCTCAGGCGCCTTTCTGGGCGTCGAACGGTCGTTAAGCGGCCGGGCCTGGCGGCAGCGACCGGCCGAGGCGTCGGTCGTCAGGGCGCATATGCAGGCGCTGGATCTGGATGAACCGCTGGCGCGGGCGCTGGCGTCGCGCGGGGTGCGGGCCGACCAGGGCGCGGACTTCCTGACGCCGACCCTGAAGGCGTTGTTTCCCGATCCGTCCAGCTTCATGGACATGGACGCGGCGGCGGCCGCGATCGTCGATGCGTTGACGGCCGGATCGAGGGTCTGGGTCTTCGCCGACTATGACGTGGACGGGGCGTCCAGCGCGGCGCTGCTGGTGCGCTGGTTCCGGGCCATGGGGGCGGAACTGTCGATCTATGTGCCCGACCGGCTGACCGAGGGCTATGGGCCGAGCGCGCGGGCCTTCGATACGCTGAAGGGGCAGGGGGCCGATCTGGTCATCACCGTCGATTGCGGCGCGGCGGCGAACGAGGCGCTGGATCACGCGGCGGCGATCGGGCTGAACGTCGTGGTCATCGATCACCACCTGATGCGGGCCGAACCGCCCAAGGCCCTGGCCGTGGTCAATCCGAACCGGCCGGGCTGCAACTCGGGCCAGGGCAATCTGGCGGCGGCGGGGGTGGTGTTCGTGCTGCTGGCGGCGTTGAACCGCGAGGCGCGGGCGCGGGGGCTGTTCCAGGGGCGCGAGGCCCCGGATATCCGCGCCTGGATGGACCTGGCGGCCATGGGGGCGATCTGCGATGTGACGGGATTGACGGGGTTCAACCGTGCGCTGACGCGGCTGGGGCTGGGCGTCATGTCGGCTTGGGGCAATCCGGGCCTGAAAGCCTTGCTGGCGGCGGCCGGAGCCGAACAGAAGCCCGCGACCACCAACCATGCCGGCTTCATCCTGGGACCCCGGATCAATGCGGGCGGGCGCATCGGCCGGTCGGACCTGGGCGCGCGCCTGCTGTCGACCGACGACCCGGCGGAGGCGGCGCGGCTGGCCGCCGAACTGCAAGCCCTGAACGGCGCCCGGCGCGAGGTCGAGGCGGCGGTGACCGAGGCGGCCGTGCGGCGTGTGGAGGCGTCGGGCGCCCATGACGACGGCTCGGCCGTGGTCGTGATCGAGGGCGAGGATTGGCATCCCGGCG
>JAFLCT010000139.1 GCA_017302335.1 Caulobacterales bacterium | reverse complement strand
CGGCCAGGTCGGTGTGAAAGCCGTTGTCCAGCAGATAGGCCGACTTCGCCGCCTCGTCGCGCGTCGCCGGAAACGGCGCTTCTCCCGGCCGCGTCCAGCTCGTCAGGGCCGCGACGACCCCCAGAAGGCCCGCCGCGTAGATTCCGATCAGCGACGATAGTTCAGGATGACGCACGGGGCCTCGGACGATGCGGCGGGTCCGGGCGGCGGCCCGGCGCGGAAGGCGATCAGGGTGACCCGCCCGCCGTCCTGCCGCAAGCCGATCCAGCCGGGCGCGACGCCCTGGCACAGACCGGCGGTCGACCCGGCCAGCACCTGGCGCAGTTCGATCTGGTCGTCCGCTTCCGCGCCATACAGCCGCCCCAAGGCCGCCTCGCGTCCGAAGGCGATGCGGTGCGGCCGGGTCTTCAGCCCCCCGCCCCCCGCGAAACGCAGCTCGGCGCGGATGAAGTCGACCTGGCCGGTCGTCGTTCGGGTCGGCCCGTCGGCGGCGGCGAACGCGCCTTGCAGAACGGGACCGTCATGGGTTTCGGCGTCGGCCCGGGCCGGACCTCCTCGCGTCCACTGGGCGCGCACCGCGTTCCAACCGACCGAAACGGCTTCGGCGGCGCGGTTCCAGGCAGCCACGGCCGTGGGTTCGTCCAGCGCCAGCAAGGCCAGCGCCAGGGTCAGAGGAAACAACAGGGCGGCCAGGGACTTCTGGCCATTGCGGCGGCGGACGGCGGCGGTCATCGCATCGAGTTTAGCGCGGGATCGCGCCGAGGATACAGCTATCGCGTGTCAGGGGCGCCGTTCGGCGCCGCAGGCGGCAAGGCCCATTCGCCGCGATAGCTGTATTCCAGCGTCACACAGTGGCGCATCGTCCCGTCGGACCAGCGCCCGACGGCGTGCACGGTCAGGGGGCGCCCGGCCCGCACCCGGCCCAGCACCAGAAAGGCCTGGTCCGACCCCGGACACAGGGCGCGCGACAGGCCGCGCCCGTCGCCCTCGGTCGGAATCGTATAGATCGTCGCCTCGTCCGATCCTGGCGGCAGGGACCGCCGCACTGCGTCCGGCCCGCCATAGTCGATGCGCGCCGATCCCCGCGCGGTGGTCGAGATGATGCGGCGCACCGACACCCCGCCCAACAGGCCGCGCCTGACCTCCAGCGTCACTCCCCGCGTCAGGGCCTGGGTCACCCGGTCGGCGGCGTCATAGGCCAGGAAACGGGTCTCGGCCCGCGCTGGGGCGGCGGCGCCGACCAGGGTCAGCGCGGCCAGGGCGGCCATCGAAACCGTATGGGCTGTCGTCTTCATGGACGTGACCATACCCCCGTTTGCGGCGAAAACGCGGAGGCGTCATTGACCCCTGGGCGCATGACGACGCGCGTCACCGCTCCAGCGCCGCGATCACCAGCCCCTCGGTCAGCAGTTGCGGCAGGATGCGCGGCTCGGCCTGGCCGGGCCGGTACACCAGATACAGCGGCACGCCGGAGCGGCCATGCCGTTCCAGCTCGCGGCTGATGGCGTCGTCGCGGCGAGTCCAGTCGCCGACTAGATAGACGGCGTTCGCCTTCGTCATCGCCTCGGCCAGGCGCGGCGACGACAGGGCCGTCCGTTCGTTGATCTTGCAGGTCACGCACCAGTCGGCGGTGAAGTTGACCAGCACCGGCCGTCCCTCGGCCAGGGCCGCTGAAACGGCTTGCGGCGACCAGGGCCG
The DNA here is from genome assembly GCA_017302335.1 of Caulobacterales bacterium. Classification (GTDB taxonomy): domain Bacteria; phylum Pseudomonadota; class Alphaproteobacteria; order Caulobacterales; family Caulobacteraceae; genus Brevundimonas. Next base: position 3,733 of record JAFLCT010000139.1, on the reverse strand, counting down.
AGACGCCAGGACCGCGCCGTCGCTGGCCCAGCCCGGCTCCGACATGGCCGCGGGCGTGGGCGGCGTTCGCGCCGCAATAACGGTCAGGGCGAAGGCCGCGATCAGGGCCAGGACGGCGGAAACCGCGCTGAGCACGGCGGGTCCGCCTTCGGCCCGACGCGCCTGATTGACCCCGACCAGCCACAGGCCGAACCCGGCCAGGACCACGGCGATCAACAACAGGCCCAGGGCCTCGCCGCCCGTCTGGCGCGCGAAGACCCAGACCAGCCAGGCCGCCGCCCCGTACATCGGAAAGGCCAGGACGCCCCGCAGCCGCTCCATCCACGGACCCGGCTTCGGCAGTCGCCGCAACAGGCCGGGCGACAGGCTGACCGCCAGATAGGGCAGGGCCAGGCCCAGCCCCAGCATCAGGAAGACGGCCATCGCCGCGGGCCACGGCATGACCAGGGCCGCACCCAGGGCGGCGGCCATGAAGGGGGCCGTACAGGGCGCCGCGACCACCACCGCCAGAACGCCAGTGAAGAAGGACCCCGCCCCGCCCGACAGACGCGCCAGGGGACCGCTGCCCGCGCCCTGAAGCCCGGCGCCGACGGCATAGACGCCCGACAGGTTCAGCCCCACCGCCAGCATCAGCAGGGCCAGGGTCCCGGTCGCCAGGGGACTCTGAAGCTGGAAGCCCCAACCCGCCGCCTCGCCCCCTGCGCGCAGGGCCAGCAACAGTCCCGCCAGAACCGCGAAGGCCGCCAACACGCCCGCCAGGAACAAAACCCCGTCGCGCCGCGCTGCGGCCGGATCGTGCGCCCCCTTGGCCAGGCTCGCCGCCTTCATGGCCAGGACCGGAAAGACGCAGGGCATCAGGTTCAGCACCAGTCCGCCCGCCAAGGCCAGCAGGGCCGCCTGCAACAGGTCGGCCGCCAACAGGCCGCCGCTTGCGGCGCTGTCTGCATCAGGGTCGGCCAGGGCCGCGCCCCCGCTTGCTCCCTCCGGCGCCGCGCCGGGTTCGGCCGTGACCTGCCAGGTCCCGCGATCGGTCTGCAACAGACCCTCGATCCCGGCCGCGACCGCCTCGGGCGTCAGGCCGCGTCCGGGTTTCAGCATCAGGGTTAGGCCGCGCGGTCCCGCCTGGCCCGCTTGCGTCGCCGCGTGGTCGATCAGTCCGCCCTTGAAGGGAAAGAAATAGGCCCATTTCACCGCGCCCTCGACCAGCGGCCCTCCGGCGGCGGCCAGGCTCAGGCCGTCCTCGGTTCGGGTGATCCGCGCCATGATCGGGGCCGGACGCGGGGCCTGGCCCAGAGTCCGTTCGATCGCCGCCCCATGGGCCGGGTCCAGCGGCGCCGCCCCCTCGGCCACCGGCAGAACCAGCGACAGGGTCAGCGGCTCGGGCACGCACATCTGGTCGCTGCACACCAGAAACAGGGCCTCGGCCGTCAGCGTCAGGGGCGTTCCCGGCCGCGCCGTCGCCGGAACCTGGATCGGCACGGGCAGATAGACGGTTCCCGAATAGCCGTAGTTCATCAGCCCCAGCAGCCGTTGCCGCTGCGGCGTCGGCCAGACGATGTCGCCCGCCGTCGCGCCCTGGGGCAGGGTCCAGGCCAAGGTCGTCGCCCCGCCCGAGTCGCCCGGATTGCGCCAATAGGTGTGCCAGCCGGGCGCGATCTTCTGGCGCACGGCCACGATCGCCGTCGACCCCGGCGCCGCCCAGCGGCTCATCGGGACCAGTTCCGCCTCGATCCGCTCGGTTCGCTGCGCGCCCAGTCCCGGCGTCACGGCCACGCCCTGGGCGGCGGCGGAGCCTGCGGCCAGGCTCAGCGACAGGAAAAGAAACAGGGCGGCCAGACGCAAGGGGGCGGGTCTCGTTCGGGGCGGGGGCGCGACCTTAGCCGCGCGTCCCGCCGACCGCCACCGGGACCTGGCGACGCATGGTCGGCGCCGAGGGGGCGTAACCAGGCGTCAACGCCGGGGCGCCGCTTCGATCAGAACCTCGACACGGCGCCGCAGCGGCGTGTTGACGCCGCCCGAGACAGCGCCCGTCTCGCCTGCGGCGTCCAGCTCGAAGACCGGCGCCGGCCACCCGGCCTCGTTCAGCGCACGCGCCACCGCCTCGGCGCGGCGTTCCGACAGGGTCAGATTGGCCGCGTCGCCGCCCCGCGCGTCGGCCAGGCCGATGACCCGCGCCTTCTGGATGTCGCAGCCCTGCAAACGCTCCGCGGCCGCCGTGATCGCGCGCTGCGCCGCTGGCGTCAGCCCGGCCTCGCCGTCAGCGAAATAGACCTCGAACCGATGCGATGCGCAGACCTTCGGCGGGGCCACCAACTGGTCCCGACGCAGGAACCGCCCGGCGCTCTCGCATCCCGCCAGGCCCGCGCCGCCCAAGGCGGTCGCCAGCGCGACGATCAGAATCTTGCCGTTCAAAACCGACCCTCCTGTTCCGGCGTGAAAAGGGCGGCTCGTCGTACGACGAGCCGCCCTGATCGCGAGGTCGCGGCTCGCGCCCCGCTTGATCTTCGCGGCCTAGTAGCGACGCTGACCGTTCTCCCAGTAGCATTCGCTCTGGCGGTTGTCGTAGCAGTAGTAATAGCGGCCCTGGCTGTCACGGTAGCGCTGCTGGTTGGCGCGATCCTGGGCCGAGCCGCGCATGGCGCCGGCGACGCCGCCGATGGCCGCACCGATGGCCGCACCGGTGCCCGCATTGCCGCTGCCGGTGTTGTTGCCGATGATGGCGCCCGCGACAGCGCCTATGGCCGCGCCCGTAGCGCCCTGACGGACCGTTTCATTGGGTCCCGAATTATAGCCGTACGGGTCGCTGGCGCAGGCGGAAGCCAGAAGACCGGCCCCGGCGATCGCGATGATGGCCTTGTTCATGGTGCTTTCCTTCAATCTCTTTGGTTCGCCCCGGAGGAGAGAACGCTGGATTATGGCACAGGTTCCCCGGCTATTCTCAAGGGTAAGGCTGTATTAATATGTCCAGCCATCGGTCGGCGGCGCGCCCATGCGCGCCGTGTTTTGAGTTGAGGGGGCTTCGTATGCGTTTTCCTGAACCTGTCCGCATGGCGGACGACGGCGATCACGGTCCGGTCTGGGCGCGCCGGGGGCGTCGATCCGGCAGCAACCCCATCGTCGGCCTGTTGGTCACCTTGCTGGCCTTGTTCGGCGCGGCGAGCCTGGTCATGGGGATCAAGGAGCGGTCCTTGTCGGCCGGCGGCGCGGTTATGGACGGCTGGGTCTCGGGCGCCTGGAACGGCGTGCGCGGTCTGGCGGGTCAGGCCCCGGAAGCCGCCGAAAAGGCCGCTGACGAGGCGAGCGACGCCGCCGCCAAGACCGGCGACGCCCTGGAAGCCGGCGCCGAGAAGGCCGCCGAAGAGATGAAGGCGTCCTGACGGCCGAGGACCTTCAGGAACATCGCCGCCCGACGCGCGTTCGGGCGGCATGACCACAACCTTGACCGATAGCGACTCTGTCGCGGGCGTTCCCGCCGCCGCGTCCGATAACTCGACCGCCGCGCCACGTGGTCTGACCCCGCACGCGACGCTGAAACACGTCGTCCTGCTGCTCAATCCCTTGTCGGGGAGCGTCGGCCCTCACGCCGAGGCCGAGGCGCGCGCCATCTTCGCCGACTATGCGCTTCAGGCCGAAATCCGTCCCTTGGATGGTGACTTCGACGAAACCGTCGCCGCGGCCTTCGAACGCCAGCCCGACGCCGTGTTCGTGCTGGCCGGCGACGGCACGGCGCGCG
>JAFLCT010000138.1 GCA_017302335.1 Caulobacterales bacterium | reverse complement strand
GGCTGGCCGCGCCCTGCGGTCCCTGGCCCAACTGCGGCGCGCGGTCGATGACGGCGCCTTGAAGGGGCTGCCGCGCGGCCTCGCCTTCCGTCTGATCGAAGCCGGCGGCGTCATCGGTCGCGCGGGCCTTGAACGCGACCTCGCCGCCCTCAGCCAGGCCGAACGCCGCACCCTGAAACAGTTCGCCATCCGCATCGGCGCCCACGCCGTCTGGGCGCCCGCCGTATTGAAGCCGCGGGCGCTGAACCTTGCTCAGGCCTTCGTTCCCGCCTTGCCCGGAGAGGGCCTGATCCGCCTGTCCGATCCGGCGCCGTCAGAACGCACCCTGGCCGCTCACGGCCGTCTCGCCGCCGGACGCTGGGCCGTGCCGGTCGAGACCACAGAACGCCTCTCCGTCCTCCGCGCCGAGGGCAAGGGGCGCCTGTCCGAAACGGCCCTGGCCGAACTGGGCTGGACCGAAGATCAGGCGAAGGCGATTCTCACCGCCCTTCGTCCTACCGCCCGCCAGCAGCCGGACAAGCCCGGCAAACCGCCCGCCGCCCGTCCCGACAGTCCCTTCGCCGCCTTGGCCGACCTGACCTGCCCCGCCGCGCCCACGCGCCGCAAGCCGCGTCGTCTCCGCAGCAAGGCCGCCGCCGCGAGGCCCGATGGCCGATCCTGACGCCTGCCGCATCGATGTCTGGCTGTGGCGCGCCCGTTTCGCCAAGACCCGCTCTATCGCCGCCGCCCTGGTCGAGGCGGGAGCCGTGCGCCTGACGCATCAGGGCCGCCAGAGCCGCCTGGACAAGCCCAGCCGCGTCGTCCACCCGGGAGACGCGGTGTTGATCGTCCGGGACGGACGGCTGATCGAGGTCCGGGTCCAGGCCCTGGGCGAACGGCGCGGTTCGCCGGACGCGGCGCGCGCCCTCTACAGTGTTCTGCCTGCCTCAGGGGAGACCCGGAGTTGACACCGGCGGCCTTGCGCCGCATCTCCCCGGCTCTCCCCGCCGAGAGCCGTTTTCGCGACCATGACCTACATCGTCACCGACGCCTGCGTACGCTGCAAATTCATGGACTGCGTCGAGGTGTGTCCGGTCGATTGCTTCTATGAGGGCGAGAATTTCCTGGTCATCGCGCCGGACGAATGCATCGATTGCGGCGTCTGCGAACCGGAATGCCCCGTCGACGCCATCAAGCCCGACACCGAGGACGAACCGGACGGCAAATGGCTTCAGGTCAACGCCGAATACGCCAAGGTCTGGCCCAACATCACGGTCAAGGGCACGCCTCCCGCCGACAAGGAGCAGTTCGAGCGCGAGACCGGCAAGTTCGAAAAATACTTCAGCGAGAAGCCCGGCAAAGGGTCCTGACCCAACGACGCGGCCTTAACGGCAAGCGGATTCTGGCATCGCCTAGGCGGACGCTGTGGATGTTTTGAAATTCCGCAAATTTGTGATAGGTTCTCATCCATTGGATCGGGCGGACGGGAAATCTCGCGCCGCCCGTGTTTGCGACAGAACTCCGCCCATGCAGACGGAGTCGGCCAGAGGTTCGGTGATCCGTTTCCGCGTTTGAAGGCTTGACCGTTCTTCCCCGGCTTCACCGCCGGGCGAAGCCGTGTCTCCTTTTACGGGTTCGTCTCGCCGTCCGCCCTGCGCCGGGAAAGGACTGAAGACATGACGAGCAAGAGCGGTCTGGAATTCAAGGTTGGCGACGCGGTCGTCTATCCGGCGCACGGCGTCGGCAAGGTGGCGGCGGTCGAGACCCAGGAAGTCGCTGGTATGTCTCTGGAGGTCTATGTCGTGACCTTCGACCACGAGAAGATGACCCTGCGCGTCCCGACCAAGAAGGCCAAGACGGCCGGCCTGCGCACCCTGGCCGGCGAGGACGTCGTGACCAAGGCCCTGACCACGCTGAAGGGCCGCGCCCGCATCAAGCGCACCATGTGGTCGCGCCGCGCCCAGGAGTACGAAGCCAAGATCAACTCGGGCGACCTGATCTCGATCGCCGAGGTGGTTCGCGACCTGCACCGCGCCGACAGCCAGCCGGAACAGTCCTATTCGGAGCGCCAGCTCTATGAATCGGCGCTGGACCGCATGGCTCGCGAAGTCGCCGCCGCCAACCGCATCGACAAGGACGCCGCCGTCGAGCTGCTGGCCAAGTCGCTCAGCGCCAAGAAGCCGGTGGTCGCCGCCGAAGCGGCCTGACCCTGCACAGGCGCCAAACGTACGAAAGGCCCGGGATCGCTCCCGGGCCTTTTGCTTTGGCGACTCTTAGAAATATTCGGCGTTCGCCGGGCATTGGGCCGCCAGACGACGGGCGGTGATGCTGGCCGGGATGTAGGGCGTGCCGCGCGACAATTGGGCGCCGCCGCGGAAGGTGAAGGTCTCGGACGTATAGGGACCGTTCAGCCGCACGTTCACGCGCCGTCCCTTGTGGTCGGTGCAGGTCCCCTCAAAGCGGGCGTTGCCGCCGCCGACCTGGCGCACCGGATAGACGCACTGCCACTTCCGCGTGGACAGGCCGCCGAAGAAACGGTTGATCTCGCTGGGGCGGACGCATTTGGTCTCGGTGTCGCGCACACCCAGGACGCTGGTCGTATAGGTCCAATAGCCCGGCAAAGGCTGGTCGTTGGACTGGCTTCCGGCCACGCCCGGAGCGGCCACGACGGCGGCGGCGGCCAGGGGCGCGGCGACGGCCACAAGGCCGGTCAGGGACTGGATGCTCATCTTGGGTCTCTCGATCCTGAAGCTCATGGGCTATAGCGTTAGAAGGTGGCGGTTGAACGACGGCTGAACAAGCTTTCGCACGCTCCGCGCCTTGACCGGGACCCGGCCTTTCGACTATACGGCCCCCTCTCGCGCGGGACCCGTCTCCCGCGCGCCTCTGTTTCATGCGCCCGTCGTCTGTCATCAGGCGCGACGCAAGCCCAAGGATCTGACGATGTCGCGTCGTTGCGAACTCACCGGTGTCGGCCCGATGGTCGGCAATTCGGTCAGCCACTCGAACATCAAGACCAAGCGCCGCTTCCTGCCGTCGCTGAAGTCGGTGAAGGTGACCTCGGACGCCCTGGGTCAGACCTTCTCGCTGCGTATCTCGAACGCCGCGCTGCGCACCCTGGACTTCAAGGGCGGCCTGGACGCCTTCATCGTCAAGGCCCGCGACGAGCAGCTCTCGGTCGCCGCCCAGCGCATCAAGCGCCAGATCAAGGCCAAACTGGCCGAACAAGCCGCCGCCTGATCCAGGCGACGCAGCCAACTGAACGAGGCCGGTGGAAACACCGGCCTTTTTCTTTGCTCGCGGCCGGGCCACTGTCGCCGCATGACCCGCGATCAGATGTTCGCCTGCGCCCTCGAACAACCGGGCGCCGAGGATTCGACCCTGCATGGCGGTCGTTGCGTCCGGGTGCGCGGTCACTGGATCGTCAATGAGTCGCGTGAACAGGATGCACTGGTTCTGGCGCTGGACCTGGAGAGCCTGGCCTTCCTGATGGAGACCGAGCCGGGGACCTATTTTCAGACGCCCCACTATCAGGGCTGGCCCGCAGTCCTGGTCCGCTACGAAGCCGCCGACGACGACCGATTGCGCGAACAGATCGAAAAGGCCTGGGCGCGCCGCGCGACCAAGGCGCAACGCAAGGCGCGCGGCCTGGCCTGAACCAGGATTACGACCTCACGACTTTCGCGGTCATTTCCCGACCGATAGTCTGGCCCGCAGCATCGCCTGTGAGAGCCGCCCATGGTCCGTCGTCTTCTGGTCTCCGCCTCGCTTCTGGTCCTGGCCGCCTGCGCCACGGCCCCCGCCGCGGTTACGACGCCGGTTGCGACGCCGCCCGAACCCGCCGCGCCAAAGTCGACCGCCTTCAGCCTCAGCACAGGCTCGGCCCGAACGCCCGAGCAACTGGCCATGCGGTTCGACAAGGCCGACCTCAGTTTCCGCATCCATCCGGCTGCCAAGACCATCGACGGCGTCGCCGTTCTGGATTTCACCGCCACCGCCCCGTTGGACGCCCTGGTCGTCGAACTGGACACCGTCCTGCCCATCTCTCAGATCGTCGTCGATGGCCGTCTCTTGCGGCCCGACCAATGGTCCAATCCCCAGGGTCGACTGACCATCCCCCTGGCCCAGACCCTGCCGACCGGGCGCTCGACCAGCGTGCGCATCGCCTATTCCGGCGCGCCGCATCGCGCCGTGCGCGCGCCGTGGGACGGCGGTTTCGTCTGGGCGACCACGCCCGACGGCAAGCCATGGGTCGCGACCGCTGTCCAGGGCGAGGGCTGCGACCTGTTCTGGCCCTGCATCGACCACCCCCAGGGCGAACCCGCCCGTGTCGATCTGCACGTCACCGTGCCGTCCGACCTGTCGGCCCCATCCAATGGCCGCTTCCTGGGCAAGATCGATCACGGCGACGGCTGGACCACCTGGAACTGGACCACGCGCGACCCCGACACCTATGCGATCACCCTGGCCGTCGGTCCCTATGTCGAGTTGAGCGACAGCTACGTCAGCCGGTTCGGTGATCGTTTCCCGCTGCATTTCTGGCATCTGGCCTCGGACGATCCGATCAAGGCCCGCGACCTGTTCGCCCAGTTCGCGCCGATGCTGGACTTCTACGAAGCCACGGTCGGTCCCTTCCCTTTCCGTGACGAGAAGATGGGCGTCGTCGAGACCCCGCACCTGGGCATGGAGCATCAGACCATCAACGCCTACGGCAACGGCTATGCGTTGGACGGCAAGGGCTATGACTGGCTGCTGCAACACGAACTGGCCCATGAGTGGTTCGGCAATCAACTGACCAACGCCGACTGGGACGATATGTGGCTGCACGAGGGTTTCGGCTCCTATATGCAACCGCTCTACGCCCGCTGGCTGCACGGCGACCGCGCCATGGAGGCCGAGCTTCAGGCCATGCGGCTGCGGCTGGCCAATCGCTTCCCCCTGGTCTCGGGCCAGAGCCACACCTCCGCCGAGGTCTATGAGGGCGACGTCGGACCGGGGCAGGACATCTACGGCAAGGGCGCCCTGATCGCCCACACCTTGCGCCTGTTGATCGGAGACGAGGCCTTCTGGACCGCCGTGCGCACCAGCGTCTATGGCCGCCCCGACCCACGCCCCGGCAATTTCCAGCCCCGCTATGGCACGACGCCCGAGTTCATCGCCAACGCCGAACGCGCCTCGGGCCGCGACCTGGGCTGGTTCTTCGACGCCTATCTGTATAACGCCGCCCTGCCCGAGTTGCGCATGGTCCGTGACGGCGACCGGGTCGAACTGTCCTGGGTCACCCCCTCGGGCCGACCCTTCCCCATGCCGGTCGAGGTCGAGGTCGACGGCCGCGTCCAGACCCTGACCATGAGCGACGGCCGAGGCGAACTGACCGCCGCGCCCGGCGCCCACATCCTGCTGGACCCGCGCAACCGCGTGCTGCGCCGTTTGCCGCACATCGAGCAGTTCCAGGACTGGCAGAAGGCCGAGGCCGAACGCCGCCGCGCGGCTCAGGCGGCGGCTCGAACAGCCTCGAACTAGACCTCAGGCCGCCGCGCTCAGGGTCGGCAGGGCGCGCACCGCCTCGCGCCCGTGCGGCGTGGCCGCCAGCACCCGCGCCAGGGCGGAGAAGTCCACCGGCTTGTCGACATAGGCGTCGGCGCCCGCCGCGAAGCCGGAGGCGTGATCCTCCTGTTGAGCACCTTCGGCCCGAAGCCGGCGCCGATCCGAAGCTCAAGGAAATCCTCGGCGAGATCGAACTGCGCGCGGCCGTGGAACTCGCGAAACTCGACGTTTCGCGCTGACCTTCAAATTTGATGTGAAATTTTCCG
>JAFLCT010000137.1 GCA_017302335.1 Caulobacterales bacterium | reverse complement strand
GCCACGGGCTTGGCCGGGCGCGGCGGCACGGCCAGCCGGTTGACCGCCGTCGGCAAGGGACCGACACGAAAGGTCGTCTGGGGCGGACGGCCCCATTGCAGGCCCTTGCGAGGCGGGTTCGGCGGCGTGTCGGTCGGCATGGCGGCTCCCGCGCCGAAAGGCGGCGCGAACGGGTCAACGGTTCAAAGACAGGCTGGGTCCCGAACCCGGCGCCTTTATGACGGTCAGGTCTTCAGCCGGTATCCGGTCTTGAACATCCAGCCGACAACGGCCAGCAGCACCAGGAAGAACCCCAGGGTCGCGCCCAGGCTGAGCGCCACCGGCACGTCGCCGACGCCGAAGAAGGCCCAGCGGAACCCCGAGATTAGATAGACCACCGGATTGAACAGGCTGATCGTGCGCCAGACGCCCGGCAGCATATCGATCGAATAGAAGGCCCCGCCCAGGAAGGTCAGGGGGGTGACGATCAGCATGGGAATGAAGTTGAGCTGTTCGAAGCTCTGCGCCCAGACGCCGATGATGAAGCCGAACAGGCTGAAGGTCGCCGCGGTCAGCACCAGGAAAGCCAACATCCACAGCGGATGCAGGATCTGCAACGGCACGAACAGGGCCGCCGTGGCCAGGATGATCAGGCCCAGGATCACCGACTTGGTGGCGGCGGCGCCGACATAGCCCAGCACCGTCTCGAACGGCGAGATGGGGGCCGATAGCAGTTCGTAGATCGTGCCGGTGAATTTCGGGAAATAGATGCCGAAACTGCCGTTGAAGATGGAGTTGGTGAACAGGCTGAGCATGATCAGGCCCGGCACGATGAAGGCGCCGTAGGGCACCTCGCTGACCTCGGTCATGCGGCTGCCGATGGCCGAGCCGAAGACCACAAAATACAGGGCCGTGGTCACCACCGGGGTGATGATCGACTGCCAGACGGTGCGCAGGGCGCGCGCCATCTCGAAGCGATAGATGGCCCAGACTCCATGACCGTTGAACCCCATCAGGCGGCCTCCTCGCGCGACTGGTGCACCAGATCCACGAAGATGTCCTCTAGCGAACTCTGGCGCGTCGACAGGTCCTTGAAACCGATCCCCAGGTCCGACAGCCGACGCAACAGGGACGGCACACCGGTTCTTTCGGCGTTGGAATCGAAGACGTATTCCAGCTCGTGCCCGTCGGCCTTCAGGTCCAGCGCCCAGTCCGACAACTCGGCCGGCAGGGCGGTCAGAGGGTCCTGCAATTGCAGGGTCAGGGTCTTCTTGCCCAGCTTCATCATTAGGGCCGAGGTCTCCTCGACCAGGACCAGGCGACCCTTCAGGATCACGCCCACGCGGTCGGCCATCTCTTCGGCCTCTTCGATATAGTGGGTGGTCAGGATGATGGTGACGCCCCGGTCGCGCAGGCCCCGCACCAGGGTCCACATATCGCGGCGCAACTCGACATCGACGCCGGCGGTCGGTTCGTCCAGGAACAGGATGTCCGGTTCGTGGCTGAGCGCCTTGGCGATCATCACGCGGCGCTTCATGCCGCCCGACAGGGTCATGATCTTGGCGTCCTTCTTGTCCCACAGGGAAAGGTCGCGAAGGATCTTCTCGACGAAGGCCGGGTTCGGCGCCTTGCCGAACAGGCCGCGGCTGAAGTTGACGGTGGCCCAGACGGTCTCGAAGGCGTCGGTGGTCAGTTCCTGGGGCACCAGGCCGATCTTGGAGCGGGCCGCGCGATAGTCGGTCTGGATGTCGTGACCGTCGGCGATCACCGTCCCGCTCGTCGGGGTGACGATGCCGCAGATGATGGAGATCAGGGTGGTCTTGCCCGCGCCATTGGGACCCAGAAGGGCGAAGATCTCGCCCCGGTCGATGGTCAGGTCGACGCTCTGAAGCGCCTTAAGCCCCGATGCGTAGGTCTTGGTCAGCCCCTTGACCGATATCACCGGCGCCATGCGCACTCTCCCCGTTCAGTCTCGCGCCCAGATATGAAGCGACGCGCCGCATCTCAAGATGCGCCCGCCAATGGAACACCCCGCCGCCCTGATCGAGGCGGCGGGGTCCACGCGGTGTCTGGCGCCAAGCGCTTAACGGGTCAGAAGTTGGTGACTTCCGAGATCGAGACCACGGCGGGCTTGGTGTCGCCGCTGGAATAGGTGCCGACCCAGATTTCGTAGCGGCCGGCCACCGGGCTGAGCGTCACCACCGGGTTGGAATCGTCGCCCGAATCGTCGTCGCAGTACCATTCGCCGTTCGGGCCGTTGACCACGATGGTGGTGTCGGCGTTCGAAATGGCCGAGATGCGCAAGTTCATCGTGCCCTTGCCGTCCCAGTACAGGCGCATATCCGGCTGTTCGGTGATGAAGCCCCGGCAGGCTTCGAAGCGCGTCGAGGCGTCGATGGTGCCGCCCGCGCGCATACTGGTCAGGTGCGGATCGGGCGTGAAGCCTGGCGACAGGCGCACTTCGCCGTAGTTGGGCGTGCTGTTGTAGTCTTGGGCGACGGCCGGAACGGCGGCGGCCAGAGCCAGTCCTACAGCGGCGAAAAGAGTCGTCTTCATGGTCACAATTCCCCGAACCGGTTCCGGCCCCATGCCAGCGACCGTCGTTCGTCGGATTAAGCGCTTGCAAATCGGGATGTTCAACCCTTTCAGGTCTGACGTGGCTTAACCCCGCGTCACCCGACGCAACGGCGCCACGGCGGCTGACAAAGGCGTGACGAGACCGGGTGCTGTTCGCCTGCCGGTTGACCGCTCCGGCCGCCTTGTCCATCACGGGACCGAGGGATCATTCCATCGAAGGGAAGACGCGGCCATGGGCCTGATGGCGAACATCAAACGCGACCTGCGTTTCGTCGCCGGGCTGCGCCGCCTGCTGAAGCGGATCAAGCCGATCGAGCTGGACAGCGACATCCTGGTTCCCGACGACTTCGAGGAGGCGGTCGACAAGTTTCCCGACAATGTCGCGGTCGAGGACGAACACCGCAGTCTGACCTATCGCGAGCTGGACGCCCTGGCCAACCGCTACGGCCACTGGGCCAAGGGACGCGGCCTGCGCCGGGGCGAGGTCATCGCCCTAGTGATGATGAACCGGGCCGAATATCTGGCGGCCTGGCTGGGCTTCTCCAAGGTCGGCATCGCCACCGCCCTGATCAACACCAATCTGACGGGTCAGGCCCTGGCCCACTGCCTGACCATTTCGGGGGCCTTCAACGTGGTCGCCGACGAGGACTGCTGGCGTCAGGTCGAGGAGGCGCGGCCCTTCGTCAAACAGAACCTGATGCTGTGGGTGCTGGGCTTGCAGGCGACGGACGAGGCCAGCGAGCGGCGCGGGCTGGACAACGCCGTGCGCGGCGGCTCGTCGGTGCGGCCCGCCAAGTCCGCGCGCGAAGGTTTGACCAACCGCGACACCGCCCTGTTCATCTACACCTCGGGCACCACGGGCCTGCCCAAGGCCGCGCGCATCCCCCATTCGCGGGCGCGGACCTATATGCGCGCCTTCGCCGGCTGCACGGAGACGACGCCGACGGACCGCATCTACAACTGCCTGCCGCTGTATCATTCGACCGGCGGCCTGGTCGGGGTCGGCTCGGCCCTGCTGAACGGCGCGCGGCTGATCATCCGAAAGCGATTCTCGGTCAGCAATTTCTGGCCGGACGTGAAGACCAGCGGCGCGACCGTGTTCGTCTACATCGGCGAGCTGTGCCGCTATCTGGTCAACGCCCCGCCGAACGAGGACGAGCGAGCGCACAGGCTGCGGCTGGCTTTCGGCAACGGCTTGCGGCCGGAAGTCTGGCCCGAGTTCCAGTCACGCTTCGCCATACCCCGCATTCTGGAGTTCTACGGTTCGACCGAGGGCAATGTTTCGCTGTTCAACTTCGACGGCAAACAGGGTTCGATCGGCCGAGTGCCGAAATTCCTCAAGAGCAAGATCAACATCCGCCTGGTCCGGTTCGACGTGAACACCGAACAGCCGATTCGCGGCGCCGACGGCCTGTGTCAGGCGGCTCCGGTCGGCGAGGTCGGCGAGGCCGTCGGCATGATCGGCGAAGACATCCGCCACGACTTCTCGGGCTATGCCGACAAGGCGGCGTCGCAACAGAAAATCTTGACCGACGTGTTCAAGCGCGGCGACCGCTGGTTCCGCACCGGCGACCTGATGCGCCAGGACGCCGACGGCTATTTCTATTTCGTCGACCGCATCGGCGACACCTTCCGCTGGAAGGGCGAGAACGTCTCGACCGGCGAGGTCGAACAGCGTCTGGCCGAGGCGCCGGGCGTGCGCGAGATCATCGCCTATGGCGTGCCGACGCCCGGCTATGACGGCAAGGCGGGGATGGTCGCCATCGTCCCCGAGGGCCGGTTCAACGCCAAGGCCTTCTCAGACTATGCCGACCAGGAGCTTCCGGCCTATGCGCGGCCGGTCTTCGTGCGCCTGATCAAGGCGGTCGACACCACCGGAACCTTCAAATACCGCAAGGTCGATCTGGTCGCCGAAGGCTATGACCCGGACAGGGTCGACGGCCAGCTCTACGTCCGCGGCGGCAAGAACGGCTATCAGAAGCTGACGCCCAAGGCCCTGGCCGACGTGACCTCGGGCGCGACGCGGCTCTAGATCGCAACCGGCCCTTAATCATTAACGGCGATTTTCGACGTCTCTCTTCGCGTCGGGCCGCTCTTTCATGTTTCAGATCATCGGCATCGTGCTGCTCTTCGGCATGGTCTTCGGCAGCTATCTGCTGGCTGGCGGCAAGATGGCGGTCATCCTGCACTCCTTGCCGTTCGAACTGATGGGCATCGGCGGTTCCGGCCTGGCGGCCTTCATCATCGGCAACTCGATGGGGACCATCAAGGCGACCCTGGGCGGGTTCGGCCGCATCTTCGGCGGCAACAAGTGGAAGAAGCAGGACTACAAGGACCTGCTGAGCCTGCTGTTCCTGTTGACCAAGACGATGAAGTCGAAGGGCGTGATCGCCCTGGAGAGCCACATCGAAAAACCGGCCGAGAGCACCATCTTCCAGAAATACCCCAAGGTGCTGAAGGACCATTTCGCCGTCGACTTCATCTGCGACACCCTGCGGATGATGACCATGAACCTCGAGGATCCGCACCAGATCGAGGACGCCATGGAGAAACAGCTCGAAAAACACCACCATGAGGCCCTGGCTGGCGCCCACGCCTTGCAGAACCTGGCCGACGCCCTACCCGCCCTGGGCATCGTCATCGCCGTTCTGGGGGTCATCAAGACCATGGGTTCGATCACCGAGCCGCCCGAGATCCTGGGCGGCATGATCGGCGGCGCCCTGGTCGGCACCTTCCTGGGCGTGTTCCTGGCCTATGGCCTGATCGGCCCGTTCGCCAACCGGCTGAAGGACATCATCGAAGGCGACGGCGCCTATTACAAGATCATCCAGTCGGTGCTGGTGGCCCACCTGCACGGCAACGCCGCCCAGATTTCGGTCGAGATCGGCCGCGGCGACATCCCCTCCAGCGCCCAGCCTTCGTTCATGGAGATGGAAGAGGCCCTGTCGGCGGCCCCGACCGACGCCTGACCATCGCGCCCAACCCGCCCGAACAGCGGCGTTGAAGACCCGCAAACGCGCCTTGCCCAGCGGAATTGAACGGCCGGACCTTGCATCCGACCTCACGGACGCGTTACCGATAGGCTGAAAGCTCGAGCTTTCGCTGATTCCAACCCTAGGATTCCATCATGCGCATCACCGCTCTGATCGCCGCCTCGGCCGCCGCTCTGGCCCTGGCCGCTTGCCAACCCGCCGCCGACACCAAGACCGAAGAAGCCGCCGCCGCTGACGCCGCTGCCGCTCCGGCCGCCGACGCCGCCGCTG
>JAFLCT010000136.1 GCA_017302335.1 Caulobacterales bacterium | reverse complement strand
CGTGCGATCACGCTCCTGCCCCTTCAGTCGCTCGGCCAGGTCGACGTCGTTTCCGCCCAGGCCCGGCTCGGACAGCACCGCTGCGATCCGCGCGCCCAGCCGCGCATCCCCTGCGTCCGACGCCACGGCGACCATATGCGCCAGACGCGGCGACAGTGGAATCCGCGCTATTCGCCGTCCGTGTGGCGTCAGGGCGCCGTCCTCGTCCAGCGCGCCCAGGCGGGTCAACACTTTGCGCGCCTCGGCGAAGGCCCCGGCGGGCGGCGGGTCCAGCAGGGCCAGGCCCTCGGTCGACTTCGCCCCCCACCGCGCCAGGTCCAGCGCCAGGCCCGTCAGGTCGGTCTCCAGCATCTCGGGCCGTTGATGCGGGACCAGGCCCCGCGTCTGTTCCTGATCCCACAGACGGTAACAGACGCCCGGCTCGACCCGGCCCGCGCGGCCGCGTCGCTGTTCCGCCGACGAGCGGCTGACCCGCACCGTCGCCAAGCGGGTCAGGCCGCTGGCCGGATCGAAACGCGGCACGCGCGACAGGCCGGAATCGACCACCACGCGCACCCCCTGGATGGTCAGACTGGTCTCGGCCACCGAGGTCGCCAGCACGATCTTGCGCTTGCCGGGCGCCGCCGGCTCCACCGCTCGATCCTGGGCCGTCTTGTCCATGGCGCCATACAGGGGTGCGACTTCGACCGACGGCTCCCGCAGCCGCTCGGCCAGCCTTTGAGCCGTGCGGTGAATCTCGCCCTGTCCCGGCAGGAAGGCCAGGATCGAGCCGCTCTCATCGGCCAGGGCGCTCAGGCAGGCGCGCGCCACGGCGTCCTCGATCCGCGTCGTCGGGTCGCGACCCAGGTATCGCGTCTCGACCGGAAAGGACCGTCCCTCGGTCTCGATGACCGGCGCGGCCACGCCCTCGGAATCGGCCAACAGCCGCGACACGCCCGCGATATCCAGCGTCGCCGACATGACCACGATCTTCAAATCGTCGCGCAGCAGGGCCTGGCTCTCGCGCGCCAGGGCCAGACCCAGGTCGGCGTCCAGACTGCGTTCGTGGAACTCGTCGAACAGCACCGCGGACACGCCGTCCAGACCCGGATCGTCCAGAATCATCCGGGTGAAGACGCCCTCCGTCACCACCTCGACCCGCGTGTTCGGTCCGATGCGGCTTTGCAGCCGGGTCCGGTAGCCGACCGTGTCGCCCGGCGCCTGGCCCAGGGTCTCGGCCATCCGTTCGGCCGCCGCGCGCGCGGCCAAGCGTCGCGGTTCCAGCACCAGAATCCGCCCCTCGCCCACCCCCCGCTGATCCAGCAGGGCCAAGGGAACCACGGTCGTCTTGCCCGCCCCCGGCGGCGCGGCCAACACCACCGCCGAATGGGCGGCGACGGCGGCCTTCAGGGCGTCGAGAACGGCGTGGATGGGCAACATCCCCCCGGCTCTAACGGCAATCGGCGTATTCATGAAAGCGTCGTCACACCTTCACCATACGGAAACCGCGTTGCGCCCGGCCCCGACCGCCGCTAGCGTCGCGCGCAACGCGGCACGAGCCGCAAAATTATCGGGAGGGGACCCCATGTGGCGCGTTAAATCGCTCGACGCGATTCTGGCCACGGCTCAGAAGAAATCGCTTCATCGCTCTCTAGGACCCGTGCAGCTCACGCTGCTGGGCATAGGCGCGATCATCGGCACCGGCATCTTCGTGCTGACCGCCGCCGCCGCCCAGAAGGCCGGCCCGGGCATGATGTACAGCTTCATCATCGCCGGCGCCGTCTGCGCCGTGGCCGCGCTCTGCTATTCGGAACTGGCGGCCATGGCCCCGGTTTCCGGCTCGGCCTACACCTACACCTACGCCGTCATGGGCGAGTTGTTGGCCTGGATGGTCGGCTGGGCGCTGATCCTGGAATACGCCGTGGCGGCCTCGGCCGTGTCGGTGGGCTGGTCCGGCTATTTCATGGGGCTGCTTGAGAACGCACTCCATTTCGACTGGCCTGACCAGCTATCGGCAGGTCCCGCATGGACCCTGATCAACGGCTATATTCCCTCGCCCAATTTCGCGGCTGAGGGGGCGGGCTTCATCAACGTGCCGGCCATTATCGTCGCCCTGGCCGTGACCGCCCTGCTGATGATCGGCACCACGGAATCCGCCCGCGTCAACGCCATTCTGGTGGCCATCAAGGTCGCCGCCCTGACGGCCTTCATCGTCTTGACCTTCCCCCTGATCAGCAAGTCCGGGGCCAATTTCACGCCGATTGCGCCGAACGGTTGGTTCGGACCGGAAGGCACGTCGGGCATGGGCATCGTCGGCGCGGCCGCGTCGATCTTCTTCGCCTATGTCGGCTTCGACGCGGTCTCGACGGCGGCGGAAGAGACCAAGAATCCGCAGCGCAACGTGCCCATCGGCCTGATCGGCTCGCTGGCGATCTGCACCGTCTTCTATCTGTTGGTCGCCGCCGGCGCCGTCGCCGCCATCGGCGCCCAGCCTGTCCTGGGTCTCGACGGTTCGTTGGTCCAACCGGGCGACGACAAGTTCAAGGCCGCCTGCGCCCTGGCCGAGAACGCCGGCCGCCTGGTCTGCTCGGACGAGGCCCTGGCCCACGTCCTGCGCGAGATCAACTATCCGGCTGTCGGCAACGCCCTGGGCACCGCCGCCATGCTGGCCCTGCCTTCGGTCATCCTGATGATGATCTACGGCCAGACCCGCATCTTCTTCGTGATGGCGCGCGACGGTCTGCTGCCGGAAGTCTTCTCCAGGGTTCACCCCAAGTGGAAGACGCCGCACATCATCACCCTGTTCACCGGCATCGCGGTCGCGATCGCGGGCGCCCTATTCCCGGTCGGCAAGCTGGCCGACATCTCGAACTCGGGCACGCTGTTCGCCTTCTTCATGGTGTCGATCGCCGTGCTGATCCTGCGCGTGAAGGAGCCGAACCGCCACCGTCCGTTCAAGACGCCGCTGGTGTGGATCATGGCCCCGCTGTCGGCCGCCGGTTGCGCCTTCCTGTTCTGGAACCTGCCGCACGACGCCAAGATGGTGCTTCCGATCTGGGGCGGCATCGGCCTGGTCATCTACCTGCTGTACGGTATGCACAAGAGCCACGTCGGCCGCGGCATCATCGATGTGCCCGAACTGGACCCGGACGCCCCCCAGGTGCCGGTGCCGCCCATGCCGGGCGCGCCGACCCCCGGCGAGGACAACGGCTGATCCGCCGACCCTGACGAAAGACGAGGCCCCGGAGAGCGATCTCCGGGGCCTTTTCACTCGTGCGGCGCAATACGGCGAGCGGTTCCGCTTGGCCGAACGTGAGTCGCAGCAAAGTCAAACGGTTCATCAGACCACGAAAAGCATCAGCGCTCGGAACCCGAAGCAGCCATCGGGGTTCAATTCGGCAAGCGACGCCCCGTCATGAAAGGAGCCACAGATGGCTGATGGTCAGATCACCCGCGCTTCGGGCGTGTCCAAGCGTGGTTTCGCCTCGATGGACCCCGAACGCCAACGCGAGATCGCTCGCAAGGGCGGGGCCAGCGTGCCCAGCGAAAAGCGCAGCTTCTCGCAGGACCGCACCCTGGCCGCCCAGGCCGGACGCAAGGGCGGAGAGGCCTCTCACGGGTCGCGCAGCGACAAACCGGCCGACCAACAGCCCGCCTCATCCCTCACGCCGGTCTAAGACGGCGCGTCTTCCGAGGGTTCAGGGCGATCGGTCTCGGCCGGTCGCCCTTATGATTCCGACACTCAGCGAACCGGTCGGCCGCCGTGTTTCGCATATTCCAGCCGCGCGATGGCGCGGTTGTGCACTTCGTCCGGGCCGTCGGCGATGCGTAGGGTGCGGACCATGGCGTACATCTCGGCCAGGGGGGTGTCGCCGGACACTCCGGCGCCGCCGAAGGCCTGGATGGCGTCGTCGATGACCTTCAACGCCATGCGCGGCGCCGCCACCTTGATCTGGGCGATTTCCGAGCGAGCGTTCTTGGCCCCGGCCTCGTCCATCATCCAGGCGGCCTTCAGCACCAGCAGACGACACATCTCGATATTGGTGCGGGCCTCGGCCACCCGCTGTTCCCACACCGAATGTTCGGCGATGATCTTGCGGAAGGCGGTGCGGTTCAACAGCCGCTGGCACATCAACTCCAGCGCGCGCTCGGCCATGCCGATCACCCGCATACAGTGGTGGATGCGGCCCGGTCCCAGACGCCCCTGAGCGATCTCGAACCCCCGCCCCTCGCCCGCGATCAGGTTCTCGACCGGCACGCGCACGTTTTCCAGCACCACCTCGGCGTGACCGATCGGTCGCTCATCATATCCGAACACCGACAGCATTCGCTCGACGCGGAATCCCGGCGTGTCCACCGGCACGATGATCTGGCTCTGTTGGGCATGGACGGCGGCGGCCGGGTCGGTCTTGCCCATGACGATGGTCACGGCGACGTTGGGGTGGCCCATGTTGGTCGACCACCATTTGCGGCCGTTGACGACATAGTGGTCGCCGTCGCGCTCGATCCGGGTCTCGATGTTTGTCGCATCCGAACTGGCCACCGCCGGTTCGGTCATCAGGAAGGCCGAACGGATTTCACCCGCCATCAACGGCGCCAGCCAGCGCGTCTGTTGCGCTTCGTCTCCATAGAGATGCAGCACCTCCATATTGCCGGTGTCAGGGGCGTTGCAGTTGAACACCTCGGCCGACCACAGGTGACGGCCCATCATTTCGGCCAGCGGCGCATATTCCAGATTGCTCAGCCCCGCGCCGTGATCGCCCGGCAGGAACATATTCCACAGCCCCGCCGCGCGCGCCTCGGCCTTCATCGCCTCCATGACCGGGGGCTGGCGCGTGTGATCGCCATGGACCTGCGCCCAATATTCCGCTTCGCGCGGCAGCACCCGATCGTTCAGGAAGTCTCTGAGCCGCTGTTGCCAGTGCAGAGCCTTGTCGCTGTGCTGAAAATCCATGTCGCGCTCCTGAGGGACCGAAAGACGAACGGCGCGACACCGTGGGGTGTCGCGCCGTCGAAGGGCTTGCGTCAGATCAAGCGATCACCGCTTCAACAGCGGAGCCAGCTTCTGGGCCAGCATCATGTCGCCGGCGACCTTCAGCTTGCCCTGCATGAAGGCCATCATCGGGTCCAACTGGCCCTGCGACAGGGCCATGAAGTCATCCCACGACAATGAGATGGTGGCGTCGGCCGGCTTGTCCTCGTTGGTCACCGCGTTCGGGGCCGAGGCGCCGTCGATGAAGATCTTGCCCATGTCACCCAGGTCGATCTTGAGCGTCTTGCCCAGGCCCGAGTTGTCGCCCAGGGCGGCGCGGATGTTTTCGGTCACTTGAGCCAGGTCGGCCATCGGAGTGTCTCCGTCAAAAAGGGTTGATCCTCCGACCTAACCCTCCGCCCGCCCGGCGCCAAGATCACGTCGGGGAAACTCAGCCCACAGGCTCGCTCAAGGCCGCGTCTTCATGCGGCCGCCGGGTCGGTTCGCGCTGTTTGCGACGTTCGGTCTCGTGGCGGCCATGCGCCGCGTGCTCGGCCTGCCGGTCCAGCCGGGTTTCATCGCCCTCCTCGCGACGGACGGAGCTGGAGAAACGCCGCAACGCGCCGCTTTCGGCCTGAGCGTCCGGCCCGATCTGATCGGGTCCGTCATAGGCCGCCTCAACGGGTTCGGACGCAGACATCAGGCCTGGATCGAAGCCGTCGACCAGGGTCCCGACCTCCATCGTCGGCCCGGCGGCGAAGACCGGCTCGACCGGCTGCACGATCTCGATCTGCAACCGCTCGCCCATATCGCCTGCCCGCCGCTCGCCCGAGGCCGCATTCGCCAGTCCGATGACGACGACCGCCCCCAACAACACGCCGCCCGCCGCCGCGCCATGTCGCCGGCTCAGGC
>JAFLCT010000135.1 GCA_017302335.1 Caulobacterales bacterium | reverse complement strand
CGCCGGTGGGACCGGTCGGGTTCAGGCGGGCCTGGATCTTCTTCATCGTCGCCTCGTCGCAGGCGGCGAGCGGGGCGGCGGCCAATGGCACGGCCGTAAGGGCGGCGGCCCCGGCGATCAGGCGGCGTCGGTCGAGCGTCATGCGGGCTGCTCCACGGGGAAGGGATCGAGGCCCTCGGCGTCCATGGCCGGGGCGTCTGCGAAGGACTCACGAGAGGGCGCCGTCGCTGTGCGGCGGGCGACGGGCAGGACCACGAAGGCGACGGCGTAGAGACCGGCCGCCAGGATCAGCAGCCACGAGAAGCCGACGTCGCGGCTGATCAGATTGGCCAGGGGCGTCGCCACGACGGAGAAGGCGCCGTTCAGGCCCCAGGCCCACGGTAGGGCGCGGCCGTCGCCGATCTGGATCAGGCCCAGCGGAAAGGGCGTTCCCAGAGCGATCGAGACGGGCGCGGCCGCCAGCAGCACCAGGCCGGCGCGCACGACCCAGGGCTGATCCAGCGTGCGCATCATGAAGTCTTCCGCCCCGATCAGCATGGCGGCGATCCAGCCCAGGATGACGACCAGGCCGATCATCGAGGCGAGCTTGGGCAGGCGGCCGACCTTCTCGGCGATCAGACTGCCGACGCCCGAGAAGATCAGCATGGCCGTCAGCACCAGGGCGAAGGCCGAGGAATAGTCCGCCAGATAGAAGGCCGCCTTGTCGATCAGCAGGATCTCGATGAACAAAAAGCCCAGGCCCAAGGCCGGGAAATAGAGGGCGGGCCACAGGCGTTTCGGCTCGGCGGCGCCGCTCGCACGGCGTCGGAACAGGGCGGGCGCGGCCAGCACCAACAGGGCGATGACCACCGCCTGGACCAGAACGGCGACGTTCACCAGGGCGCCGATCTCGGCCTGAGGCAGGACCTCCAGACGGCGGATCAGGGCGCCCGGATGCTCAAGCTTCAGCGACGAATAGAAGGCGGGCCGGTCCAGCGTCGCGGCCCGGATGTTGAAGGCGTCGCCCGAAGGCGTGGCGCGGCCCGCCAACACATCGGCGGCCTCGTTGGCGATGGCGTCATTGGGACCGTCAGAGGTGATGACGCCGGTGTCGAACGAGACGCTGGGCAGGTCGTTGAAAAGGGTCGCGCGGGCGGCGGCCACATCCATGCCCGGATGGTGGCTGACGTCGAACGAGCGCGCTTCGGCGAAGGTCTTCAGATCGACCACGTCGCTGGCGCTGAACGGCGCGGGCGAGATCAGGATGCGGGCGTTCCAGGCCGAGCGATAGACCATGACATGGGCGGCCGGATCGGCCACGCCCTGTTCCAGCAACGCCTGGCGCGCGGTGGCCAGAACCCGCAGCGCATAGACGGGGAAGTCGCGGATGGAGACCGAGACCGACACCATGCCGGTCGGCTCGACCGAGACCAGATAGGCGCTTAGCGCCTCGACCGTCAGGCCCGTGACATTAGCCGGGGCGGAATCGACGAAGTCGGCCGAGACATCGACCAGATCATAGCCCCCCCGCCCTCCGGCCCAGGCGGCGGCGATGGGACCGCCTTGCAGCAGGGTGACGCGGCGGTCGCGCGGCAGGGCGGGCGAACCGGCCAGGCCCGACTTCAGCGCCGCGTGCAGCACTGGCTCGGTCTCGACCACATCGACATGAGCGGCGCCCAGGGTCAGGGCCTCGGCCACGCGATAGCCGCCCGAGGCCCCCAGCAGCAGGACGCGCGGCTTTGGGCGCAGGGCGTAGGGCGCGGCCGACAGGGCCGAGGGCGCATAGGCGGCGTCCAGGGCGCCCGGCTTGGGCAGGGCGGCGATGCGGGCGCCGTCGCGATACAGGCCCCAGGTCGAGGGCGGCCCGGCCACCCCCATCATGCCGGCGTTGTTGGAGACGTCGGCGTCGACCCGTTCGGTGAAATTCTCCAGCAGCAGATAGTGGCCGCGCGGCTGGCGCAGTTCGGCGACCACGCGGGCGTCGGGCGTGTTCATCGGCGCATAGACCGCCTTGAACTCCGAGATCGTCGGCGCCGGACCCAGGAACAGGATGGCCTCGGCCGCGACCAGGGCCGCGCCCGCCAGCCCCACCCCCAGCCAGTTCAGCCGCCCCGGCTGGAACAGGGTCGATATCGCCAGGGGCGCGATCAACACCGGCGCCAACAGGAAGGGATGGACCACGAACATCAGACCCAGCGCCGCCGCCGCGCCCAGTCCCGCCCCGATCAGGTCATAGCCGTAGACCCGCCCGACCTCGCGGTGGTTCTGGATGAAGATCAGGGAGATGTAGAGACCCGCCAGGAAGAAGAAGGGCAGCAGGGCCGCGTAATACAGGCCGATGTTCCTGACCTGATCGACCCAGGTGGCGGGGTTCTGAAGTTGTAGCGGATTGAAGGCGTTGGTCGTCACCGCCTGATAGCCCAGGGCTGCGGCCAAGGTCATGGCGGCGGGCAGGACCGTGCGCAGGAACAGGCCGTGCCGCTGCATCGCGTCGCGGAACAAGGCCGCGGCCACACCCGAAAAGGCGAAACCGGCCATGACGATGGAGATGATCCAGTAGCCGTACTCCGACCATTTGGCGACGGCGAAATACCGGGTCAGGGCGTTCTCGATCCCGACCACGCCGAAGGCGATCAGGAACAGGGGGATCAGGGCCGCGCGGGCTTTTTTGATGACCCCGGTCATTGCGGCGCGTCCCAGTCGGCGGCGGTCAGGAAGTCGGCGGCCAGGGCGTTGAACCGCTCAGGCTCGTCGACGAACAGGGCGTGGCCCGCATCCGTGAAGATCTCGGCGCGGACATTGGGCCGGGCGGCGGTCAGGGCGTTCGCCTGGTCGCGCAGGCGGGGCCGGACGACATAGAGCACCGGCCGGTCGACGCCGTGCAGGATGTCGCGCCAACGTTCGCGCGGCGCGTCATAGACGCGCAGCCGCGCCTCGTCCGTCGGGTCCATGCGCAGGGCGGATTCGGTCAGCCGGGCGCGATAGTCGGCGCCCGGATCGTGGGCGAACAGGCCGTCGATGAAGGCGGCCCGACGGGCGCGACGCACGGCGGGGTCGGGCAAGGTCTCAGGGCTTGCTGTGCGTGCGCCCACGATCGGCGGCGGTCCCTCGCCCACCGAATTGTCGATCAGGATCAGCCCGGCGATCCGATCCTGGCCCCGGTCGCCGATCATGGACAGGATCTCCAGCACGCCCAGCGACCAGCCGACCAGAACGACGCGCCCGGACGGCGCGGCGTGGTCGATCAGTTCGGCGATGTCGCGGCCCCGGCGCTCGGCCGTATAGCCGAAGGGCGCGACCTGGCTTTCGCCCTGACCGCGCGGGTCCAGCGCCAGCACGCGCCAGCGATCCGACAGGGCGGCGATCTGGGCGTCGAAGATCCGGCCCGGCAGGGTCCAGCCCGGCACGAAGACGACCGTGCGGCCATCGGCCGGTCCCGCCTCGATATAGTGCAGACGGACGCCGTCGGTGGTGGTGAAGGCGCGGTCGACCGCCTGGGCCGAAACGGCGTCGGGAACGGCCAGGCAGATGCAGGCGGCCGCGATCGCGGCGCCGCCCCAGGCCTCGAAACGAAACGCCTGAACCCCCATCGGCCCATGTGAACCGGACGAACCGCCCCGTGTCGACCGCCTTCCCGCAGCAAGCGACGGGTTTGGTTAATCAACGTGGCCCGAACGGCACGACCTTGTTGTCGCCGTCATGGCCGATGTCGGCGGCGCCGAGATAGGGCACGCCCGAACGCGCGCACCAATAGCGGACGATCTCTTCGGGCGTCATGCCGAAGTCGGGATCATTGGGCGTGATGTCCGAGACCCGGCCCAGACGGATGCCCGGGACGCGCCGGATCGAGGCCTGGCCGGTCAGGTGGAACATCATCCGGTCGATGCGGTACAGGGCCTCCGACACCTCTTCCAGCATCAGGACATGGCCGGTCAGGTCCGGCTCCAGGGCCGTGCCGACCAGTTGGTCGATGATGGTCAGGTTGAAGGCGACGGCCGGACGGGGATCTGTGGCCAGGGACGGTTCAACCCCCTTCGTCCCGCCCTTGACCAGCCAGTCGATGGACCGTTGAACCGTTTCGGGTCCGGTGCGACGGTTGATGTCGGACGCCATCGGCCCGTGCGCCACGTGCGGAAAGCCCGCCTTGTACAGCGCCGCCAGGATCGAACCGGCGTCGGAATAGCCGAGATAGCGTTTCTTCCTGGCCTCGGGCGTCATCGCCCCGACCACGGTCTCGGCGATGCGGCACGAGCCGTAGCCGCCGCGCGCGAACCAGACGGCGTCGATGCGCGGATCATTGGCGAAGTCGATGAAGGCGCGGGCGCGCGCGGCGTCGTCCCCGGCGAAATGGCCGTGGGTCAGGAAACTGGCCTCGTGAAACACGGCCGCGACCTCGCCCGCCGGATAGCGTTCGGCCATGAAGCCGGTCAGGCGGTCGGCGCTTTCGCGGCTGAACCGCGACGAGGCGGCGACGATTCCGATCTTGAAGGTCATCTGGCGTCCGGCCCGGCCCGTGCTAGTCAGGCGATCCTCAGCCTTCCCGGTTTCGCCTCCATGAATCAAGACGCCTCCTATTTCTTCTGCGGCATCGGCGGCTCGGGGATGTTGCCCCTGGCCATGATCGTGCAATCACGCATCGCGCCTTTTGGGGGCCGCATCGAAGGCTCCGACCGGGCGCTGGACCAGGGTCGCACGCCCGAGAAGTTCGACTGGCTGCGCGGCCGCGGCGTGACCCTGCACCCCCAGGACGGCTCGGGCGTGACGCGGGCCGATCAGATGGTGGTGGCCACCGGCGCGGTGGAGGACACCGTGCCCGACATCGGCGCGGCGCGGCGCGTGGGCGCCACGGTGACGACCCGGCCCGAACTGTTGAGCCGACTGTTCAATGCGGCCCCGGTCTCGGTCGGGGTGGCGGGGACCAGCGGCAAGTCGACCATCACCGGCATGATCGCCTGGATCCTGCATTCGGCGGGCCGGGCGCCCACGGTGATGAACGGCGCCGTGATGAGGAATTTCGTCGACGCCGACCATCCGTTCGCCAGCGCCCTGATCGGCGGGCCGGACCTGTTCGTGGCCGAGGTGGACGAATCGGACGGCTCCATCGCCCGCTATGACCCGACGGTGGCCGTGGTTTCCAACATCAGCCTGGACCACAAGTCGATGGAGGAGCTGCGCGACCTGTTCGGCGGCTTCGTCGGCCGGGCGCGGGCGGCGGTTCTGAACCTGGACAACCCGGAGACGGCGGCCCTGGCCCAGACGATGGTCGCCGAGGGCCGGGGTTCGGAGGTCGTCACCTTCGCCCTTGGAAACGACGAAGCCGATCTGGCCGCGCACGGGCTGACGCCGACGTCGATCGGCATGACCTTCGACCTGGCCGAACGGGGCACGGGCGCGCGGCGGCGCGTGGTCCTGAACGTGCCTGGCGCGCACAATGTCGCCAACGCCTTGGCCGCCCTGGGGGCCGTGCGGGCCTTGGGGGTCGGGCTGGACCAGGCGGTCGCGGCGCTGGAGACCTTCGCCGGCATCCGGCGACGGATGGAGGTGGTCGGGACGAAGAACGGGGTCACCGTCATCGACGACTTCGCCCACAACCCGGACAAGATCGCCGCAACCCTGAAGACCCTGCACGCCTTCGACGGGCGACTGCTGATCCTGTTCCAGCCGCACGGGTTCGGGCCGCTGAAATTGATGAAGTCAGAGTTCATCGACGGCTTCGCCGGGTTGATGCGGCCCGACGACGTTCTGATCATGCCCGAGCCGGTCTATTACGGCGGCACGACCGACCGGTCGGTCGGGTCCGAGGACATCGCCGCCGGAGTGCGCGCGGCAGGGCGCCGGGCCGAGGCCCTGGGCGACCGGGCGGCCTGCGGCGACCGCATCGTCGACCTGGCCCGACCCGGCGATCGA
>JAFLCT010000134.1 GCA_017302335.1 Caulobacterales bacterium | reverse complement strand
ACATCGCCGCCGCCCGGCAGGCCGGGCTGTCCGAGGCCCTGATCGACCGCCTGGCCCTGACCCCCGCCCGCGTCGCGGCGATGGCCCAGGCCGTGGCGACCATCGCCGCCGTGCCCGATCCCCTGGGCGCCGAACTGGCCCGCTGGACCCCCGCCAACGGCCTGGACATCGCGCGGGTCCGCACCCCCATAGGCGTGCTGGGCGTCATCTATGAGAGCCGCCCCAACGTCACCGCCGACGCCGCCGCCCTGTGCATCCGCTCCGGCAACGCCGCCATCCTGCGCTGCGGCTCCGACTGTCTCCAGTCGTCCCTGGCCATCGCCGAGGTGATCCATCAGGCCCTGACCGGCGCCGGCCTGCCCGCCGACGCGGTTCAGGTGATCGCCACGCCCGACCGCGACGCCGTCGGCCACCTTTTGTCGGGCCTGGACGGGACCGTGGACCTGTTGATTCCGCGCGGCGGCAAGAGCCTGGTCGCCCGCGTCCAGGCCGAGGCCAGGGCGCCGGTGCTGGGCCACCTGGAGGGCCTGTGCCACACCTACGTCCATCACGCCGCCGATCTGGATGTCGCCCGGCGCGTGGTGCTGAACGCCAAGATGCGCCGCGTCTCGGTCTGCGGCGCGACCGAGACCCTGCTGGTCGATCGCACGGGGGCCGAACGCCTGTTGCCGCCGATCGCCGCCGACCTGATCGCCGCCGGTTGCGAACTGCGCGGCGATCCGGCCGCCCGCGCCCTGGTCCCCGCCATGGCCGAAGCGGCCGAGACCGACTGGACCACCGAATATCTGGCCCCGATCCTGTCCGTCCGGGTGGTCGATGATCTGGGGGCCGCCGTCGATCACATCCGCCGCCATGGTTCGGGCCACACCGAGGCGATCATCACCGCCGACGCCCAGGCCGCCGAACGCTTCGCGGCGGCGGTCGACAGCGCCATTGTCCTGGTCAACGCCTCGACCCAGTTCGCCGACGGCGGCGAGTTCGGCTTCGGCGGAGAGATCGGCATCTCCACCTCGCGCCTGCACGCGCGCGGCCCGGTCGGAGCCGAGCAACTGACCACCTACAAATATGTGGTGCGCGGCCAAGGCCAGACCCGGCCCTGACGGCCAGCACGCCGATAGAACAGAGCCGGGGAAGGCCGGTGGCGGACAGAGAGGGATTCGAACCCTCGGTAGGCTTTCACCTACACACGCTTTCCAAGCGTGCGCGATCGACCACTCCGCCACCTGTCCGTTTCCCGCCTGCGCGGTGCGCCGAAGGTCGGTTCGACGCGAGGCGAGGCAGATAGAACAGACCGAACCCCTCGGCAAGCGCCAGCAAGGCGCCCATATAGGCGACGACCGATATTTCAGGAGCGTATCCCATGGCCTTTGGAAAAAACCTCGACCTGCCGACCGCCGAAACCGCCCTGCCCGGTCGCGCGACGGCCATGCCGACGGACGAGGCGCATTTCGT
Source organism: Caulobacterales bacterium (assembly GCA_017302335.1). GTDB lineage: Bacteria > Pseudomonadota > Alphaproteobacteria > Caulobacterales > Caulobacteraceae > Brevundimonas. The sequence goes on along the minus strand of JAFLCT010000134.1, from coordinate 4,451 downwards.
CAACGGCCGTCCGCTGAAGGGGCCGCACCCGCATGGTTTTCAGACGGCCGTCTTCGGCATGGGCTGCTTCTGGGGCGTGGAACGGGTGTTCTGGAAACTGCCCGGCGTCTGGACGACCTCGGTCGGCTATTCCGGCGGAATCACGCCCAATCCGACCTATGAGGAGGTCTGCACCGGCCGGACCGGCCACAACGAAGTGGTGCAGGTGGTCTTCGACCCCGCCGTCATCAGCTATGACGCGCTGTTGAAGGTCTTCTGGGAGAACCACGATCCGACCCAGGGTATGCGTCAGGGCAATGATCAGGGAACCCAGTACCGCTCGGCCATCTATACGCTGAACGCCGAGCAACAGGCCCTGGCCGAGGCGTCGCGCGACACCTATCAGGCGGCCCTGACCCACGCCGGGCGCGGCGCCGTCACCACCGAGATCGTCCCCGCCGGTCCCTATTATTTCGCCGAGGGATATCATCAGGGGTATCTGGCCAAGAACCCGGCCGGCTATTGCGGCATCGGCGGCACGGGCGTGGTCTGTCCCATCGGCGTCGGCGTCGAGGCCTGAGACGCCACGTCGCGCCGACGCCACCGGAAATCGGCTAGGCGCCGCCCGCCGCCCGCTGCAATCTGCCCGCTGTTTCGAACCGGACGAACCGGACGATCAGGGAGCGTATGGATGCGACGAATTCTGGGTGCGGCGGCGGGCTTTGCGGCCCTGGGCCTGGCGGCGGGTCCGGCGATGGCCGACGAAGGTATGTGGACCTTCGACAACTTCCCCATGGCGCGCGTCAACGCCGCCTACGGCGTGTCCATAGACCAGGCCTGGCTGGACAAGGTGCGGGCCGCCTCGGTGCGCATTCCCGGCTGCTCGGCCTCGGTCGTTTCGGGCCAAGGGCTGGTGATGACCAACTATCACTGCCTGGAATCCTGCGCCGGATCGCTATCGACCGCCCAGAACGATTATTTCGCCACCGGCTTCCTGACCGCCACGCGCGAGGAGGAGAAGCGCTGCGTCGGTATGTGGGCCGAGGTGCTGCAATCGATCGAGGACGTCAGCGGCCGCCTGGACGCCGCCTCGGGCGATCGCACCGGCGCCGAGCGGGTCCAGGCCCAGACCGCCGAGATCGCCCGCATCGAGACCGAGGGCTGCGAGGGACAGGCCGGTATGCGGTGCCAGGTGATCGCCTTCTACGGCGGCGGTCAGTACAAGCTGTATCGCTATCGCCGCTATGACGATGTCCGGCTGGTGTTCGCGCCCGAGTTCGGCACCGGTTTCTTCGGCGGCGATCCCGACAATTTCAACTTCCCGCGCTACAACCTCGATGTCGGCTTCCTGCGTCTGTACGACGGCGATCGGGCGGCCGTGACGCCGGAACACCTGGTCTGGAACCCGGCGGCGCCCACGGCCGGCGAACCGATCTTCCTGCCGGGAAACCCCGGCTCGACCCAGCGTCAACTGACGCAGTCGCAGCTGACCTTCATCCGCGACATCCAGATCCCGTTCGACCAGTCGCTGCGCAGCGAACTGCGCGGCAAATACTATCAGTTCGGCGACGCCTCACCCGAGGCGCGGCGCATGATCGTCGACCGGCTGAACAGCCTGGAGAATACGATCAAGGTCTATGACGGCCGTTTCCGCGCCCTGGCCAATCCCGACTTCTTCGGCCGCAAGGCCGAGCAGGAGGCCGACCTGCGCGCCCGTGTGGCCGCCGCCCCGGAACTGGCCCGCCAGACCGGCGACGCCTGGGGCGAGATCGACCGGGCCTATGCCGCCTATGCCGACCTCTATCCCGAATACGTCTTCCTGGCGGCTCAGGCGGGCGCCGGATCGGCTCTGTTCAACCAGGCCCGGACCATCGTCCGCGCCGCCATGGAACGGCCCAAGCCCGCCGCCGAACGGCTGAGCGGCTATGACGACGCCGCCCTGGCGCGTGCACGCGCCGCCTTGGCCGGTCAGACGCCGATCGAGCCGCAGATGGAACGGTTGCTGCTGATCCACTGGTTCAGCAAGGCGCGCGAGAAACTGACCGTCGACAGCGAAGGCAGCCGCCTGTTGCTGGGCCGCGACTCGCCCGAAGTTCGGGCCACGGCGCTGGTCGAGGGAACGCGCCTGGCCGATCCGGCCGAGCGTCTGCGCCTGTTCGACGGGGGACTGGAAGCGGTTCAGGCGTCCGATGATCCGATGATCAAACTGGCCCTGGCCATCGATCCGGCCGCCCGCGCCATCGCCCGACGCCTGGCCCAGGAGGTGACGGGTCCGACCGGCGCCGCCCAGGCCCGCCTGGCCCAGGCCCGCTTCGCCGTCTATGGCGACAGCCAGTATCCCGACGCGACCTTTTCGCTGCGTCTGAGCTATGGCCAGGTCAAGGGCTGGACCGAGCGCGGCCGCGAGATTCCGCCCTTCACCACCTTCGCGGGCCTGTACGACCGCGACACCGGCCAGGCGCCGTTCGACCTGCCCGACAGTTGGGGGCGCGCCCGCGACACGATCGACATGGGCGCCGTGTTCGATTTCTCGGGCACCAATGACGTCATCGGCGGGGCCTCGGGTTCACCGACCCTGAATGCGCGCGGCGAGGTGATCGGCATCGTCTTCGACGGCAACATCCATTCATTGGGCGGGGCCTTCGGCTATGACCCGGTGCTGAACCGCTCGGTCCATGTCGCAGCCTCGGGCATTCAGGAGGCCCTGTTGAAGGTCTATGGCCGCCGCGCCCTGGTCGATGAACTGAACGGCCGCTGACGGCCGTCAGCGCGCCGCCTGCTCGGCGATCCAGGCGTCCATCCGGGCGTCGAGCAGGTCCAGCGGCAAGGGTCCCTCGACCAGCAGGGCGTCGTGGAATTTGCGCACGTCGAAGTTCTGGCCCAGCGCCGCCTCGGCCCGGGCGCGGATGGCGCGCAGACGGATTTCGCCGATCTTGTAGGCCGTCGCCTGGCCCGGCCAGCCGATATAGCGTTGCAGCTCGGTCTCGATGTTGTGCGGGGCCAGGGCCGAGTTGTCGCGGAAACAGGCCCGCGCCTGTTCCGTCGTCCAGCCCAGCCAATGCAGACCGGTGTCGGCCACCAGGCGACAGGCGCGCCACATCTCATAGGACAGGCGGCCGAACCGTTCATAAGGCGTGCGGTAAAACCCCATCTCCTCGCCCAGATATTCGGCGTACAGGCCCCAGCCCTCGGTGAAGGCGGTGACGTCGACCTGACGCCGGAAATAGGGCTGGTCGCCCGCCTCCTGTTGCAGGGAAATCTGCAGGTGATGGCCGGGTACGGCCTCATGCAGGGTCAGGGCGGGCAGTTCATACAACGGCCGTTGATCCAGGCGCGAGGTGTTGACCATATAGCCGCCGGCCACCCCGTTCTGCATCGAACCGGGGTTGTAGCGTCCGGTGGTGTAGTTGGCCTCGATCTCGCGCGCGACCGGCCGCACGCCATAGGGCAGGCGCGGCAGGGTCCCGAACAGGGCCGGAAGACCGTCGTCGGCCCGCTTGGCCATCTCCGACGCCTTCTCCAGCAACCCTTCGCGCGTCGTGGCGTAGAATTGCGGATCGGTGCGCAGGAAGGTCAGGAAACCCGCGAAATCCCCGGTCCAGCCCGAGGCGCGCATCTCGATCTCCATGCGCGCGCGAATGCGGGCCACCTCGTCCAGGCCGATCTGGTGGATCTGGTCCGGCGTCAGATCGGTGGTGGTGTAGCCCGCGACCTCATAGGCGTACATCTCGCGACCGCCGGGGCGATGGGCCAGGCCGGGTTTCTGGGGCGCGGCGGGCAGGTATTCGTCGGTCAGGAAGGTCAGCCAGGCCCGACGGCGCGGCACCAGAACTTCGGCGGCCACGGCCGCCCCCCGCGCCCGCAACGCCTCACGCTCGGCGGCGGGCGTGGTGGACGGCAGGGTGTCGAACGGCTTCAGCATCGGGTCGTTCGCCGCCGTCAGCTCCGCGTCGATGCGGGCGGGAACGATGGCGCTTTCGACCACCGAACGCGACTGGACCAGGCCGGTCTCCAGCCCGCGCCGGGCGTTGTCCAACGCGTCGTCATAGGTCTTGCCCAAGGCTCGCAGGCGCGACAGGTAACGCTCGGCCTCGGCCGCCGAACCCAGGCGGGTCGAACTGGCCAGATAGCCGGCGAACGTCCCCGGCCCGCCCTCGGAATCGAACGCCAGCCGACCGCGATCCAGCGGAATGCCGGCCAGCCTGTGCCGCAGCACGCGCGACAGGAAGGCGTGGTTGATCCGGTCGGGCGCCGACAGGGTTTGCGGGTCCAGCGCCTCCAGCCGCGTCAGAAAGGCCCGCAGCGGCTCCGCCTGGGCCAGTTCGAACGCCCGGCTTCCGTCGGGCAGGCGGGCCATGGCCGCGTCGTCGCCCTCCGACCCCGCCGTCAACGGGTCGATGCGGCGCAGATAGGATTCATAGTCCGACAGGATCGAGACCAGCCGGGCGTCGGACGCCGCCGCCGTCGCGGGC
>JAFLCT010000133.1 GCA_017302335.1 Caulobacterales bacterium | reverse complement strand
GCTTCAACAAGCTCAAGCACTTCCGGCGCTTCGCCACACGGTTCGACCGCCTCGCCCGCCATTACCTCGCCTTCGTCCATATCGCCGCATCCATGATCTGGATGCGATGAATGTCGATTCAGCCTAGTTCATCCTTCTCCCCTTGGGGAAGAAGGGATTCATCACCCGAAGAACATCCGCCACATCAGCCTTCCGGGCAGGAAGGTCAGGGCGCCCGCGACCAAGAGGCCGCCGACGAACATACCGGTCATGGCGCGGCGGTGCTGGAGCACCTTGTGCTTGCGCGCCGCATAGACAGCCATCGGCAGGGCGATGATGGTCCAGCCGCTGAGCAGGTGAATCAGCGAGAAGCTTCCGCCGTTGATCTGGCGGATGAACAGGCTGCTGACCGCCGTCGTCGCCATGGCGATCACCCAGGTCCAGCCCAGGGTCCGGTGCAGGGTGTTTCCCTTCACGCCCAGCAGCAGGATCGTGCCGATGATCAGGGCCGTCAGCGCCCCGGCGACATGGACCTGGATCGTAACCGGCGCCCCGGCCAACAGGCCGAAGTCCGGCGCATGGATCGTTCCCGCCAGGGCCGAGGGATCGCGCGCCAACTGAATGGCGTAGCCCTTGAACACCCCGAACCCCAGGATGCCTCCCACGGCGATCAGGCTGAGGACGGTCCCAAGCGTGATCCGGCGGCGGCGGGCGGTTTCGATCTGTTCGGTCATGACGGCTTTCCTTCGTGGCGACGTCCCCTTTCGCCATGCCGCGCAGCCGCCGTCCGCCCCGTCTTCGCGCGCGACCGCCCGGGTTTCGCCAACGGCCGCCCGCGCCGTTGACGAAGCGCCAACGCCCCCGTTTCGCTCACCGGCAAATCATGGTCTCAAGCGATGCATGACGCCTCAGACGGTTCAGACCCTGAAAGAATTGGCGCGCGGCCTGCTGCTGGCCGCGACGGCCGGCGCCTTCCTGGCCCTCTCGAACGCCTTCACCCAGGGGCAGCCGCCGTTGACCCTGCGTCTGGCCTATTGGATTCCCCTGATGATCACGGGGGGGCTATGGGGTCATTTCTGCTCCTTGCTGGCCTGTCGCTGGATCGACCCGGCCGAACGCCCCTGGCTGGCCTCTGCCGTCATGTCGGCCATGATCGCCCTGCCGATGACGGTCGTGGTCTGGGCGGTCACCGGCCTGGTCTATGACGGCCGGGTCTATCCGCTGTCCTGGCTGCCGGCCTTCCTGCTTCCGGTCACGATCATCTGCGCGGCCATGTGCGTGCTGAACGTCTTTCTGGCGCGCGGGCGCACGATCCAGACCCACGCCGCCGCGCCCGGCGCCGCGCCCGCGCGCTTCCTCGACCGGCTGCCGCCCCGCCTGCGCGGCGCGCGCCTGATCGCGGTCCAGGCCGAGGATCACTATCTGCGTCTTCACACCGATCGCGGCTCGGACCTGATCCTAATGCGGCTGTCAGACGCCGTGGCCGAGCTGGAAGGGCTGGAGGGCGCCCAGGTCCATCGAAGCTGGTGGGCGGCCAAGGGGGCCGTGCGCGACGTCAGCCGGGGCGACGGGCGCGCCGTCCTGACGCTGGAAGGCGATCTCAAGGTGCCGGTCAGCCGCGTCCACGCCCGGCGTCTTCGCGCCGAGGGCTGGTGGTGATCTTCAGGGCGCGCCCAGGCGCGGGGTTTCAGAACCAAGGACCGGGATCACCCCGGCGTCGGCCTTCAATTCTCCGAGCAACGGCGCCCGCGCGACGCGCATCGCCGATCCGGCGGCCCGGCTCCTGAAGGCGAAGCAAATCGTTTCCGTGATCGCCGCCCGAATGTCAGAAACAGCGTCTGCATGATTTGGAAACCTCATATGTCGCTTTCCAGGCGCGCCGTCCTGGGCGCCGCCGTCGGCACGGCAGGCGCGGCCTTCAGCGCACCGGGCCACGCCCAGTCCCCGACGCTTGGCGCGGCTGTGGACGCCGCCGAGCGCGCGGCGCTGGACGCCGGGGCCTGTCCGGGGATCGCCGTCGCGATCGGTCGGCGGGGAACGCCGCTGTTTGTCCAGAACTACGGCTTGGCGAACCTCGAGACAGGAACGCCTGTCGACAGCCGCAGCATCTTTCGGATTGCCTCCCTGACGAAGCAGTTCACGGCCGCCGCCGTGGTGAAGCTCGCGTCGCTTGGCAGGCTGGATCTCGACGACGCCGTCCAGAACCACCTGCCCGCCTTCGCCTCGACGGAGCGGTTCAGCCTTCGCGAGCTGATGACCCACACCGCAGGTCTCAGCGAGCAGGCGTCGCCTTCGTCCGCCGCAGACGCCGAGGGACCGAAATCGTCCATCGCCTTGGCCCAGGCCATCGCGGCCCAGCCCAAGCTGTTCGACTTCCCGCCCGGGACGGCCTGGCTCTACAGCAACGCCAACTACATCACCCTCGGCGCCGTCATCGAACAGGTCACAGGCCAGCCGCTGGCCGCCGCCATGGAAGCCTTGATCTTTCAACCGCTGGGTCTGGAAAGTCTGGCCTTCGACACGGTCAGCGCCGTGGTCCCGGGGCGGGTGAACGGCTATTCGCCGACCGAAGAGGCGACGCGGTTCATCAACGCCGCCCACATCGAGATCGCGGACGCCGGCGCCGCTGGCGCCATGCGGGGGACCGCGGCCGACCTTATGCGATGGCATCATCTGCTGCTGTCCGGCGCCCTGTTCGACCAGGCGCACGTGCGCGAACTTTTGACGCCGGGTCGCCTGCGAGACGGCCGACTGAGCGGCGCGAACCGCTTCAGCGCGCAAGACGCCGGCTATGGCGACACCCAATATGCACTCGGCCTGCTTGTGCCCCCGCCGTCGGAGCTTGGTCCGATGATCCAGCACTACGGTTATATCGACGGTTTCTCGGCGTGCCTGGAGACCTATATGGCCCACGGCGTGACCATGGCGGTCCTGTGCAACGGCGACGTCGGTCCGAATATGCCCTTCCGCGGCGTCCGTCGCGCGGTCATGGCGGCGTTGTCGGCCTGACGCCCTGCACGAGACCGCGCAGACGGCGTTGGTAAGGCCGCGGCCGTGGTCCGCCGCCCCGCGGCCCACCTTCGCCGGCTCCGCTTCCGGGACCCTGGATCACGGGGTCCCGCGCCGTCGCAACCGTGATCTAGCCGCCGACCCAGGCGCCATGGAAGGTGGCCGGCAGGGCCACGTCGGCGCTCCAGGTGGCGACCGGCCCGTCCTCGACATGAGCCAGATCCAGCACGTGCAGCTCGGTCGCGCGCGTCCGCAGATTGAGGGTCGAACCGACCAGCCAGGCGTCCGCCTCATCCGTCGCGCCCGTCTTGGGGACATAGACCATTTCGTCGGCCACGTGGCCGGGGCCGAAGTCGAAGACGCGGGTCCGGCCGTTCGACCAGTCGGTCACCCCCGTCCCGCACGCCAGCGGGCGGTTCGAGGTGTCGCCGATGGTGTGCACGGTGAAGCGCCGCGCCTGGCCCGCCCGTCGCGGGTCGCCGCGCGGAAACTCGGCCACCGCGCCGGTCCGCTCCAGCCGCCCCGGCCCGGACGGCGGCAGCACCGCCATGGCCAGCTCGGCCGGTTCATCGCCGGTCGGCACGCCGTTCAGAAGCTGGCGAGCGCCGCGCGCGGCGAAATCCATGTCCTTGTGGACGCAGACGTCGAAGCGAAGGGTCCCGTCCGCCTCCTCCCAGGCGTCGCCCAGATGGAAGAAACCGAAGGTCGGCAATTCATGCACGCGACGGCGGCTCAGGTCGTCCTTGTCGATCACCAGCACCTGGGTCCCGGTCTCGGGGCGCCAGTCGAAGGCGCTCGAAAAGGGCATGACGTTGCGTGCGTGCACCCAGGGCTGCAACACGATGACCAGATGGCGCGCCGTGGCGGTGAAGTCGTGGATATAGCTGGCGCGCGGCAAGGCGATCACCTGGGCGTCCTCCAGCGTCCCGTCCGCCGCCAGCCGCCAGACGACGGCCTGGGCGCCGCCCAGGCCCAGGTTCCACACGCGGCCGTCCGGCTCGATGCGCGGATGGGCCAGGAAGGGCATGGCCTTCAGGTCGGGCCTCAAGGTGACGAAGCCTCGCGTCTCCAGGGTCACGGCGTCCAGGGCCATGGGCGACCCCGCCTCCCACAACGCCCAGACCGCGTCCCCGACCGGCAGAACCGAGGTGTTGGCGGCGCTGGCGTCGTCGGCCGAGCCGATCTGGGCGCGCGGATCGGGCAGGGTGCCGAAGCCGGGCATGACCATGGCGTCCAGCCGCGCTTCCTGGCGCCGCTTGGGCGTATCGGCGAAACGAGCGGCCAGGGTCGCGCGGCCGTCCTCAAGGCTGAACCGGCGGATCATGCCGTCGCCGTCGAACCAATGGGCGGCGCTGCCGCCCGGTCGACGGAATTTGGCCGGGCCGTTGCGGTACAGTACGCCCTTCAGCCCCTCTGGCGCGCGGCCGCGGATCAGCGTCAGGGCGCTCGGCGCGATATCGGTCTCGATATCCGCAGTGGCCAAGGCCCAATCGGGCGCGCCCGCCTCGACCGCGCGCAGGGCGGCGGCGGCGAAGCTCTTCTCGGGGGCGGCGACCGCGGCCGAAACGGCGGCGGCGCCCAGCAACAGGGAACGGCGAGACGGGATCATGTGAAAACTCCTCGAAAATCACGGCCTCGGGCGACGCCTTCGCGACCTCCGCGCAGGCCCTCCGGAACAGCCTCAAACAGCGCGCGGCCGCGCCGCGGGCGTCGGGTCGGTTAGCGGATGCGAATGGTCTGGGCGGTGTCGCCCGAGACGGTGAATTTGGCGCGGTCCCAGCCGGCCGGACCCATGTTGCCCACGGCGTTGTTCGAAAAGGCATAGGGTTCGGTCGGCATACCGAACGGGTTGACGTCCATGGTCCCGTCCCCGTCCACGTCGTGGAAGGCCTTCATGCCGTAGTCGCCGGGGGGCAGGCCGTCGAAGATCGCAGCCCGATCCCCGGCGGCGACGTCGACCTTGGCGACGCGCGCCGGGCGGCCGCCGGAATAGGCCGCCTCGCTGTCGTACAGGGCGACCATGACCGCGCCGGTCTCGGCGCCGACGTCAAAGGTCATGGCGATGCGGGCGGGGGCGGCCGACTGGGCCAGGGCCGGTCCGGCCAGCAGGGCCAGGGCGGCGGCGAGAGCGAAGGTCTTCATGCGACGTTCTTTGGATCCGTGAGGGAACCCGACCGCCGGGTTCCGATGACCGAACCCTGGCCGCCGCCGCGCCGCCGCGCCATCGGACTTGCGGCGAGAACCGCCTCGACTTCGCCAACGACCAGGCGATGCCGTTCACGAAGCGCCAGCCGCCGCCTTCACTCTCCGTCGGCCGCCTCTATGGCGTCGATGTCGTCGTCGGACAGGCCCAGATGATGGCCGATCTCGTGGATCAGAACATGGGCGATCAGGTCGTACAGGCCGACGTCGCCGCGCTCGCACCATTCGTCCAGGATCGGCCGCCGGTACAGAAACACCCGCGACGGCTCCGCCGCCGGTCCCATGGCGTCGCGTCGGCCCAGATCGACGCCGGAATACAGCCCCGTAAGGCCGAACGGATCGTCGATCTCCATCTCGTCCAGAGTCTGGTCGTCGGGAAAGTCGTCGACGCGGATCACCACCTCGCCCGCCGCGTCGCGGAACACCTGGGGCAGGTCGTCGAACGCCCGCCGCGCCAGGGCCGCGAAGTCGTCGAGAGAGGGCGCCGCCCAGTCGGTCCAGTCCGTGCTCATCCCCGGCATATCGGGGCGAATGGGCGCCGCCGCAATGCGTCGGTTTCGCCCCCTCGGCGCGCGGCCGAATTGCCGTATGGTGAATTCGATTCGTATCGACCGATTTCGATCTGGCGGGGTGGAGGGAGATGGCCGAGGCCGACATCGCCTATGCAGCCACCGCGGGCGCCTGCGGCCTGGCCCTGGCGCTCAGCGTCTGGGCGTGGCGCGCCCGCGCGCGCCTGCTGACC
>JAFLCT010000132.1 GCA_017302335.1 Caulobacterales bacterium | reverse complement strand
GGGCGGGCGCCGGGTCGCCCGCCCCGGGGCGTCAGGCGCGATCCGCGCGCGCCGAAACGCGGGCCTCGGTGCTGGCCCGGCCATAGGCCTGGCGCGTGGTCTCGTCCATCCGGCTCAGGACCGTCTGTCTGATCTGCGAGCGGCAGAAGGCGGTCTGGCTCATATTGGTGCCGGTGGCGCGCACGCCGCGACAGGCGCGGCGGGCGGCGGTGTTGATGCGCTGGTCCAACTGGGCCGCGCCGGACGGCGTGGTCACGTCCAGGTCGTTCCAGGCGACCGAAGCCGAGGTGTTTCCGACCTCCTGGGCCGAGACGGCGGCCGGGGCGGTCAGGCTGACGGCGGCCGCGGCGATGACGGCGGCGATGCGGATGGCGGTCATGATAGGCGCTTCCCTTTTATAAGGCCGCGAGGGGCGGCGAGACGGGAAGTAAGGCGCGGCCGTTGTCGCATCGGTGTGTGAATCCGGCGCCAATTTCAGGGCGCCGGGTGAATTCGCCGTTAGTTTGTGACCATATTTTCATGAATAATATCAATATATTCTATCCGGTACAGACCGGCTTGCGGACTTGTCGAACTGTTGAAGCGCGACGGTCGGACACGGTTAAGACGGTCTTAAACGGCGGGGGTCATCCTGGGCGGACGCCGCTTCGAGAACCCGACGTGCCGCTTCGTTCCACCCCGGTCCGCATCCCCATCCGCACCGCCCTGATCGCCACGGGCGTCCTGGCGGGCGCCGTCCTGTGCGGGGCGTCGAACACCATGCCGGACGGACGGCCGACGCCGACGGGGCTGGAGGTGCCGCGCTGGATCTCGCTGAAATCGTCGGAAGTGCGCGCGCGTGGCGGACCCGGTCTGGACTATGAGATCCTGTGGGAATATCGCGCCGCCGGTCTGCCGGTGCAGGTGATCGCCGAGACCCGTCACTGGCGCAAGATCTGCGACCCGGACGGCGCCGTGGCCTGGATTCACCGCTCGGTCGCCTCGGGCCGACGCCATGTCTACAACGCCACGCCGCGCGAGATCCCCATCCGCGCCGCCCGCGACGAGGACGCCGCCGTGCGCGCACGACTGCGGCCGCGATCCCTGGTCTCGATCGACGACTGCGAAGACGGCTGGTGCCGGGTTCGCGCGCCCAAGCTGCGCGGCTGGGTGGCGCAAGGGGCGGTGTTCGGAACCCAGGGGCGCGCCTTGTGCGACGCCGCGCGTCCGGCCGGAGCGGCGCGTCGATAGTTCGCCATTCCCGCCTCGCGCCGCAGCGGTTATAGCGCCGCCATGACCGCCTCAGACCACCGGCCCCTGCGCACCTTCGGGCGCATCAAGTCGCGGCCGATCAAGCCGCGCCAGGCGGCCCTGTTCGACACCCTGCTGCCGTCCATCGCCGTGCCGGACCCCAAGGCCGGGCCGGTCGATCCGCGCGCCCTGGCGCCCGAGGCGACCGAAGCCTGGCTGGAGATCGGTTTCGGCGGCGGCGAACATCTGGCGGCCCAGGCCGAGCGCAACCCTCAGGCGGTGATCCTGGGCTGCGAGCCGTTCCTGAACGGGGTCGGATCGCTGCTGCGTCATGTCGACGAGCGCGGCTTGAAGAACGTCCGCATCCACGCCGACGACGCCCGCGCGGTGGTCGAGGCCCTGCCCGACGCCAGCCTGGACCGGGTGCTGATCCTGTTCCCCGACCCCTGGCACAAGGCGCGACACAACAAGCGGCGGCTGGTGCAGGACGACTTCGCCGCCGAGCTGGTGCGGGTGCTGAAGCCGGGCGGGACGCTGCGCTTCGCCACCGACTGGGCCGACTACGCCCACTGGGCGCTGGAACGGTTCGCCCGCACGCCGGGCCTGGTGCGGATCGGCAACGCCGACGACTGGCACGCGGCGCCCGACGACCATGTCGTCACCCGCTATGAAGAGAAGAAGCTGGGCGACGTGGCGCCGATCTTCCTAGAGTTCAGCCGCGCCTGAACCGGACGCCTGGCGACCCCATGCCTATCCGCGGATGACGATCTCGATGGCTTGCGGATCGACGCCGTAGTGGGCCGCCAGTCGCAGTTTCGCCTCCGCGATCGACAGACCTAGCGGCGGATTCGACAGGGCGGCGGGAGCGGCCGGGACGCGGGCCGGGTCAAGCGGCAGGGGAATGTGAACGACCCAGTCGGCCAAGGCTTCGAAATTGTCGTTGTCAGGCAGGGACGGATATTCATGCAGGGCGACCCACATACCCGTATTGTCGCTGACCTTCAGCCCGCGTTTCAGTCGCGCCTGCCGCGCTGCGTCGAAGGCGTCGAGCAGACGGTCGGCCTGGAAAAACCTAACCGCGACGAATGTGGGAACATCATCATCGTCATAGTTTGCAACTAAGACGAATTTGGAATCTCTAAGTGTTCCCCAGTGGTCCGTGTTCCACGGAAAGGCGAACCAACCATGTTTCGCCGTTCGAACAGCGCAATCGCCCTCATACGGACCGGACAATCCCAGGAAAGCGTTCTCAGGTCGCCCGCGGCCGATCTGAGATGTCGCGACACAGCCTTTCAATTCAATGGCTTTCCTGGCCGCCAATCTAAGGGTGGGGAGTCTTGAGGTGTCCATGTCGCGCTCCAAAAGCTCAAGATTGGGATTTCAAACTTTCCAAAACTAAGAGTCAACTTAAAAAATAAAGGAATGTGCTGACAAGCCGCCGTCGAGGGCCTATATGGCGCTCCACATCGTTAGACCGGCGTCCTAACGGCGCCGTTTGAAGCGGCGGCCCGGACGGCCCGCCGCTTTTTTGTTTTGGACCCCCGGCGCCTGCGTGGCGGCCGGACTTGAGAGTGACCTTGCGCGCAAAGACCGCTGAAGACCGCGCCCTGCTGGAGCTGCTCGACCCCGTCGCGGAGTCGGTCGGCCTGGAGATCGTGCGCGTGCGCCTGATGGGCGGGACGCAGCGTCGACGCTTGCAGATCATGGCCGAGCGGCCCAGCGATCACGACATCGCCGTGGAAGAATGCGCCCGTCTGAGCCGCGCGGTGTCTGAGGTTCTGGACGCCGCCGATCCGATCTCCGGGGAGTATCTGCTGGAGGTGTCGTCGCCGGGCATCGACCGGCCGCTGACCCGCCCCGTCGATTTCGAACTGTTCGAAGGCTTCGAGGCGCGGCTAGAGACCGACCGGATGGTCGAGGGCCGCAAACGCTTCAAGGGCCTGCTCGCCGGTGTCGAGGACGGAAACGTCGCCATCGACCTGGACGGCGAGGACGACACCGCCCTGATCCCCTTCGACTGGCTGGCCGACGCCAAGCTGGTCATGACCGACGCCTTGCTGAAGCGCGGCGCCGAAATCCGCGCCGCGCGCGGCGAACCCGAAGACGACGGCCTGCCTTCCGAAGGGCCGTCGCCGCTGAACACGAACTCCACCTCTGAGGACAACGCCTGATGGCCGTCACCGGTATTTCCGCCAACCGCCTCGAACTGTTGCAGATCGCCGACGCCGTCGCGCGCGAGAAGCTGATCGACCGCGAGATCGTCATCGAGGCCATCGAGGAGGCGATCCAGAAGGGCGCCAAGTCGCGCTATGGCGCCCACCACGACATCCGCGCCAAGATCGACCCCAAGACCGGCGAACTGGCCCTGACCCGTCACGTCACCATCGTCGCCGACGACTGGCAGCCGGAAGACGAGCTGGAAGAGTTCAACGACAGCGCCATGGTGCGTCTGAAGGACGCCCTGAAGCGCGACCCCGAGGCCGAGGTCGGCAAGGAATACGTCGAAGAACTGCCGCCGTTCGAATTCGGCCGCGTCCAGACCCAGATGGCCCGTCAGGTCGTGACCGGAAAGGTCCGCGAGGCCGAGCGCGCCAACCAGTACGAAGAGTTCAAGGATCGCGTCGGCGAGATCGTCAATGGCACGGTCAAGCGCGTCGAATACGGCAACACCATCGTCGATCTGGGCCGGGGCGAGGGCGTGATGCGCCGCGACCAGTCGATCCCGCGCGAGGTGTTCAACATCGGCGATCGCGTCCGCACCTACATCTATGACGTCCGCCCCGAGGCCAAGGGGCCGCAGGTGATGCTGAGCCGCGCCCATCCGGGCTTCATGGCCAAGCTGTTCGCCCAGGAAGTGCCTGAGGTCTATGACGGGGTGATCGAGATCCGCGCCGCCGCCCGCGACGCCGGTTCGCGCGCCAAGATGGCCGTGCTGTCGAACGACAGCTCCATCGATCCGGTCGGCGCCTGCGTCGGTATGCGCGGCTCGCGCGTGCAGGCGGTGGTCGCCGAGCTGCAAGGCGAGAAGATCGACATCATCCAGTGGAACAACGACGAGCCGACCTTCATCGTCAACGCCCTGGCCCCCGCCGAGGTGTCCAAGGTGGTGCTGGACGAAGAGGCCGGCCGCGTCGAGGTGGTGGTGCCGGACGAGCAGCTTTCGCTGGCCATCGGCCGCCGCGGCCAGAACGTGCGCCTGGCTTCGCAACTGACCGGCTGGCAGATCGACATCATCACCGAGGCCCAGGATTCCGAACGCCGCCAGCGCGAGTTCTCGGAACGCACCACGCTGTTCCAGGAAGCCCTGGACGTGGACGAGGTGATCGCCCAACTGCTGGTCACCGAAGGCTTCGCCACGGTCGAGGACCTGGCCTATGTCGAGAGCTACGAGATTTCCGACATCGAAGGCTTCGACGAGGAGACGGCCGAAGAACTGCAGGCCCGCGCCCGCGACTTCCTGGATCGCCAGGCGGCCGAGCTGGACGCCAAGCGCAAGGCCCTGGGCGTCGAGGACGGCGTTCTCGAAGTTCCCGGCGTGACCCTGGCCATGGCCGTCGCCCTGGGCGAGGGCGGGGTCAAGACGGTCGAGGACCTGGCCGACCTGGCCACCGACGAGGTGCGCGGCGGCTATGAGATGCAAAACGGCGAACGCGTGAAGGTCGCCGGCGTGCTGGAAACCTTCAACCTGTCGCAGGAAGACGCCGAGATGCTGATCCTCCAAGCCCGCGTGGCCGCCGGATGGATCGACGCCTCGGAACTGCCGCAGCCGGAACCCGAGCCGGAATACGAGGATGAGGGCGAAGAGGCGTTCGACGCCGAAAGCGTCTTCGCGCCGCAGGACGCCGCCGAGGCCGAGACGGCCGACGAGGGCGACCTCGAACCGTCGCAAGCGTGATGGAGGGCCGGACCGTCCATGATGTCGCGCGAAGGAGCGATCGATAGGGAGCGTCGCGATCTGGTCACCCGCCAGGTCATGGATGAATCCTGTCTGATCCGCTTCGTCGCCGGCCCGGACGGCTCGGTGGTTCCCGACCTGGCGCGCAAGCTGCCGGGCCGCGGCCTGTGGGTTGCGGCCGACCGCGCCTCGATCGAGACGGCGGCGGGCAAGGGCCTGTTCGCGCGCGCCGCCAAGGCCCCGCTGAAGGCCGCGCCGGACCTGGCGGATCTGGTCGAGCGGCTGCTGATGCGTCGTTGCCTGGATCAATTGGGCCTTGCCCGACGCGAAGGCGTGCTTATCTCGGGTTTCGAAAAGGCCGCCGCCGCGGTCCGCTCGGGACGCGCCGCCTGGCTGATCGAGGCCGCCGACGGGTCCGCCGACGGGCGCGGCAAACTGCTGGCCCTGGCCCGGCATCAGACGACGCGCGTGTGCGGCGTCTTCACCGCCGAAGATTTGAGTTTGGCCCTGGGGCTGGAAAATGCGATACACGCCGTCCTGCTTGCGGGCGGGCGCGCCGATCGCTGGACCCTAGAGGTCGAACGGCTGGCTGGATTTCGACCGCTCCGGCCCCCGGAATGGGGGCGGGACGCGACTGAAGGTTCCGACAGGGACTTGGACGGGCGGGGTTCTGCTCCCTGATCGGGGGCGGGGCGCCGCACGGCTTTTTGTGTTTTGACGACGACGCGGGCGGGTCTTTCCGCCCCGGATTTGAAGCGACCGGATGACCGACGAGAACGACAAGACCAACGACGGCAAGACGACCTCGACTCCTGCGGCGGCGCCCTCCGCCACGGGGCCGCGCGCGCCGCTGAGCCTGAAGCCGCGCACGGCGGGGGCGGTCGCCGCCGGCACCGTCAAGCAGAGCTTCAGCCACGGCCGCTCCAAGACCGTGGTGGTCGAGACCAAGCGCCGCGTCGGCGCGCCCAGCCCGGTCCAGCGTCAGTCCGGCTTCGATGTCGCGCGTCCGCGCAACGAGGCCCCCGCGCCCGCC
>JAFLCT010000131.1 GCA_017302335.1 Caulobacterales bacterium | reverse complement strand
GGCGAGCGGTCACGGGAGGCGCGACGCGGGCGGCGTCGGTGCAGGCGGGGTTGGCGGCGCTGAGCTGTTCCCCGGATCAGCCGGTGCTGATCCACGACGCCGCGCGGCCCTTGGTGTCGGGCGAAGTGATCGCACGGCTGTTGGCGGCGCTGGACGGCGCGGACGGCGCCCTGCCCGGTCTGGCCGTCGCCGACAGTCTGCGAAAGAGCGACAGCGATGTCGTCGGCGAGAGCGTCGACCGCGACGGCCTGATCCGCGCCCAGACGCCGCAAGCCTTTCGTCGCGCCGTGATCGAAACCGCCCATGCCGCCTGGACCGGCGCCGAACCCCCGACCGATGAGGCCGAGGCGGTGCGCGCCCATGGCGGCCGCGTCGTCGTCGCGCCCGGCGATCCGCGTCTGATGAAACTGACCTTTCCCGAGGATTTCGCCATGGCCGAGGCCCTGATTCCGCGCCGCACCCACGTCGGCATGGGCTTCGACGCCCACCGCTGGGGACCGGGCGCTTCGGTGTGGCTGTGCGGCGTCGAGATCGCGCACGACCAGACCCTGATCGGTCATTCCGACGCCGATGCGGGGCTGCACGCCCTGACCGACGCCATCCTGGGCGCCATCGGCGACGTCGACATCGGCGATCACTTCCCGCCGACCGACCCGCAATGGAAAGGCGCGTCGTCAGACCGCTTTCTGGCCCATGCCGCCGGTCTGGTGACGGCGCGCGGCGGGCGGATCGTCAATGTCGACGTGACCCTGATCTGCGAGCGACCCAAGGTGAAGCCGCACCGTCAGGCGATGCGCGAACGACTGGCGACCCTGCTGGACCTGTCGCTGACGGCGGTCAGCGTGAAGGCGACCACGACCGAGGCCATGGGCTTCACCGGTCGCGGCGAGGGCCTGGCGGCTCAGGCCGTGGCGACGGTGGAGTTGCCGGTCACCGCGTGATGTGACGCCACAATGAGCCGATCAGATTGACGTAGTCGTCTGTCCACGGCCGCACCTGCGTCTGCTGCAACTGGTTCCAGCGCGGATCGTCGCGATAGCGCGCCAGCCCGGCTTCGGTCGGCGACAGGATCATGGCCTCGGTGGACGCCTCGGCCATTTCGGGCGCGCGGTCGCTTTCGCCATAGATCTGATGCAGGGCCGGGACGTGCAGCGCCTGGGCCGCGGCCTGGGCCGGCAGGGTGATCTCCAGATTGCGGTTCGACAGGTGCAGCAGGACGACGCCGTCGGGCTTCAGCAGGCTGAGATACAGTTTGATCGCCTCTTCGGTCAGCAAGTGCGTGGGCACGGCGTCGGAGGAAAAGGCGTCGATGACCAGCAGATCATAGGTTCCTTTCGCCTCCTTGCCGAGCGTGAGGCGCGCGTCGCCCAGCACGGTGCGCACCGGGCCGTCGGCGCAGTCCGAGATGAAGGTGAACCATTTCGGATCGCGCGAGATGCGGTTCACCAGCGGATCGATCTCGAAGAAGGTCAGGGTGTCGGTCGCGCGTTTGTAGCCCGCCAGGGCGCCGGACCCCTGGCCCACCACGCCGATCACGGCGCCGGGCTTGTCGCGCTGGGCCAGGCTGACCTGGCCGATGGGCGTCGAGGGCGCATAGTAGAGGGTGGGGTTGCAACGCATCACCGGATCGCGCGGCTGGGCGCCGTGCAGGGTGGTGCCGTGCATCAGCACATGGACCGCGCCGCCCATGCGCGGGTCCTGGGTCTCGGCCACCTTCAGCACGCCGAAGAAGCTGCGATCCGACAGTTTCGCCTCATAGCCGCGGGCGATGTAGTGCGACGACAGGGCCATGGCCGCGATCAGGATGGCGAAGGCCGGCGTCCGGTCGCGCAACAGAAAGGCGCAGATCGCCGACACGCCCAGGATGGCGATCGACAACTGCTGCATATCCCAGGGCACGTGGCGGTTGAAGGCCCAGGCGAAGTCCCAGTCGGCCTGGAAGGCGGCCGACAGGATCGGCGGCGTCGCGGCGACCAGCAGGCCGAAGACGAAGATGATGATCTCTGACCTTTCGACCGGCGTGCGCTTCATCGGCCGGGCCAGGGCGACCAGCACCAGGACCAGCGGATATTCCCACACCGTATCGAAGATCACCGGCGCCAGCAGCGCCGTGAAGGCGCCGCCCACCACCCCGCCCAACGACAGCAACAGATAGAATTCGGTCAGCCGATCCGGCGCGGGCCGCCGCTCGGCCAGCAGTTGGTGGCACATCAGGGCGGTGAAGAAGAAGGTCGCCAGATGGATGGCGAACAGCATCGGCCAATAGCCGGTGCGGAAGGCCACCAGCATGATGCAGGCCGCCGTCAGCGCGCCTTGCAACATCAGGGTGAGCCAGATCGGGATGATCGGCCGGTTCTGGAAGGCGATGACGAAGGTCAGCAGATACAAGGCCAGGGGCACGACCCACAGAAAGGGCGCCGAGGCCACGTCGGTCGACAGATGGGCGGTGACGCCCAGCATCAGGCTGGACGGCGCGGCGGCCAGAAGCACCAGCTTCAGCTTGTCGAGCCAGGGAATGGGCGGGCTGACGGCCAGCGGCGGCGGCTCCTCGGCCGCGTCGCGGCTGCGCCAGACCACCACGGCCAGGGCCGCGACCATCAGGATGAAGACGCCGTAGCCGACGCTCCAGCCGCCGCGCTGGCCGCCCAGGGTCGCCAGAGGCTCGATCAGCAGCGGATAGGACAACAGGGCCAGGAAGCTGCCCAGGTTGGAGGCGGCGTAGAGGACATAGGGGTTCTTGCCGTCCTCATGCCCCGCGCGAACGCGGGCGTACCACGCCTGAAGCAACGGCGCCGTGGCCGACAAGACCGCGAAGGGCGCGCCGACCGACAGGGCCAGGGTCAACAGCAACCAGCCGATCGGCGCCGACGGGTTCGGTTCGCCCAGCACGCCCGAGATGTGCAGGGGCAGGAACAGGGCCGCGGCCAGGAGCAGGGTCAGATGAACGCCGACCTGCAATCGGATCGAGCCGATCCTCTGCAAGGCGTGGGCATAGGCGTATCCGACCAACAGCGCCGCCTGGAAGAAGACCATCGAGGTGTTCCACACCGACGGCGATCCGCCCAGCATCGGCAGGACCAGTTTGGCCACCATCGGCTGGACCACGAAGACCAGCGAGGCCGAGGTGAAGATCGCCAGGGCGAACAAGGCGGGCGTCAGCCGGTCGCCCTTTCCGGGCGCGGCGGTCACGACGGCGTCGGTCATTCGGGTCCCCTGGTCTCGGCGCGGTCGACAGCGCCCGTCATGGGACGCTAGACCGACTCGTCACGCTTGCGGATAGCCAAGATGTTTCCCGAAGAGATCGAATCCCAGGCCCGCCGCGTCGTCGTTCGCGCCACCGAACGCGGCCTGACGATCGCCACCGCCGAAAGCTGCACCGGGGGTCTGGTCGCGGCCGCCGTCACCGAGATCGCGGGATCGTCGGCGGTGTTGGATCGCGGTTTCGTCACCTACAGCAACGCCGCCAAGATGCGGATGCTGGGCGTGGCCGAGGCGACGCTGGACGCCCATGGCGCGGTGTCGCGCGAAACGGCCCTGGAGATGGCGCGCGGCGCCGTCGAACAGTCGGGCGCGGCGATTTCCGTGGCCGTCACCGGCGTCGCCGGGCCGGGCGGCGGGTCGCCTGACAAGCCGGTCGGTCTGGTGCATTTCGCGGCGGCGGGACCCGACGGCGTGGTTCATGTCGAACGTCGGTTCGGCGACATCGGCCGCCAGGCGGTGCGCCGCGCCAGCGTCGAACAGGCGCTGGAGATGCTGCTGGAGCGGCTGGGATGATCCCGGCGACGGTCGTTGACGCGCGCGGACACAAATGCCCGGTGCCGACGCTGCGTCTGCGCAAGGCGATGGAGACGGCCGCGCCCGGCGCGCGACTGACCCTGTTGGCCACCGACCCCATGGCGCGGATCGACGCGCCCTTCCTGATGGATCAGTTGGGCGGAACGGTGATCGGCATCGAAGAGATCGACGGCGTGCTGACGATCACCGTCGAGACGCCCGCCGCGCCGACAGGCTGACCACCTCGGCGGTCGCCTCGTCCATGTCGGGCGCCCCGCGCGAACGCCAGGCGATCTCCATCTCGGTGGCGAAGGCGCCGCCGTAGAAGATGGCGTTGACGTTCCAGGACAGCCAGATCAGCAGCACCACCACGGCGCCGACCGAGCCGTATGTCGCGCCCAACTGGGCGATCTGTTCGACATAGATGGCGCACAGCCACGACGAGATCATCGACAGCAGGGTCGCCACCACTCCACCCACGATCGACGGCGCCCAGGCCACCCGCGTCCGATGGCTCATGGCGTAGCGGTACAGCAGCGTCAGGCCCACGGCCAGGCCGAGCGCCGGCAACAGACCGTCGAACGGCAGGTCGGCGCTCGGCGTCGGAACGCCCGTCCCGGCCGCCGCCTGGCCCGCATGGCGCATCACCCGTGCCGTGACGACCGCGCCCGACACCAGGGTGAAGAGGGCGAAGGCGAAGATGGCGACAAAGAAGGCCAGCAGGTTGAAGCGGAAAAATCCGTGCGGCTCAGTCTCGTCATGAATGAGGTTAAGTCCGGCCAACAACGCCTTGAATCCACGATGCGCGGCATAGGCGCCGACGATCAGGGCGAAGGCCGATTGGGCCGACACCGTGCCCGCCGAGGTCGAGGCCAGACGTTCGATCTCGGCCAGGAAGATGGTCCGTGCGGCGTGCGGCAGCACATCGGCCAGGGCCGCCGCCTGCTGGCTGACGGGACCGATCGACAGGCCGACCTTGTAGACGCCGATCAGGATGGCGATGGCCGGAAACACCGCCAGCAGGGCGAAGAAGGACACCCCGCCCGTGTACAACATGACGTCGCGGCCCCAACTGCGGGTGAAGGCCCGGACGGCCAGCCGCCCCCAGAAGGACGGCGAGGCGATCTCGCTTACATTGGAACTCAAGCCGGCTTCCCCACACAGCGTTCGGACGAGTCTAGCGGAATTCGTCCGCCATGAAAGCGTCATCAACAGACGCGGCGCACACGCCATTGCATCGGCAAGCGAGCCGTCGCTATGGTCCGCGCGCCTGCGCCGGGAGTCGGCGGCGGGCTGCTGGAGGCCGCCCTTGGAGTCCGATCCGCGCGTTCTGGTCGTCGCCGCGACCGATGATCGGGCTGGGCCTCTGTGCCAGGGTCTCGACGCCCTGGGCTGGCGCACGGTGACCGCCCATTCGATCCAGGCCGGCGCCGCCACCTTGCGCGACCTGCCGCTGGAGGCCGCCGTGGTCGAGGCCGAGGGCCTGAGCGAGGACGCCGTGGCGCGACTGCGGGAAGCCGCCCTGCCCCGTCGTCTGCCCGTGATTCTGATCGGCGGGCACGATCGCTCCGACGCCGATCTGACGATGCGCGACACGCCCCACCCGGCCCAGGCGGCCCTGCGGCTGGAGCAGCTCTATCGCGCCGCCATCGCCCAGGAGGAGTTCAACCTGCGCCAGGCCACCTTCGCGGCGCGCGGAGTGGTGCTGAAGGCCGATGCCGAGACGGGAACGCCGCCGCGCATCCTGGCCGCCGGGGCGCCGGATCGACGTTTCCTGGCCCTGTCCAACGCCCTGGCCGAGCGCGGCGCCGAGGTGGTGGCCGCGCCGACGCCGTACACCGCCTTCGACTATCTGCACGAAAGCGGTTTTGACGCCGCAGTGCTGTGGGGCGGCGAAGACCACGCCCCGGCCCTGTCCATCGCTTCGGGCATGAAGCGCAATACGCGGCTGTATCACATTCCATTGGTCCTCTATCTGCGCGGGACCGGCGAGATAAATCTGAGCGAACTCTACAATCGCGGCCTGGCCGATGTCGCCACGGCCGAGACCTCCGAGGACGAGACGGCCGAGCGGGTGATGGGTCTGGCCCGCACCCACAGACGCGACCAGGCGGTGCGGCGGGCGCTGGACGGCGTGCGCGCCTCGGGCCTGATGGACCCGTCGACCGGTCTGTTCACGCCCGAACTGTTCGCCGCCCACCTGGCCAAGCTGACCCTGGGGGCCAGGGCGCGCAAACGGCCCCTGTCGGCCTGCGTCCTGCGCGTGGCCGAGACCGAGGCGGTGCGTCACGCCCGCGCCGGGGGCTGGCTGGACCGGGCCATGCCCCAGATCGGGGCCATGGTGTCGCGCCTGGTGCGGGTCGAGGACACGGCGGCGCGCCTGGCGCCCGAGGTCTTCGCCCTGGCCCTGCCTGCC
>JAFLCT010000130.1 GCA_017302335.1 Caulobacterales bacterium | reverse complement strand
CCCTTGACCCGGCGAAAGTCGTCAGGATAGAAAGCGCTTGCCGTGGGCGCAGCCTAGCCTGAGTTTTCAGACTTGAACTGTGGCCGAAAGGCGTTTCAACGTTGGCTACGTCCACACAACGGGTTTCTTTGGGGGACCATATCCAAATGACTAAGAACATCCTTCTCGCCGCGACCGCCGCTTCGGTCATGGCTTTTGCGGGCGCCGCCAGCGCTCACACCCTGACCTTCCAGACCGGCCCCGTCGCCGGTATCGACGCCACCGAAACCGGCGGCCCCACCTCGGCGTACAAGCTGGCTTCGGAAGCCAAGGTGCCGCCGGGATCGGCGAACTTCGCCCTGGTTGACACCCTGTCGGGCGGCAACCTGCCGTCGGGCAACGTCATCCTGACCGTCAACCTGACGGGCGCCACCTTCGCGTCGGCCGTCGGCGCTGGCGTGGTGACGGGCGCCGCTGGCTGCACCACCTTCACCTCGACCCTGTCGTCGGGCGGCGCTTCGGGCAGCACCACGGTGTCGTTCGTGATCTCGAACTCGGCTCCGGACTGCTCGGCTCTGAACCTGCTGCTGCCGATCACCCCGGGCGCCGGCACCGCCACCGTGACCACCACCCTGGCCACCGAAGCCGGCACCCCGATCGACGGCCTGACCGCTTCGCGCAACATCGTGACGCGCGGCAGCGCCTTTGACGTCGTGTTCGACGCTGGCATCGGCGCCGGCGCCCTGGCCGACACCTTCGCCACCCTGGCGGTGACCCCGGTCTACACGACCTTCAGCACCACCGGCGGCCACACTGGCGGCGCTCCGGAATCGGCCACGGTTGGTCAACTGGGTACCATCCGCATCACTGTGGACACCACCCAGCACGCCGACCTGGGCGGCGTCGTGTTCGCCACGGCCGCTCATGTGACGGACGCCGACACGGTCGTCAGCGGCAACTTCACCGCCTTCGACGGTGCTGGCGGCGGCGCCACCCTGGCCGCTGCGGCGACCATGACCGCCTCTACGGCCACGATCAACAACCAGCAGGCTGCTCTGACGGCTGGCGCGGTTCCGTTCATCGTGACCCGCGAAACCGGCGGCGTGATCCCCAGCTCGACCTACTCGGCCACCGTGACCTACACGCTGGACGGCACCTTCTATAACCAAGAGTCCCCGGCCACCGGCGCTCTGGAAACCATCCAGCGCGACGGCACCAACGTGATCTTCCCGTGGATGAACTCGACCTCGATCCAGACCGTCACGGGCACCACCAACCTGATCCGTCTGGGCAACACCGGCTCGGCGTCGACGGGTCCGGTCTTCGCCCAGGTGCTGAACGCGGCCAGCTCGGCCTCGGGCTACACTGCGGCTCCGGCTCCGGTTCAGATCGCGGCCTCGATCGCTGGCAACAGCGAACTGGTCATCAACACCGCCACCCTGTCGTCCGCTCTGGGCAACTGGGGCCGCGGCGACGTGCAGATCTCGATCGAGGCTCCCTCGAACACGATCACGGCCCGTCGTTACGCCACCCTGTCGAATGGCTCGATCACCGAGTTCCAAAGCGGCACGGTCGCCAGCGACCAGAACCAACTGAACGTGCCGTAAGAAACGCTCGCTCCATCCTCGGATGGTTCGACGAGAGGGAGGGCTTCGGCCCTCCCTCTTTTCTTTTGCGCCAAGCCCAGTCCTTGGCGCGAAATTGCTGGCGCGCCATGGTTTCGCCGCCAAGGCGCGCAGGCTGTTTCGACGGGCAAAACCGGCTATCAACGGCCGACACCCAATCAGGAGCGCTGACCTTGGCGGAAATCAAAGACCAGACCCTCACCGGCCGCGTCGATCTCGACGGCAACAGCTATGTCAACGTCGTCTTTGACGGGGCGACCCTGTTCTATGAAGGCGGCAAGCCGCCGATCTTCCAGAACACGACCTTCACCCAGGGCTGCAGCTTCACCTTCCAGGAGCAGGCGGGAAACACCCTGGCCTTTCTCCGCTCCATGGCTCACCCTTCGACGAATATGCGTTTTATCGTTGACGGCCTGATGCCCGAGCTAAACGCCTGACGACGCCGCACCAGGCGTTCATCCAGGGTGTGACTGTGTCCGCGACCGATTCCGTCCAGATCCGTTTTCCCGCCGCCGGCCGCCGTCGGCTGGGCGAACTGTTGCTCGAACGGCAGATGATCGCTCCGGCGGATCTGCAAAACGGCCTGTCGTTGCAGGCCCAGAACGGCGGACTGATCGGCTTGAACCTGGTGCGCCTGGGCGCCCTGTCCGAGGCGCAATTGCTGGAGGTCTTGTCCGATCAACTCGGTCTGGCCGTCCTGGCGTCCGAGGACGCGCCCGCGCCCGACCGCATCGCCGCCTTCCTGGCTGAAATCGGTTCGCCCGTCTCCTGGTGGGCCGAGCGCGAGGCGGTGGCCTGGCGTGCGGGCGAAGAGGTCGATTCGCCCATCTTCTGCGCGGCCGTGCAGCCGCTGGACACCTTGCTGGGCGAACGCATCGGTCAGGCGACGGTCGACCCGGTGACCTTCCTTCTGGCGCAACGCTCGACGATCGAGGGGCTGAACGGCGACCTGATGCATCAGGGCCGAAGCGCGCTGGAGATCGACATCATGGGCGGCGGGGCCGACGCCGCCCGGCTGCGCGAGTTGGCGCAGGAGGCCCCGACCATCGATTTCGTCAACGCCGTCTTCGCCGAGGCCCTGACCCGGCGGGCGTCAGACGTGCACGTCGAGCCGTTCGAGGATCGTTTTCTGGTCCGTATGCGTATCGACGGCGTTTTGACCACCGTCCGTTCGGCGCCGCGTTCCAGCTATGACGCTGTCTGTTCGCGCATCAAACTGCTCAGCGGCATGGATATCGGCGAACGCCGCCTGCCGCAGGACGGCCGCCAGTCGATCCGTGTCTCAGGCCAGGAGGTCGATCTGCGGGTGTCGTCGCTGCCGGCCTCCTGGGGCGAATCGATCGTGTTGCGTCTGCTAGGCAAGACCAGCCGTCTGCCGGAGTTGGCCGAACTGGGCGTGTCGGCCGATCAGGAGGCGACCCTGCTGGAGCTGTCGGAACAGCCGAACGGGGTCTTTCTGGTCACCGGCCCGACCGGTTCGGGCAAGACGACGACCATCTATCGCCTGTTGACCCATCTGAATGACGGCGAACGCAAGATCATTACGGTCGAGGACCCGGTCGAGCTGGACCTGCCGGGCGTGGTTCAGGTGCGGGTGCGGTCCGAGATCGGGCTGACCTTCGCGGCCGGCCTGCGCTCCATCCTGCGTCAGGACCCGGACGTCATCATGGTCGGCGAGATTCGCGACCCCGAGACGGCGCGCATCGCGGTCCAGGCCGCCCTGACCGGCCACCTGGTCATTTCGACCGTACACACCAACTCGGCCCTGGCCGCCGTTCCGCGTCTGCTGGACCTGGGCATAGAGGACTATCTGCTGGCCGACGTCATTCGCGGCGTGCAGGGACAACGTCTGGTCCGCCGCCTGTGCGCCGACTGCAAACGCCCGTCCACGCCGGATGAGGCGGCCGTCCACGAGGCCGAACTGCCCGCCACGGCCAAGGCTCTGGTCAAGAAGGAAAAGGCGAATTGGCACGAGCCTGTCGGCTGCCCGAAATGCGGCCAGTCAGGCTTCCGCGGCCGGGTCGGCGTCTATGAGGTCGCCCCCATGTCCTCCGCCATGACCGCCGCCTTGCGTCAGGGCGCCGATGAGGACCAATTGACGGCCGTGGCCCGCGCCGAGGGCTTCGCCAGCTTCGGCGACGACGCCTTCCTGAAGGCGCGGCGTGGCGAGACAGCCTTGACCGAGGTGCACCGCATCGTCGGCGGCGGGGACCTGTCGTGAGCGGCGGACCCAGTCCCTATTACGACATCGAGGCGATCACCCGCGGCGCCCAGGCCGGGGATCATCGCCGCCTGATCGGCGGTCTGTGGGACGAAATGGGCGCCCATCAGATGGAATTCCTGATCGCACGGGGCCTTCAGCCGCAGCATCGGCTGTTGGATATCGGCTGTGGGTCTCTGCGCCTGGGCGTTCGCGCCATCGGCTGGCTGGAGCCTGGCCGGTATTTCGGGACGGATCTGTCCGAGGCGCTGATCGATGCGGGCTACGCGACAGAGCTGGACGACGACCTGCGCGCCCGCGCGCCGCGGTCGCATTTCGCCGTCAATGACGACTTCGACTTCGGCTTCCTGCCCCAACCGGTCGATTTCGCCATCGCCCAGTCGGTCTTCACCCACCTGCCGCTGAACCATCTTCGGCGCTGCCTGGCCAAGCTGAAGGACGCGATGCACGGCGGCGGCCAGGCGTTGTTCACCTATTTCGAATGTCCGGCCGAGGCCGACCTTTACCAGCCCCTGACTCATGCGCCCGCCGGCGTCGTCACGCGCGACGACCGCGACCCCTACCATTACCGGCTGACCGATCTGGACTGGGCCGCGCGCCAGACCGGATGGGATTTCGAACCCATCGGCGACTGGGACCATCCGCGCGGTCAGCGCATAGCGGCCTTCCATCGGCCATGACCGATCTGCCGTTCCAGTATGAGGCTGTGGGCCGTGATGGGCTGACCCTGAAGGGCCAGGTCATGGCGCCGGACGAGACGGCGGCCGTGCGCCGCCTGTCGGCCGATGGGCTGACGGTGGTGAAGATCGCCCCGGCGGTGGTGAAATCCCAGGGCCGAGACCGCGACCTGAAACCTGCCGAACGTGTGCTGGTGCTGCGCCAACTGGCCCTGATGATCGAGGCGGGGGTGTCGCTGCTGGAAGCGATGGACACCGTCGCCCAAGGCATCCAGGCGCGAAAGGGCAAGGTCCAGTTTCAGGCCGCCATCGCCGCCTTGCGCCGTGGTGATTCCTTCGGTCAGGCGCTGGAAGACAATGTTCTGGGCTTCCCCGACTACGTCTACGCCATGGCCCGCGTCGGCGAGGCCTCGGGCAAGATCGCCGAGGTGCTGCGCCAGGCCGCCGAACAGATGGCCTATGAAGACCGGCTGCGGCGCGATTTCGCCAACGCCATGACTTATCCGGCCTTTCTGTTGTTCGCCGGTTTCGCAGCGGTCGGCTTCATCTTCACCCAGGTGGTGCCGCGCTTCGGGGCCATGATCGGCGACGACCGGTCCAATGTGCCGGCCATGTCGCGTTGGGTTCTGGCGGCGGGAGAGTTCGCCAACGCCAATCTGCCGATCGTCGGCCTGGCCGTGGGCGCCTTGATCGCCTTGGGCGTGGCGATCGCCGCCAACGCCCAGATCCGCGCCCGCGCCTATGCGCTGGCTCATGTCGCGCCCGTCATCGGGCCGGTGATCCAGGCGCGCGAGATCACCGCCTGGGCGCGTCTGTCGGCCTTCGCCTTGAACAGCGGCGTGCCGATCCTGTCAGCCATGGCCCTGTCGCGCGCCGCCGTGCCGATCGGGTCTTTCCGGCGCGGTCTGGATATGTTGGACAGCGACCTGCGCGCCGGGGTGACGCTGGACGCCTCCCTGGCCTCGCACACCCATCTGGAGCAGATGGACCTCAGCCTGCTGCGCGCGGGTCAGAAGTCGGGCGCGGTCGGCGCCATGTTCGGCTTCATCGCCGACAACTATGAAGATCGGCTGCGCGATCGGATGAAGCGGCTGACGGCCCTGATCGAGCCGCTGGCCATCGCCTTCATCTCGCTGATCGTCGGTTTTGTGGCCCTGTCTCTGGTCTTGGCCCTGTCCAGCACCTTCGAGGCCGTCGGCTGATGCGGCCCGGCCGCGAGGGGTTCAGCCTGATCGAGGCCATCGTGGCCCTGACGATCGCCGCGATCATGTTGATGGCCATCTTCGAACTGCAACAACAGATGGCGCGCGGCCAGGAGCGCGCCCAGCGCGCCATCGCCCAGTCGGCCATGCAGGAGAACGCCCTGGCCCTGACGCAAACCGTGAACCCCATGGAACGGCCGGATGGGGCGATCACCCTGCCGGGCGGCGAGACGGTGCGCTGGGTGTCGGTTCCAAAGGGGCGGGCGGTGACCAACGCCGGCTTCCCAGTGGGGCAGGGGGCTTTCGAGGTGCAGCTCTACACCATGACCGTCAGCATCCAGCCGGTCGCCGACCCGCCTCCCGCGCCCCTGACCTTCGACCGCATGGGCTGGCGGCGGATGAGCACGGGCGCGGCGGGCGTTCCCTTCTGATCAGGGGCGGCCGTTCGGCGGCGCCATGACCACGGCGGGCGGCGGCGGCGTCTCAGGCGGCGTGTCC
>JAFLCT010000013.1 GCA_017302335.1 Caulobacterales bacterium | reverse complement strand
CCCGGCGACACCCTGTCGGGCGTGGCGCGGCGTTTCCGCACGCCGGTCCAGAGCCTGATCGACCTGAACCAACTGGGTCCGCGCGGGGCCATCGTTCCCAATCAGGCCGTCCGCCTGCCCGACGACGCCGTGGACGGGGGGCGGGACCCCTACGCCACCGGGCCGACGCCGACCGGGGTTCTGACCCCCAATGAGGGCGCGCCGCCCCCTCCGCCTCCGCCGCCGCCCTCGGGCAATCCGCCCGCGCCGTCGCCGACCCGGTCTTCGATCGCCTTGGACTGGCCGGTGCGCGGCGACATCGTGCGTCGGTTCGGGCCGGTCGGCCTGGGCGAACGCAACACCGGAATCAACATCGCCGCGCCGCGAGGGACATCGGTCGCCGCCTCGGCCGCCGGGCGCGTGGCCTATGTCGGCGACGATCTGACGGCCCAGGGCCTGACGGTCATCGTCGTGCACAGCGACGGCTGGCGCACCGTCTATGGGCATCTGGGTTCGACCACGGTTCGCGACGGCGACAATGTCCGCGCGGGCCAGCAGATCGGCACGGTCGGCGAGACGGCGGGCGACGGACGCCCCTCGATGCATTTCGAGACGCGACATATGCGTAACGATGAACCGGTGGCGGTGGACCCGTTGACGGTTCTGCCGCGTTAGGGCGTCAGGCCGCGTTGCAAATCGGCGGCTTGCACCCTAGTTTCCGCGCCTCGTTTTCAATGGGCGCCGTGGACGGTCGCCTGTCCCCGGAGAGAAACCCATGCCCACTGGCGCCGAAGGCGGCATGACCGCCATGATCGTGCAGTTCCTGCCGATCATCGCGATCATCGCCCTGTTCTACTTCCTGATCCTGCGTCCGCAGTCGCAGCGGGTGAAACAGCACCAGGCCCAGATCGCGGCGATCAAGCGCGGCGACACCGTGGTCCTGTCCTCGGGCACGATCGGCAAGGTGACGCGCGTCGAGGACGCCGAGCTGAACGTCGAGATCGCCCCCAGCGTCAACGTCCGCGTGGTCAAGACCATGGTGGCCGAGGTTCGCAACCGCACGGTCCCCGCCGCCAACGACAAGGGCTGAGCGGGCGTATCGCCCCGGCCGAATGAGACCATAAGCCCATGATTCAGCTATCGCGCTGGAAAGTCATCCTTGTCGGACTGTCGCTCGTCTTCGGGCTGCTGCTGGCCTTTCCCAACGCCCTGACGCCGGAACAGCGCGCCAACCTTCCGGGCTGGCTGCCGAAGAACGCCCTGAACCTGGGTCTCGACCTGCAAGGCGGCTCGTACCTGTTGCTGGAAGTCGACGTGCCGGCCATGCGCGAGAAGCGTCTGACCAACATGGCCGAAGACGTGCGGGTGTCGATGCGCGAGGCGCGCATCAACATCAACGGCATCCAGCGCGACCAAAGCGGGGTGGTGGTCACCGTCGCCCAGCCCAGCCAGTACGACGCCGCCTTCGAAGTTCTGCGCGGCCTGGCCTCGGCCGGGGCGGCGGGCGGCGTGCAGGAACGGACGGCCAGCCGTATGTCCGACAACCGCATCCGCTATGCCTATACGGATGCGGCCCTGGCCAATATGGGCGCCGTCGCGGTCGATCAGTCGATCGAGGTGGTGCGCCGCCGGATCGACAGCCTGGGCACGCGCGAACCCTCGATCACCCGTCAGGGCGCCGACCGCATCGTGGTCCAGGCGCCGGGCGAGAGCGACCCGGCCCAACTAGAGCGGGTCATCGGCCAGACCGCCCAACTGACCTTCCAGATGGTCGATGTCGAGAACACCCAGAACTGGATGCAGACGGGCCTGGTTCCGCCGGACGCCGAGGTTCTGCTGGACGAGCAGGGCACGCCCTATCTGATCAAGAAGCGCATCCTGGTCTCGGGCGAGAACCTGACCCGCGCCAGCGTCGACGCCGACCAGTCGGGCCGCCCGGCCATCGGCTTCCGGTTCGACGGTCAGGGCGCGCGCCGCTTCGCCGAGGCGACCGCCGCCAATATCGGCAAGCCCTTCGCCATCATCCTGGACGGCAAGGTCATTTCGGCGCCGAACATCAAGAGCGCCATCACCGGCGGCTCGGGCATCATCGAAGGCAACTACACCATCGCCGAGGCCTCGGAGATGGTGAACCTGCTGAACGGCGGCGCCCTGCCGGCCCCGCTGAAGGTCGAGGAACGCCGCACCGTCTCGGCCGAACTGGGCGCCGACGCGGTGAAGGCGGGCGGTCTGTCGACGGCCATCGGCTTTGCGATCATCGTCGTCTTCATGCTGCTGGCCTATGGCTTCCTGTTCGGCGGCATCTCGGTGCTGGGCCTGATCCTGAACGGCATCCTGATCGTGGCGGCCATGTCGCTGACCCAGGCGACCCTGACCCTGCCGGGCATCGCCGGTCTGATCCTGACCTTCGCCGTGGCCGTGGACGCCAACGTGCTGATCTATGAGCGGATGCGCGACGAGGCCCGCGCGGGCCGCAGCGTCATCGCCAGCATGGACGCCGGCTTCGGCAAGGCCATGGGCACCATCCTGGACGCCAACATCACCACCCTGGTGGCGGCGGCGATCATGTTCGTCTTCGGCGCCGGGCCGGTGCGCGGCTTCGCCTGGACCCTGTCGATCGGCGTGTTCACCTCGGTGTTCTCGGCCGTGCTGGTGTCGCAGGTGCTGCTGGCCTACTGGCTCAAGATCGCCAAACCCAAGACGCTGCCGATCGCGGACGAACCCGTCCCGGCCGGAAAAAAGACCGCCAACGCGGCGGCGGAGTGACGACCATGCGTGGATGGCCTCTTATCAAACTGCTGCCGCAGAAGACGAATTTCCGCTTCGTCCGCTATGCCAAGATCGCCGGCGTCTTGTCGGTGGTCCTGTGCGTCGCCTCGATCGTCGGGTGCTTCTATCCCGGCCTGAACATGGGCATCGACTTCCGCGGCGGCGCGTCGCTGGAGGTGGCCAAACCCGCCGGACAGGTGATCGCGCTGGACGCCGTGCGCGGCGCGGTGAACGACCTGGGTCTGGGGGATGTCCAGGTTCAGGGCATCGCCCGGCGCGACACCAATGTCGAGGACGGCTCGACCGCCATCGTCCGTTTCCAGGTCCCCGACGGCCAGGATCAGACCCAAGTCGTCCAGAAGGTCGAAAGCGCGATTTCGAAAGCAGCGGGCGATGTGACCTATTCCGGCGTCAGCGTGGTCGGCTCCAAGGTGTCGGGCGAGCTGTTCACCTCGGGCCTGATGGCCCTGGGCGCGGCCATCGTGCTGATGTTCGCCTATATCTGGTTCCGGTTCGAACCGCAGTTCGGTTTCGGCGCCGTGGCGGGGTTGCTGCACGATGTGATCCTGGTGTTCGGCCTGATCGTCGTGATGAAGCTGGAGTTCAGCCTGAACATGGTGGCCGCCATCCTGACGGTCATCGGCTATTCGATGAACGACACGGTCGTGGTGTTCGACCGTCTTCGTGAAAACCTGCGCAAGTACAAGACCATGCCGCTGCGCGAAGTGATCGATCTGTCGATCAACGAGACGCTGAGCCGCACCATCATCACCGGTCTGACGGCCGTGATGGTGCTGGCCGCCCTGGCCTTCTACGGCGGCGAGGCCCTGTTCGGCTTCTCGATCGCCCTGATGTTCGGCATCGTCGTCGGCACCTATTCGTCGATCTATGTCGGCGCGCCGATCATCCTGCTGTGGGGCGTCAAGCGCGGCGAACTGGCCGAAGACGCCAAGCCGATCAAGCTGGGCATGGCCAGTCGGCCGTAAAGTCGAAAGTCCACAATCCCTTTCGGTTTTTGTCGGAGCGGGACGGCGCTAAGGTCCCGCTTCGACTCAATCGCCAGGGGAGGGCGACCGATGGCCAAACTGCTTTCGAATTTCCGCAACACCTTCGTGCTCAGCCTGATCCTGGCGGGCGTGATGATCTTCGCCTTTGGCGATATCGCGCCGGGCGGCTTCGACACCGGCTTCTGGCAGGCGGTGTTCCGCTGGGTCCATGTGGTGGCGGGCATCCTGTGGATCGGCCTGCTGTACTATTTCAACTTCGTGCAGATTCGGGTGATGCCGAACATTCCGGCCGAGCTGAAACCGGCGGTGGGCAAGCATATCGCGCCTGAGGCCCTGTTCTGGTTCCGTTGGTCGGCGCTGGTGACGGTGCTGGCGGGGCTGACCGTCGCCTTCCTGCGCGGCCACGCCTATCTGCACGAGGTGCTGAGCTTCGGCCTGGCCGGCGGCATGGTCGAAGGCGACCAGCAGTACACGCTGATGGGCATCGGCGTGTGGCTGGCGATCATCATGTTCCTGAACGTCTGGGGCGTCATCTGGCCGAACCAGAAACGCGCCCTGGGCATCGTGCCCGCCGACGACGAGACCAAGGCCAAGGCGGCGCGGGTCGCCATGCTGGGCAGCCGCACCAATATGCTGCTGAGCCTGCCGATGCTGACGGCCATGGCCATGTATCAGACGCTGTTCGGCTGATCGTTTCGACCGCGAGAATTGGGGACCGGAGAGGGCGACCTCTCCGGTCTCTGTCGTTATGGAAGCCCTATGACCGATCTGGACGCACAGGTCCGCGCCGCCGATATCGACCGCTGGCTGGCCAGCCGCTTCGTCGTCGACGAGGCGGCG
The DNA here is from genome assembly GCA_017302335.1 of Caulobacterales bacterium. Lineage (GTDB taxonomy): Bacteria > Pseudomonadota > Alphaproteobacteria > Caulobacterales > Caulobacteraceae > Brevundimonas. The sequence goes on along the minus strand of JAFLCT010000013.1, from coordinate 34,066 downwards.
CGCGCCGACCTGATCGCTCTGTACGCCTTCGAGGCGGAGTTGACGGCCATACCGACCCGCGTGACCCAGCCGATGCTGGCCGAGATGCGCTATCGCTGGTGGGCCGATCAGATGGACGGGGTGTTCGCCGGAGAACCGCGAAAGGGTCATCCGGTGCTGGAGGCCCTAACGGGCGCGGCGGCGCGGCGCGGACTGGAACGGGCGCCGCTGGACGCCCTGATCGAGGCGCACATCGGTCGGGTGCATGGCGAACCGCATGATCTGGCGGCCTTCTACGTCGGGCCGATGCAGCAGGCGGCGCGCGTGCTGGCGGGACCGGGGCATGGGGCGGCGATCGAAGCGGCGGCGCGGGTGCGCGGCCTGTCGCAGACGGGGCGGATCGACGAGGCGCGCGCCCTGAGAGCCGAGGCGAACCGCGCCCTCAAGGGTCTTCCGGCGCCGGTCTTTCCGGCCGCGGCCTGCGCCGCCCTGATCCGCACGGACGCGCCCGAGCCGCTGAAGACCCTAAGGCTGACGTGGGCCGTCCTGCGCGGACGGATCTGAAGGCGGGTCGTCGGCCGGGGCGGCCGGGCCGTCGAACAGCGTGCCGTCGCGGACCCTGTCGACGTATCCCCGGCACCCGTCGAGCACCTGTTTGTACGGACGCTCTGGACGGGGTTCGTCATAGCGGACCGAGCCGTCAGGATTGACGAACGCCCAGTCTTCCGACCGGCCATAGCCGTCGGCGCCGCCCCACGACACGCCCAGATAGATGATGTGTCGGGTCAGCCAATCCACGTCGTACTCGTCCATGGCGTACAGCATGATCCGGTCCGCGAACGCGCGCTGCCCCGGCAGGCCGAGGGCGTACAGATAGTCGTGGACGAAGGCCGCATTGACGTATTTCCGGCCCTTGCGGGGAAAGATGTAGCTCACGGGCCAGGGAATGGAGGTGTAGTCGGTTCGAAATCCGGGCGGCACGACGATGACCCGGCCCGTCTCTGGATCGCAGTAGGAGAAGTGGTTGGCGATGTAGGCGCGTTCGAAGCCTTCATCATTCACGTCATAGGGCCGGACATCGGGATCGATCGGGCTGGTGACGCAGGACGCCAGACCCAGGCAGGCGGCCAGACCCGTCATGAGGCGCTTCATCGCCGACCCTCCCCAGCGGAACAGGAATACAGCCTCGGGACGGTCGTGGGCGCAAGGGCCTATGCGCGGACGGGCCGGAGCGCCGTCGTCATGTCGGCCACTCCGTCACCTCGGCGGGCCAGACCCGGCGATTGGGCGAGCCGATATAGACCCAGTCCATCAGCCGTCGTGTCGCGCCGACGGCGGTGCGGGTCGGGGCGGAGGCGGCGGGCAGGCCATGCATCCGCCGCCCCCAGTCGGGCAAAAGGTCGACGCCCGCCGCCATGACCAGACCCCCGGCGAAATTCTCGGCCGCGCCGCCGATGCGCTGACGCAGAACAAGCTGGGCGACCTCACGGGTGCGGGCGTCGACCTTCAGCATCGGGCGCATCGCCTGGATCAGGGCCTCGGCCCCCGCGCGGTCGGTCGGCACGGGATCGGCGCCCAGCGCCCGGCCGATGCGGGCCATTTCGGCGATGTAGGCGTCCTGATCCGCCGACGACATCGACGGCTCGGCGTAGCGAATCCAGGCGTTCAGGAAGCTGAGGGTTTCGGTGATGTGCACCCAGGCCAGCAAGGCCGGATCATTGACGCGATAAGGCGTCCCGTCGGGCAGGACGCCGCCCAGCTTGTCGTGAATGGAGCGCACGCGGGCGATGGCGGCCTGACCGCGTTCGCCGTGGTCATAGGTGGTCACGGCGATGAATTTGGCCGTGCGGCGCAGGCGGCCATGCATATCGGCGCGGAAATCGGAATGGTCCCAGACGCCCGCCAGAACCGCCGGGTGCAACATCTGCAACAACAGGCCCGAGACGCCGCCGATCATCATGGTGACGATGTCGCCGTTCACGCGCCAGGCGACCGCGTCGGTCGGGAACAGGGCGTCGGCCCGACGCAGGGCGGGGCGTTCGCCGCGCTCATAGTCGTTGAACAGTCGGTTGATGCGTTCGCGGATCCGCGACCGTACGGCGTCGGCAGGAAAGAAGGACATCGGCGACTCAGGGATCGACAGCCTCCAATACCATGGCCGCCGCTCAACCGCGCCGAACGCATCGCCTATACAGAAACGGGCCGCGGTCATTCTAAGGATCAATCTGCGCGCGGACGTGATCTTTTTCGACAGTGCGCTTGCGGCCTTGAAGGCGAACCAGGCCCGACGTTGAGGTCGGCTGCGCGGACCCAGCCTGTCACAGGCACCGACAGTCCGTTTGCCAAAGATCAAGCCTCCGATCTTTTGAAATCAAAGCCCTGTGCCCACTCCCTCGTTATGCAGATCGCACGCATAACGAGGGAGTGGAGTCATGTTGAAACGCATTTGGCTGGTCGGGGTCGCCGCCGCGACGATGGCGGGCGCCGGTGCGGTTCAGGCCCAGACGGCGACGCCCGGCCCGGACGATGTCTATGAACTGGGCGAACTGACGGTCACCGCCCGCAACCGCCAGGGCGAAAGGGTCGGGGGCGAGATCATTCGGGGCGAGGATCTGCGTCGGTTCGACCGGGTCAGCGTCGATCAGGCGCTGGATCTGGTGGCGGGCGCCGCCAGCGGCGCGACGGGCGGCTCGCGCAACGAGCGACTGGTGTTCATTCGCGGCTTCGACCGTTTCCAGACGACCCTGTCCATCGACGGCGTCCGCGTCTTCCTGCCCGCCGACAACCGGATCGATTTCGCCCGCTTCCTGACGGCGGACCTGTCTCAGGTTCAGGTGTCCAAGGGCTATGTGTCGGTGTTGGACGGTCCCGGCGGCATGGGCGGGGCGATCAATCTGGTGACGCGGCGGCCCACCGCGCCGTTCGAGGGCGAACTGCGCGCCGGGGCGGGGTTCGACGCCGATCTGGGCGTCGCCAGCCGCAGCCTGTCCGGCCGACTGGGCGGGGCGAACGACCACGGCTACGCCCAGATCAGCGGCGCGTGGAACGACCGCGACCACTGGTCCTTGCCCGACGACTTTCAGCCGACCGCACTGGAGGACGGGGGCGAGCGGGATCGGACGGCGACCGAGGACTGGCGTTTCAATGTGAAGCTCGGTCTCACCCCGAACGCCGACGACGAATACTCCCTGACCTATACCCGCCAGGAAGGCTCCAAGAATGCGCCCACTCATGTCGGCGACACGGCCAACAGGCGGTATTGGAGCTGGCCCTATTGGAACCTGGACAGTCTGGCCTTCCTGTCGCGCACCGGGCTGGGCGAGACCGCCTGGCTGAAGACGCGCCTGTACCGCAACACCTTCGACAACGCCCTGTTCGCCTATGACGACGCGCGTCAGACCAGCCAGACCTCAAGACGCGCCTTCCGCTCCTATTACAAAGACCAGGCCGTGGGCGGAAACCTGGAGATCGGCCTTCGTGCGACGACGGACGACACGCTGCGCGCGGCCGCATACTGGAGGCGCGACGAACACGTCGAACGGCAGCAGTCCTTCGCGCCCGCGCCCTTCACCGAACCGAACCAGGTCACCGTAGAGAACACCTATTCCCTGGCGGTCGAGAACACTCATGCCTTTGGTCAGAGTCTGGACCTGATCGTCGGCGCCTCAATCGACTGGCGCGACCTGAAACGCGCGGAGGATTTCAACGACGGCCGTTTCGTCCAGCATCCGCTGACCGACGACACCGTCGTCAACTATCAGGCCATGCTGGTCTATCGCCCCAACACGATGGCCGAAGTCTATGCCAGCGTTTCGTCGCGCGCGCGTTTTCCGACCCTGTTCGAACGGTTCAGCTCGCGCTTCGGCACGGCCATTCCGAACCCCGGCGTCACCGCCGAACGCGCCGTCAACTACGAGGTCGGCGGCTGGTATGAGCCGCGGGTCGATCTGCGGCTGGAGGGGGCGGTCTTCTATAGCGACCTGGACGACGCCCTGATCCAGGTTCCCGTCGACCTGGGACCGCCCTTCGGCGTGATCAACCAGACCCGGAACGCCGGATCGGGCCGCTATTACGGGCTGGAGGCGACGGGGCGTATGCAATTGACGCCCGAACTGGCGTTGAACGGAAACTACACCTGGCTGAAGCGCACGATCGACAATCCGTCCGATCCGAACTTCCGCACCACGGATGCGCCGGAGCACAAGCTGTTCGCCTGGCTGGACTGGCGGGTGAACGACCGCGTCGTCCTGACGCCCAGTCTGGAGGCCTGGTCGGGGCGTTGGACCTACGCCGTCGTCGCGCCCCAGGGCTATTATAAGATCGACGACGCCGTGCTCGCCCATCTGTCGGCCCAGGTCGTTCTGACGCACCGCGTCGATCTGATCATCGGCGCGCGCAATCTCATGGACGAACTCTATGTCGTGACCGACGGCTTCCCCGAGGAAGGGCGCAACTTCCGTGCGGACCTGAGGATGAGGTTCTGATCATGGGCGGCGAACTGGACGGCCTGTTGACCCTGACCCGCGACGGCGGCCCGCGCGTCAGTCTGGAGCGCGCGGCGCTGATCGAGGCGGTGGCCGAGCTGGGGTCCATCAGCGCGGCGGCGCGACGCCTGGGTCTCAGCTATCGGGCGGCCTGGGACGCCATCCAGGCCATGAACAACCTGTTCGACAGGCCCCTGATCGTCGCCGCACCGGGCGGCCGGGTCGGCGGGGCGGCCGAGGTCACGGCCGAGGGGCGCGCCGCGGCCCTGGCCTTCCGACGGGTCCAGGCCGAGCTTGAGGCCGCCTTCGCCAAATTGGACGCAACCCTCGCCGGCGATCGCGCCCGCGACCTGTTCTGGAGTCTTGGAATGAAAACCAGCGCACGCAACGCCCTGCGAGGGCGGATCGCCGCCGTGACGCCCGGCGCGGTGAACACCGAAGTCGTCCTGGCCCTGGGCGAGGGCGTCGAGATCGTCGCCATACTGACGCGAGGCAGCGTCGAGGAGTTGGGGCTGGAAGTCGGCGGTCCCGCCATCGCCTTGATCCAGTCGACCGATGTCATCCTGACCGTCGATGTCGGCGTGCGGACCTCGGCCCGCAACCAGATCCGGGGCGTGATCGCCGACCGGCAGGACGGCGCCGTCAACAGCGAGATCGCCATCGACATCGGCGGCGGCAAGACCTTGATCGCCACCGTCACCCTGGAAAGCGCGCGCGCGCTGGCGCTCGAACCCGGCGGGCCGGTCACAGTGCTGGTCAAGGCCCCGCACGTCATCCTGGCCGTCGAATAGAGACCCCATGCAACGAGGTTCCGCAATGCGCCTGCACACCCCCCTGGCCGCCGCCGTCCTGCTGGCGATGAGCGCCGCCTGTTCGCCCCAGGCGGGCGACGCGGCCTCTCATGACGCCGCGGCGGCCGCCGTCGCGAAAACGCCGCCGGTGACCCGAAACACCGTTCAGACCCTGACCCTGATCGGGACCGACGGCGCCCGTGTCGTGCTGGATCGCGCCGCCGTCGCGGCCCTGCCGCGCGAGCGGGTCCGGTTCAGCCGACATGAGGACACAAGCGTCTTCGAGGGACCCTTGCTGCTGGATGTACTGAAACGCGCGGGCGTTCCGGCCAGCCCCCTGCGCAAGGATCAGCAGGCCACGGCCCTGCTGGTGACGGCGGCCGACGGCTATCGGGTCGTCTTCGGCCTGGGGGAAACCGATCCCGCGACCCGCGCCGATCGGATCATCGTGGCCGACACGGACGACGGCGCGCCCCTGTCGGCCGAGGACGGACCCTTCATGATCGTGGCCGAGGGCGACGCCCGGGCCGCCCGTTCGCCGCGGATGGTGGTGTCGATCCAGGTCATCCCGCTGGGCGGGCCGCGCGCCTAGGCGGCGTCGCGCCAGCCCTTCAGGGCCTCGATCGCCCGCACGCTCATCAACCGCTTCTTGGCCCGGCCCCGCTCCTTGGGAGGAATGCGTTTGCCGTCGGCGTCGACGCGGGGCGCTTCGAGCGGCGGCAGCAGGCCGTAGTTGATGTTCATCGGCTGGAATTTGGAGCCTTCCAGATGGCCGCCGGTGATGTGTTCCACCAGGGCGCCGATGGCCGTTTCGGGCGGCGGCGCGTCCAGCGGCCTGCCCAGAGCCTGGGCGGCGGCCAGACGGCCGGTCAACAGACCCATGGCGGCGCTTTCGACATAGCCCTCCACCCCGGTGACCTGACCGGCGAAGCGCAGGCGCGGCATGGCCTTCAGCCGCAACTGGCGGTCCAGCAGCTTCGGACTGTTCAGGAAGGTGTTGCGGTGCAGGCCGCCCAGCCGGGCGAACTGGGCCTCGTGCAGGCCGGGGATCATGCGGAAGACCTCGGTCTGGGCGCCGTGCTTCAGCTTGGTCTGGAAGCCGACCATGTTGAACAGGGTTCCCAGCGCATTGTCCTGGCGCAGTTGCACGATGGCGTGGGCCTTGACCGTCGGATTGCGCGGATTGGTCAGGCCGACGGGCTTCATCGGACCGTGACGCAGGGTCTCGCGGCCGCGTTCGGCCATCACCTCGATGGGCAGGCAGCCGTCGAAATAGGGAACGTTCTCCCAGTCTTTGAACTCGGCCTTGGGACCACCCAGCAGCGCGTCGATGAAGGCTTCGTACTGGGCCTTGTCCATCGGGCAGTTGACATAGGCGGCGGCGTCCCCGCCCGGACCTTCCTTGTCGTAGCGCGACTGCCGCCAGGCGATGTCGAAGTCGATCGAGTCGGCGTGGACGATGGGGGCGATGGCGTCGAAGAAGCTGAGGCTCTCTTCGCCGGTGGTCTTCAGGATGGCGTCGGCCAGGGCGGGCGAGGTCAGGGGACCGGTGGCGACGATGACGTTGGACCAGTCCTCGGGCGGCAGTCCGGCGATCTCTTCGCGCACCACGGTGACCAGAGGATGGGCTTCAAGCTTCGTCGTCACGGCCTGGGAGAAGCCTTCGCGATCGACGGCCAGGGCGCCGCCCGCGGGCACCTGATGGGCGTCGCCGCAGGCCATGATGATCGAGTCCAGCGCCCGCATCTCGGCGTGCAGCAGGCCGACGGCGTTATATTCCCAGTCGTCGGACCGGAAGGAGTTGGAACAGACCAGTTCGGCCAGGCCGTCGGTGTGGTGGGCGTCGGTCTTCACGCCGGGCGCGCCGCGCATTTCGTGCAGGATGACCGGCACGCCCGCATTGGCGATCTGCCAGGCGGCTTCGGAACCGGCCAGGCCGCCGCCGATCACGTGAATGGGGGAAGGAGAGGGGGAGGTCGTCATCGCGGCTTTCTAGCCACGTGCGACGGCTTCGTCAGCATTCGTCTGGCGATGGCGGCCCGCTACGGGCTATGGTGGTGAGAATAAGGCGAGGGGGCTTGCCTTGGGAGTAAGGGGTTTTGAGATGGCGAAGCGTGGATTCTCGATAGGCGAGGCGCTCGGAGACGGCTTCCGCCTGGTGGGCCAGAGACCGCTGTCGGTGTTCGTATGGGGGCTGCTGATGCTGGTTCCCAGCCTGATCCCCATACTGATCCTGGCCCCGGCCTTTATGAATATGCCCTGGGCCGAGCTGACGGCCGGGAGCGGAGCGTCCGACAGCGCCGCCTTCAACGACTATATCCTGCGCAGCAATCTGGCGAATCTGCTCAGCTACGCCCTGCAACTGCTGGTCTATGGAATGTTGGGCGCGGCGGTCTATCGGCTGGTGCTGGACCCTGCTCGGGGTCGGCGGCGCCTGTTCGGCCTGGGTCTGGGGATGGACGAGTTGCGGGTCGCCGTCAGCTATATCGCCCTGTTCGTGGCCGTCATGGCCGTCATGATCGCCCTGATCCTGGTCGCGGTCGGCGCGGGTCTGGCCCTTTGGCCGGTCCTTTCAGAGGGGGGGCGGGCCATGGGCGTGTTCGTCATGATGATCGCCAGCCTGCTCGCCATACTGCTCATCTATGCCCGGGTCTGTCTGATTCCGCCCGCCTTCGTCGCGGTGCAGGATTTCGAGTTCGGCGTCGGCTGGCGGCTGGGGGCCGGGCAGACGTGGCGACTGGTCGGAATGACCCTGGCGATCTGGCTTCTGGTGATCGTGATCATGTTCGTGGCCTACATGGTCCTGGCGGCTGTCGGCTTCGGCCTGGGGATGGCCTTGGGTCTGAGCACGGTCTTGCCGGAAAGCCCGGCCGAACTGTTCGACTATGTGGCGTCCAATCCGCAGGTGGCGTGGCTGAGCGTGCTGATCCTGCCGCTGTGCTGGGTGTACGGCCTGACGGGCGTCATGGGGTTGGCGCCCTATGCTTCGGCCGTGCGCCAATTGACGCCGACCGATGCAATCGCTGAACCGGCCGCGCCGGATACGAACGAACTGTGAGGAGACACCGATGAGCTTTTCCGCGAGCGACGCGGCTTTTGAGGGGTTCCGCCTGACACGGCGCAGTCCGATGACCGTCCTGTGGTGGGCGTTGGCCTATATCGTCTTCTTCGCCGGGGTCATGGCCCTGGCGAGCGGGTCGATCATTCAGATGGTCAACGAGATGGAGCGTCTGGAAGGGATGAGCAATCCCCAGTTCAGCGACTTCAACACCCTGGGCCTGATCTATTTCAGCCTCTTCGCCTGGGTCATGCCGCTGAGCCTGGTGTTCGGCGCGGTGATCAACGCCGCGGTCGCCCGCGCCGTGTTGCGCCCGGCGCAATCGGCGTTCGGCTATCTGCGGCTGGGCATGGACGAGGTGCGGGTTCTGGTCGTCACCTTGGTTTTGGGCCTCGTCTTCGGCGTCATCATGACCCTGGGCGGGTCCGTGATCGGCTTTGTCGCCGGTTTCGCGAACGCCAGCGGGACCTCGGGCCTGTGGTTGGGCGTGATCCTTGGCGGGATCGCCCTGATGCTCCTGGCGATCTGGCTGATGGTTCGCTTCAGCCTGGCCGTGCCGATCGTGGTGGCCGAGCGGCGTTTCGCCTTCCTGGACTCCTTCGCCCGGACGAGGGGCCGGTTCTGGCCGATCCTGGGCATGGCCGTCCTGGCGGTGGTGATGAGTCTGCTGGTCGGTCTGTTGGGCGGCATCATCGCCCAGGCCGTCACCTTGATGACGGGCGGACTGAATGTGCTGTCCGGCATGGAGGAGGCGCGGCTGGATGAAATCATTCGCACGGCCTGGCCGGCCCTGTTGGGCTGGGGCGTGATCAACGCCCTGATCTCATCCCTGCAATTGGCGGTGATCTATGCGCCCTTCTCGGCCGCCTATCGCGCGCTGAGCGGCAAGGACGGGGAGGCGGCCTGACCGCCCGGTCAGGCGCGCTTCTTGGCCCTGGGCGTCTTCGTCGACGCGGCCAGGGCCGCCACCCGCGCCTTGCGGCGTTGTTCGTGGCGGTCGAGCATCTCCTTGAGGTAACGGCCGGTCCAGCTCTTGGGATCGGCCGCGACCTGTTCGGGCGTGCCCTTGGCCACGATCTCGCCGCCGCCGTCGCCGCCCTCGGGACCGAAGTCCAGCAGCCAGTCGGCCACCTTGATGACGTCCAGATTGTGCTCGATCACCACGATCGTATTTCCGTTGTCGACCAGCTCCTGAAGCACTTCCAGGAGCTTGCGGGTGTCCTCGAAATGCAGGCCGGTGGTCGGCTCGTCGAGGATGTAGAGGGTCTTGCCCGTGGCGCGTTTCGCCAGCTCCTTGGACAGCTTGACCCGCTGGGCCTCGCCGCCTGACAGCGTCGTCGCCGGTTGGCCGACCTTGACGTAGCCCAGCCCCACCCGCTCCAGCGTCAGCATCTTGTCGCGGATCGACGGCACGGCCTTGAAGAACTGCGCCGCCTCCTCGACCGTCATGTCCAGAACGTCGGATATGCTCTTGCCCTTGAAGACGATTTCCAGCGTCTCGCGGTTGTAGCGCCTGCCCTTGCAGACGTCGCAGGTGACGTAGACGTCGGGCAGGAAATGCATCTCGATCTTGATGACGCCGTCGCCCTGACAGGCCTCGCAGCGCCCGCCCTTGACGTTGAAGCTGAACCGACCGGGACCATAGCCGCGGGCCTTGGCCTCGGGCAGACCGGCGTACCAGTCGCGGATGGGACCGAAGGCGCCGGTATAGGTGGCCGGGTTCGAGCGCGGGGTGCGGCCGATCGGCGACTGGTCGATGTCGATGACCTTGTCGAAATGCTCCAGCCCCTCGATGCGGTCGAAGGGGGCGGGGGCGTCGGACGCATTGTGCAGCCGCCGCGCGGCGGCCTTGTACAGGGTCTCTATGGTGAAGGTGGACTTGCCGCCGCCGGACACGCCGGTCACGCAGGTGAACAGGCCGACCGGGATTTCACCGGTGACGGTCTTCAGGTTGTTGCCGGTGGCGCCGCTGATCTTCAGCATCCGTTTGCGGTCGACCGGACGGCGGCCCTCGGGCGGCAGTTCGATCTCGCGCTCGCCGGTCAGGTATTTGGCGGTCAGGCTCTTGCCGTTCGCCATGACTTCGGCGGGCGTGCCCTCGGCGCAGATTTCGCCGCCGTGGACTCCGGCGGCCGGTCCCATGTCGATGACATAGTCGGCGGTCAGGATGGCCTCTTCGTCATGCTCGACGACGAGGACGGAGTTGCCGAGGTCGCGCAGGCCGCGAAGGCTGTCCAGCAGGCGGGTGTTGTCGCGCTGGTGCAGGCCGATGGACGGCTCGTCCAGCACATAGAGGACGCCGGTCAGGCCCGAACCGATCTGCGAGGCCAGGCGGATGCGCTGGCTCTCGCCGCCGGACAGGGTGCCGGAACTGCGCGACAGGTTCAGATAGTCCAGGCCGACGTTGTTCAGGAACCGCAGCCGGTCGACGATCTCTTTCAAGATGCGCCGGGCGATCTCAACCTGTTTGGCCGTCAGCCGCTCCTCCAGCGTCGAGAACCACAGGAAGGCCTTGGAGATCGACAGGGTCGAGATTTCGGCGATGTCGGCGGCGTCGATCTTGACCGCCAGGGCCTCGGGCTTCAGCCGTTTGCCGCCGCACGCTTCGCACGGGGTCTCGGACTGGAAACGGCCCAGTTCTTCGCGCACCCAGGCGCTGTCGGTCTCGCGCCAGCGGCGTTCGAGATTGGGCAGGACGCCCTCGAACGGCTTGGACACCTCATATTTCCGGGCGTTGTCGTCATAGGTGAATTTGATCTTCTCGGACCCTGTGCCCTGAAGGATCACGGCCTGGGCCTTTTCCGGCAGGTCGCGCCACGGCTTGTCCATCGAGAAGCCGTAGTGACGGGCCAGCGATTGCAGCGTCTGGGTGTAGAGCGGCGAGGGACCGCGCGACCACGGGGCGACGGCGCCGTGATGCAGGGTCTTGTCGCGGTCGGGCACCACCAGATCGGCGTCGAAGGCCAGTTTGACCCCCAGGCCGTCGCAGACCGGACAGGCGCCGAAGGGATTGTTGAACGAGAACAGCCGCGGCTCGATCTCGCTGATGGTGAAGCCCGAGACGGGGCAGGCGAAGCGTTCGGAGAAGGTGATCCGGCGCGGCTCCTCGCCATCCGCGGCGCTGGCCCATTCGGCCACGGCGATGCCGTCGGCCAGGCCGAGCGCGGTTTGCAGACTGTCGGCGTAGCGGCCCTCCAGCCCGGCCTTGGTGACGATGCGGTCCACGACGATGTCGATGTCGTGCTTGAACTTCTTGTCGAGCGCCGGGGCGTCCTCGATGGCGTGGAATTGGCCGTCGATCTTGACGCGCTGGAAGCCCGCGCGCTGCCACTCGGCCATCTCCTTCTTGTATTCGCCCTTGCGGCCGCGAACGACGGGGGCCAGCAGCAGGATGCGCTCGCCCTCGGGCAGTTCGACCAGCTTGTCGACCATCTGGCTGACGGTCTGGCTTTCGATCGGCAGGCCGGTGGCGGGCGAATAGGGCACGCCGACCCGCGCCCACAGCAGGCGCATATAGTCGTGGATCTCGGTGACCGTGCCGACGGTCGAGCGCGGGTTCTTGGACGTGGTCTTCTGTTCGATGGAGATGGCTGGCGACAGGCCCTCGATCAGATCGACGTCCGGCTTGCCCATCAGCTCCAGGAACTGGCGGGCGTAGGCGCTCAAGGATTCGACATAGCGACGCTGGCCCTCGGCGTAGATGGTGTCGAACGCCAGCGACGACTTGCCCGAGCCGGACAGGCCGGTCATCACCACCAGCTTGCCGCGCGGAATATCGACGTCCACGCCTTTGAGATTGTGCTCGCGCGCGCCGCGCACGCGAATGAAGTCGTGTCTGTCGGTCATCGAAATCCGGGAACGCCAAGGGCCGGGCAGAGGTCCGGCGCGACACCGCCATATGGGAAGCAATTCGCGGGTTTCAGCAAGAACAATGTGGGAACATTGTGATGGGGGCGTCGTCGCGGTATCGTCGGCCATGGCTGACAGCTTCGATATTCATCTGGATTCGGATCGTGCGGAGCGGTTGAAGGCGCGCGCCGCCGAGGTCGGCCTGGACCCGGCGGTCTATGCGCTGGGCGTTCTCGATCAGGCGATTGGGTCGGACGCGGCGGAAGATCAACGCCGCTGGGACGCCTATGGACGAACGGGCGACACGGTTTCCGCCGAGGCGTGGTTGACGGACCTGCGCACCAACGTCCGCCGCCTTCAGGGGCGATGACGGTCCGGGTCCGGTTCACGCGAGACGCAGTCGGCGACCGTGAGCGGCTCGAAAAATTCCTTGCGGAACAGAATCCGACTGCGGCCGAAAGGGCGATGGATGCGATCGCCGACGCCGTCGGGCAGTTGAGCGCCTATCCAAGGTCTGGTGTCGATCTGGGCAAGGCTTTTACCGCCTGGTGGTCAGATTTGGGACCGCCGGTTACGAGCTTCGCTATCGACTGGACGATGGCGACGTGATCGTCGTGCGCGTGTTCCACACACGTGAAGATCGCTGATCCGGCTGAGGGCGCCCGTTCGCGTCATGGGATCAGTCGGCGCGGGACTGTCGGAGATGGCCTCGCTATCGCGCCTTGACCGAAGACCCTGCTGGAAAAAGGTTGCGCACGGCGACATTCGACCCCATCCTTCGATCCTCGCCTGTGTGAGTTGGAGGCCACGAACATGATCAGCGCCCTGGAAATCGGTTTCGCCCTTTCCGCACCGCTGCTGGCGTTCGCCTATGTCCTCTCTCTACCCAAACCCAAGCCGGTTCGTATCCGCGCTCGTGACGCTGAACGGCGTCGCGGCCCGCACGCCTGACGGCCACACCCTATTCGATAATCTGAGCCTCGCCTTCGGGCGCGAGCGCACGGCTGTCGTCGGCCGCAACGGGGTCGGCAAGACCACCTTGTTGCGTCTGATCGCCGGGCTGGACGCGCCCGCCGAAGGTTCAGTCACTCGCGCCGCAACCGTCGGCTGGTTGGCGCAGGTCGCCCACCCGGGACCGCGGGAGACCGTGGCCGGAACCCTGGGCGTCGGGCCGGGTCTGGCGCTGTTGGCCCGCGTGTTGGCGGGCGAGGGGACAGCGGACGATCTGGCCGAGGCGGACTGGACGCTGGAAACGCGCGTCGCGGACGCCATGGCTGAAGTCGGATTAGAGGGCCTGCCGTCGGATCGCCTGACCCGCACGCTGAGCGGCGGAGAGCAGACGCGCGTACGCCTGGCGGCCCTGCTGCTGGCGGCGCCGGACCTGATCGTGCTGGACGAGCCGACCAACAATCTGGACGCCGAAGCGAAAGACCTGGTGGAGCGGGTGCTGGAGACCTGGCGCGGCGGGGCGGTGGTGGTCAGCCACGACCGGGCGCTGTTGCGTCGGATGGACCGGATCGTGGAGGTGTCGAGCCTGGGCGCGCGCGTCTATGGCGGCGGCTGGGATCTGTATGCCGAGCGGCGGGCGACGGAGCGTGCGCTGGCCGAACAGAGGCTGGACGAGGCTGAACGCGAGACCGACCGGACCGCGCGAGAGCGTCAGCGGTCGGTTGAGAAGCGGGCGCGTCGCGACAGGGCGGGCGGGACCTATGCCGCATCCGGTTCGGCGCCGAAGATCGTGTTGGGCGGCATGAAGCGCCGCGCCGAGGAGAGCGCGGGCAAGGAAATCCGACTGGCGGAGCGGCGCGCCGAGGCGGTGCAGGCCGATCTGGACCAGGCCCTGGCGGCCGTGGAGCGGGTGCGGCCGCTGGAGATTCCGATGCCCCCGACCGGGCTGGCGGCGGGAAGGACGGTGCTGAGGCTGAGCGTGCCCTTTTCCTCCCTGTCGCGAAGCGATGGGGAGGCGGCGCGGGCGCAAAGCGGCCGTGACGGAGGGGACGCCTCAATGTCCAACTTCGGCGCCGCCCCCTCCACCAGGCTTCGCATGGTCCCCCTCCCCACAAGCGGGGAGGAGATGTTGGATCTGACCATTACAGGCCCGGAACGGATCGCGGTGACGGGACCGAACGGCAGCGGCAAGACGACCCTGCTGCGACGGATCGTCGATGAAGCCTTGGTCGAGACCGCCCTGTTGGATCAGCACGCAGCCGTGCTGAAGCCCGAGGAGACGTTGCTGGAGGCCTATCGGCGGATCAATCCCGAGGCCACGCTGAACCAGGCCCAGGCGGCGCTGGCGCGGTTCCTGTTTCGCAATACGACGGCCGAGCGGACGGCGGGGACGCTGTCGGGCGGGGAGCGGCTGCGCGCGGCCCTGGCCTGCGCCATGACCGGCGCGCGGCCGCCGCGCCTGCTGTTGCTGGACGAACCGACCAACCATCTGGACCTCGACTCCATCGCGGCGGTCGAGGCGGGGCTGAGGGCCTATGACGGCGCCCTGGTCGTGGTCAGCCACGACGAGGACTTTCTGGACGCCGTCGGCGTCGATCGTCGGATCACGCTCAGCCCTGCGGCGGACCCATGGTGTTGATCATCCACGGCACGCCGAACTTGTCGATGAAGCTGCCATAGCCGGGCGACCAGAAGGTCGGCGCGAAGGCCATGACCACCTTGCCGCCTTCCGACAGGGCGTCGAAGATCCGCCTGGCCTCGGCCGCGTCGTCATAGTGCAGGGTGACGTCGAAGCCGTTCTTGGGCTTGTCGATGTTCGGCGCCCAGTCCGCATCCATGTCGGCGCCCATGATCGACTGATCGCCGACGTCCAGCCAGGCGTGCATCAGCCAGTCCTTGTACTGGGGACCGACCGGCATATCGGGCGGACCTTCGCCATAGGGGAAGGCCGAGGTGATCTTTCCGCCCAGGACCTGGGCGTAGAATTCGAAGGCCTGGCGGCATTGTCCCCGGAAGGACAGGCTGGTCACGATCTTCATGGGCGTCTCTCTCCTTAGTCCATCGTTTCGAGGAAGGCTTCGAGCCGGTCGGCCGTGCTGTTCCAGCCGTAGGCATGGCCGGTCAGGCTGCGTTCTGATTTCAGACCTAAATGGGTGAAGCGCATACGGGTCTGGCCGTCGTCCATGTCGTCGAACTCGACGATGACCAGGGTGTCGGCAGGCGGGCCGTCCTCGTGACTGTCGTCCCATTTGAAGGTGAAGACCAGGCGGCGGGGCGGGACGATCTCGCGATAGGTTCCGCCCTGCCACAGCACCTCATCGCCATCGGCCGACTTCAGGCAGGCGCGCCATGCGCCGCCGACACGCAGATCCTGTTCGACCTTCACGGCGGGCCATTCGACGGGACCGAGCCACAGCACCACCACCTCGGGATTGGTCCAGGCGCGCCAGACCAACTCACGAGGGGCGTCGAACACCCGCTCCATATGCAGCACCAGCTCCGTCATCGGCGGCAGGGGCGGCAGGTCGGCTTGGGGCGCGTGTTCGACGTGGGTCATGGGTCAGACAGTCTTCAACAGCTCGGCCAGTTGGTCGGCGGCGGCGCCCCAGCCCTCGTGGAAGCCCATGGCCTCGTGCTGCTTCATCGTCGCCTCGTTCCAGTGACGGGCGGTGGCGACATATTCGGTCTTGCCGTCCGGCAGCGGGGTCAGTTCGACCGTGGCGACCATGAACGGCATCCCCGCCGGCTTCCAGTCCGGGGTCAGGGCGTCGGTGGTGGTCCATTTCTTCTGCGGGACGACCTCAAGGAAGACGCCCGAGTTCGGCATCACCTCGCCGTCCGGCCCGTGCATGATGAAATTCATGCGCCCTCCGGCGTGGGGTTCGATCACGGCGTCGGTGACGTACCAGGGCTTGGGGCAGAACCATTGTTGCAGCAGGGCCGGGTCCATCCACGCCTTCCAGATCTTCTCGGGCGAGGCGTCGAACACGCGGCGCAGCACCAATTCATGCTCATGAGCCGTGCCGGGGGTGAGGCAGGGGTTGTCAATGTCCTGGGCCATCGGATTTTCCTTTCTGAACCTGGCGGAGATAGGCGTCGAGACGGTCGAAGCTGGCGTCCCAGAAGCGGCGGTACTGTTCGAGCCAGTCGGCCACGGTTTTCAGGCCGTCAGGCTCCAGCCGGGCGGGGCGCCACTGGGCTTCGCGGCTCCGGCTGATCAGACCCGCCTTCTCCAGCACCTTGAGGTGTTTCGAGACGGCCGGGCCGCTCATGGCGAACGGTTCCGACAGTTCGCCCACCGACGCCTCGCCTTCCGTCAACCGGGCCAGGATGGCGCGGCGCGTCGGATCGGCGAGGGCCGAGAACAGGGCGTCCAGCCTGTCTTGCGCCTCCGGCATCGTTGTGAACCGATTCATTATATAACTGATTAGTTATATGCAAACGGAAGACGGGACCTGTCAACACCCGTTTCCGCGCGCCTCATGAGGGCCTAGTCTGAGCAGAGAGTTCGGGAGACCGTCATGAGTCTGATCGCCGCCCTGTTCGCCGCCGCCGCCGTGCAGACCGCGCCCGATCCCGCCGTGGCCGAGGTGACCGCCGTGCTGGACCGGTTGAACCTCGCCTCCTCGACGGCGGATGAAGCCGCCTATTTCGACCTGTTCGCGCCCGACGCCCGTTTCGTCGGAACGGACCCGAACGAACACTGGTCCCTGGCCGAGTTCAGGGCCTACGCCGAACCTCATTTCCAGCGGGGCGACGGCTGGAGCTTTCCGGCGACGGAGCGGTTGGTCGCCATCGCCGACATCGACTGCCGTTGCATCGCCTGGTTCGAAGAGAAGCTGGACAGCCGCCACTATGGCGCCACGCGCGGCTCGGGCGTGATGCGCAAGACCGCCGACGGCTGGAAGATCGAGCAATATGTGCTCAGCTTCGCCATTCCCAACGACCGCTCCGACGCCGTCGTGGCCGCCGTGCGGGCGCCGGCGAACTAGGTGGAATTCGCCGACGAAGCCTTCGTGCTGGCCGCGCGCGGCCATGGCGACACGGGCGCGGTGGTCGAACTGCTTACCGCCGAGCACGGGCGGCGCGCCGCCTATGTCGCGGGCGGCGCCTCGCGACGGATGAAGCCCTTCCTGCAACCCGGCGCGCGGGTGCAGGTCGAATATCGGGCGCGGACATCCGACCATCTGGGCGCGGCGCGGCTGGAGCCGGTGGGCGAGGGACCCAGCGCCCTGTTCGACGATCCCCTGGCCCTGACCGGTCTCAGCGCGGCGGCGGCCGTGGCCCAGGGCGCCCTGCCGGAGCGGGAGCCGCATCCGGGCGCCTTTCTGGCCTTCGAGGCGCTGATGTCGGCCTTCGCCGCGCCCGAGATCTGGCCCGCCGTCTTCGTGCGGTTCGAGGCGGGGTTGCTGGAGGATCTGGGCTTCGGCCTGGACCTTAGCCGTTGCGCCTCCACCGGCGCGACCGATGATCTGGTCTGGGTCAGTCCGCGCACAGGCCGGGCGGTGTCGGCGGGTGCGGGCGCGCCCTATGCCGACAAGCTGTTGGTCCTGCCGCCCTTCATGCTGGGCGCCCAGGCGGGGTTGAGGGCGGGGGACGCGAAGGCGGGCTTCGACCTGACCGGCCATTTCCTGGAGCAGTTCGTCTTTCATCCGCTGAACCGGCCGTTGCCGCCGGCGCGGGTGTGGATGCTGGACAAGCTGGCCGAGGCGGGTCGCCTGTGACCTGGGCGTCGTGCTAGCGGTCGGGAGCATCGGAGGGGAATCCATGAAACATCTCATCGTCTCGGCCATGGCTCTGGCCATCGCCCTCAGCACGCCGGTCGTGGCGCAGACCCATGACGAGGCGGCCGAGGCGCGCATCCGCGCCGATGTGACCTTCCTGGCCGACGACGCGCTTGAAGGGCGCCAGACCGGCCAGCGCGGCTATGACCTGGCCGCCCTGTATGTCCAGACGCGGATGATGGGCCTGGGTCTGACGCCCGGCGTCGATGGCGGCTGGGCGCAGCCGGTGAGCCTGGCCCGCACCGGCATCGCCGATGAGGGCGCGACGATCACCTGGACCCCGACCGGCGGCGCGCCGGTCGTCTGGAGCAACGGCCAGGACGCCCTGTTGAATGCGGGCGACGTGGCGGGCCAAGAGACCGTGACCGCAGGTCTGGTCTTCGTCGGCTACGGCATAGACAGCCCGGCCCACGGCATCGACGACTATGCGGGCCTGGACGTGGACGGGAAGATCGTCGTGATCCTGTCGGGCGCGCCTTCGGGCCTGGACAGCGAAACCGCCGCGCATCTGGGGACCGGGAAAGGCGCCGTCGCGGCCAGGCATGGGGCTGTAGGGGCGATCACGATCAACACCGACGCCAGCGCCCAACGCTATACCCCCGCCATGATGCGTCGCTTCGCGACCCGCACCGAGACGACCTGGATCGGCGCCGACGGCAAGCCGCACCGCGCGGCCGCGACCGTGCGCGCGGGGGGCTTGATCAGCGACGAGGCCGCCGCCGTCCTGTTCGCGGGCGCCGCGAAATCCTATGCCGACATCCGCGCCGAGGCGGCGGCCGAGGGCGGGCGCCCCGGCGGTTTCGCCCTGGACGGCCAGGCGACGTTCGACATCCACACGCGCCGCACCGACATCCACGGCGCCAACGTCATCGGCGTCATTCCCGGATCGGACCCCGCCGTGCGCGACGAAATGGTGGTGCTGACCGCCCACCTGGATCATCTGGGGTTGAAACCCGAAGGCGCCGCCGACCGCGTCAACAACGGGGCGCTGGACAATGCGGGAGGCGTCTCGATCATGCTGGAGGCGGCGCGCGATCTGATGGCGAACCCGCCGCGCCGGTCGGTCATGGTGGTGGCCCTGGCGGCCGAGGAAATGGGGTTGCTGGGTTCGGACTATCTGGCGCGCAATCCGGTGGTCCCGGCCGACAAGGTGGTGGCCGACGTCAATCTGGATATGCCGATCCTGACCTATGACTTCACCGACCTGGTGGCCTTCGGCGGCGAACATTCGACCCTGGGCCAGATCGCCGATCGGGCGGTGCGGGCGGAAGGGGCGATCCTGTCGCCCGATCCGATGCCCGAGCAGGGGGTCTTCACCCGTTCGGATCATTATTCCTTCGTCAAGGCGGGGGTGCCGTCGATCATGCTGGCGACCGGATACGCCAACGGCGGCGAAGCGGCCTGGGGGGCCTTCTTCGGCGGCGCCTATCACCAGCCGTCGGACGACATGAGCGTACCCTTCCATTGGGAGGCCGCCGTGCGGTTCGCCCGCGTCAACGCCGCCATCGCCCGCGGCATCGCCGACGCGCCCGAGCGGCCCATGTGGTATCGCGGAAACAGCTTCGGCGATCAGTTCGCCCCGAATGCGCCCAAGGCGGACAAGCCGACGAACTAAGGCCGTCCACGGAATAGGGCGCGCGCGGCGTTCGCGGGGCTAGACTTCCAGCCTCCATTCGCCGATTCGCGTGCCCATGACCGTTCACACCACCCCGCCCGAGGGCGGACGCATCGTCGACGAGCCGTTCAAGGACGCCCTAGAGCGCCGCTACCTGGCCTATGCGCTCTCGACCATCACCAACCGCGCGCTTCCCGATGTGCGCGACGGCTTCAAGCCCGTGCACCGGCGCATCCTGTACGCCATGCATCAGATGCGGCTGAACCCGCAGGCGGCGGCGCGCAAATGCGCTAAGGTCGTCGGCGAGGTGATGGGCGGATACCACCCGCACGGCGACGCCTCGATCTATGAAGCCCTGGTCCGCTTGGCCCAGGATTTCGCCCAGCGCTATCCGCTGGTCGACGGTCAGGGCAATTTCGGCAACATCGACGGCGATAGCGCCGCGGCCATGCGCTACACCGAGTGCAAGCTGACGCCCGCCGCCGTGCTGTTGCTGGACGGCATCGACCAGGACGCCGTCGACTTCCGCGCCACCTATGACGACCAGGACGAGGAGCCGGTGGTCCTGCCGGCGGGCTTCCCCAACCTGCTGGCCAATGGATCGTCGGGCATCGCCGTGGGCATGGCCACCTCGATCCCGCCGCACAATGCCGGCGAGCTGATCGACGCCTGCCTGATGCTGCTGGAGGACCCGGAGGTCTCGACCGAGGCGCTGATGGCGCACGTTCCGGGACCGGACTTCCCGACCGGCGGCGTGTCGGTGGAAGGCCATGCGGCGATCCTGGACGCCTATGAGACCGGTCGAGGCGGCGTGCGTCTGCGCGCGCGCTGGGAGACCGAGGACCTGGGGCGCGGCGTGTGGCGGATCGTTGTCACCGAAATGCCGTACCAGGTTCAGAAGTCGCGGCTGATCGAGGCGCTGGCCGATCTGATCGAGCAGAAGAAGGCGCCGCTGCTGGCCGACGTGCGCGATGAATCGGCCGAGGACATCCGCCTGGTCCTGGAGCCGAAGAGCCGCACGGTCGAACCCGAGGTCCTGATGGAGAGCCTGTTCAAGCTCTCGGACCTGGAGATCCGCTTTCCGATCAATATGAACGTGCTGGACGCCACCAATACGCCGCGCGTCATGGGGCTGAAGGCCTGTCTTCAGGCCTTCCTGGACCACCGGCGCGAGGTGCTGATCCGGCGCGGGCGCTGGCGGGTCGAGAAGGTCGAGAAGCGGCTGCACCTGCTGGACGGCCTGCGCATCGTCTTCCTGAACCTGGACGAGGTGATCCGCATCGTCCGCGAGGAGGAACAGCCCAAGGCGGTGTTGATCGCCCGCTTCGGCCTGACCGAGATCCAGGCCGACTTCATCCTCGACACCCGGCTGCGGCAGTTGGCGCGGCTGGAGGAGATGGCGATCGAGACGGAGTTCAAGGCGCTGTCCGAGGAACTGGCGGGTTTGAACGCGATGATCGCCTCGCCCGGTCGGCAGACCAAACTGCTGATCGTGGGCTTGCAGGACGTGCGCAAGGCCCTGATCTCGCCGCGCCGCACGACCATGGCCGAGGCGGTGGACAGCTCGACCTTCGTCGCGCCCGAAGCCTTCATCCCGCGCGAGGCGGTGACCGTGATCCTGTCGGAACGCGGCTGGATCCGCGCCGCCAAGGGCAAGGTCGAGGACCCGTCGGAGTTGAAGTTCAAGGAGGGGGACGCCCTGGCCTGGCTGGTCCCGGCCTGGACGACCGACAAGCTGTTGATCGGCGCTTCGGACGGGCGGGTGTTCACCGTCGGGGTCGACAAGCTGGCGTCCGGGCGCGGCCATGGCGAGCCGCTGCGCCTGATGATCGACCTGGATGAAAAGGCCGACATCGTCGGCGTGCTGGCGCACCAACCGGGCGGCAAATTGCTGGTGGCGTCCAGGGCGGGCTACGGCTTCATCGCCCCCGAGGACGAGACCCTGGCCCAGAAGCGGGGCGGCAAACAGGTGCTGAACGGCGAGATGCTGTCGATGCTGCGCGCCACGGGCGACCATGTCGCGGCCATCGGCGACAATCTGAAGGCCCTGGTCTTCCGCCTGGACGAACTGCCCGAGATGGGCCGCGGCAAGGGGGTGAAGATCCAGTCCTACAAACAGGGCGGTCTGGTCTCGATCGCGACCTTCGCCGCCGAGCCGGGACCGGAATGGGTCGACGGCGGCGGCCGCCGCCGCAACTGGCCCGACTGGAAGGACTGGCTGGGCAAGCGCGCCCAGGCCGGACGCCAGGGTCCGAGGGGCTTGAGGAAGTTCCGGTAGATCCCCTCTCCAACGGGAGAGGGGGGCCGAAATGGTGACGCCGATTTCATTCGCGGCGCGGCGCCCCATACGCGATAATCCGGCCGTGGGTCGCGGTCGGCCTGCGGCTGGAGACGGAAATGTCCATCACCTGGATCATCATCGGCGTCATCGTCGTCGTGCTGTTGTTCGTGGTCGTCGGCGCCTACAACAGGCTGGTCGCCCTGGATCAGGCGGCGAACCAGTCGTTCGCCGACATCGACGTGCAGTTGAAGCAGCGCCAGGACCTGATCCCCAATCTGGTCGAGACGGTGAAAGGCTACGCCGCGCACGAAAAGGGCACGCTGGATGCGGTGATCCAGGCGCGCAACGCCGCGACCTCGGCGGCGTCGGTCAATGACAAGGTGCAGGCCGAGAATATGCTGACGGCGTCGCTGGGTCGGCTGTTCGCCCTGTCGGAGGCCTATCCCGACCTGAAGGCCAACGCCAATTTCCAGCAGTTGCAGATGGATCTGTCGGACCTGGAGAACAAGCTGGCCGCCGCGCGCCGCTTCTTCAACAACGCGGTGGGCGAGTTCAACGCCGTGCGCCGCCAGTTCCCGACCGTGCTGTTCGCCGGGATGTTCGGCTTCGGCGCCGACAAGCCCTTCTTCGATGTCGGCGCCGACGAGCGCGCGGCCCTGAACGCGGCGCCGCCGCAGGTGAAATTCTAAGCCGCCATGGCCGCCTTCTATGGCCGCGCCGTCGGCCTGAAGACCCATATCTGGGCCAACAACACCCGGTCGGCGATCCTGCTGGCCGGGTTCCCGGTGCTGTTGGTTCTGATCCTGTACGGGGTGCAGTTGATCCTGATGGGTCTGGGCGTCCTGCCGGGTACGGGGCGGGGCCTGGACGCCGACATGGCGCGCGCGGCCGAATGGTTGGGCTGGACCGTGCCGACGGCGGCGGGGATCGCCCTGATCTGGTTCGTCATCGCCTATTTCGGCAATCAGATGATGATCGACGCCATGACCGGCGCGCGCCGGGTCGAACGGCGCAACGAGCCGGAACTCTATAATCTGCTGGAAAATCTTAGCATTTCTCGTGGGGTGCGGACGCCGTCGTTGCGGATCATCGAGGACCCGTCACTGAACGCCTTCGCCAGCGGCCTGCATGAGGGGCGTTATTCGGTCACTGTCACGCGCGGTCTCATGAACAGCCTGAATCGCGACGAGATGGAGGCCGTGCTGGCCCATGAACTGACCCACGTCATCAACAGGGACGTGCGGACCATGGTCATCGCCTCGATCTTCGCCGGCATCATCAGCGTGATCGCCGAACTGGTGTTCCGGGGGCTGTTCTATGTGCGCGGCGGCGGCAAGGACAACAAGAACGCCGGTCCCCTGATCCTGATCGGCTTCGCCATCGCGGCCATCGGCTTCGTCCTGGCGGCGGCGATCCGCATGACGCTGTCGCGGACGCGGGAATATGTGGCCGACGCGGGTTCGGTCGAGCTGACCAAGAACCCGGACGCCATGATCTCGGCGCTGAGAAAGGTCTCGGGGCGATCGCAATTGCGGGCGCCGGACGAGGTGCAGGGCCTGTTCCTGGACAACAACCCCGACCAGAACGGCTTCATGGATATGTTCGCCACCCATCCGCCGATCGAGAAGCGGATCGCGGCCCTGGTGGAGTTCGCGGGCGGGCGCGACCTGGCGCCGACCAGCGTGCCGACGACCTAGACTGAATTTCTCCCTCGCCGTTCGGGGAGGGAGACGATTGGGCCTAATCCACCCGCACCCAGCCCAGCGGTTTCAGCATCTCCATCGGCCGGAACTGGGCCTTGTAGTCCATCTTGGGCGAACCCTGGACCCAGTAGCCCAGATAGACATAGGGCAGGTTGACCGCCGTCGCCTGGCGCAGGTGATCCAGGATGGCGAAGACGCCCAGGCTGCGCCGCTCCAGCGACGGATCGAAGAAGCTGTAGACCATCGACAGGCCGTCGTTCAGCAGGTCGGTCAGGGTGCAGGCGACCAGATCGCCCGGCCCGCCGTCGGTCGAAGGCAGGCGGTATTCGATCAGATGGGTGCGCACGGCCGTGTCCTCGACCATGGCGACATAGTCCAGCCAGCCCATGTCGGTCATGCCGCCGCCGGGATGGCGGTGATTGAGATAGCGGCGCAACAGGTCGAACTGTTCGATCGTCGCCTCGGCCTCGACCAGCCCGCGCGACAGGTCGGCGTTTCTGGCCA
Organism: Caulobacterales bacterium; assembly: GCA_017302335.1. Classification (GTDB taxonomy): domain Bacteria; phylum Pseudomonadota; class Alphaproteobacteria; order Caulobacterales; family Caulobacteraceae; genus Brevundimonas. The sequence goes on along the minus strand of JAFLCT010000013.1, from coordinate 10,070 downwards.
TGACCTTGCGCTGGGTGCGCGACAGATCGAAATCGGCCACCGGCAGCCGCACCGAGACGCAGGCGTCGCAGTTCGCGCAGGCGGGGCGATAGGCGATGTTCTGGCTGCGCCGGAAACCCGCCTGGGTCAGTTCGTCATTGACGTGGGCGCCGTCGAACAGGGGCAGGTTGGCGAAGACCTTGCGCTCGGTCTGACCCGCCAGATAGGGGCAGGGCGCGGTCGCCGTCATATAGAAGCGAAGCTGACGATGCGGGATGTGCCGGGTCACGCGTCAGCCCCGCATCCGATCTCGCCGAAGGTATGGCGCCGCGTCATTCATGACGCCGATGTGAGGACGGTTCGCCCCGCACGGCAAGACCTCTCGCCTGGCGGCCGAACCGTCACAGGCTGGTGTCCGTGGGCAGGACCGGCGCCTCGCGCAACAGAACGATGGCGATGCGGCGGTTGCCGGCCAGGCTGGGGTCGTCGGGATACAGCGGGTCTGAACCGGCCTTGCCCGAGACCTGATAGACGCGATCGGCGTCGACCCCGGCGTTCTGCAACACCAGCCGTGAGGCGTCGGCCCGTTGAGACGACAGGGACCAGTCGGTCGGGGCGCTGGCGCGGCCCGAACCGGCGCGCGCGCTGGTGTGGCCGGTGATGGAGATGCGGTTCGGCAACTGATTGATGACCCGCGATATGGCGCGCAGCAGCAGGGTGGCGCGGGCGTTGGGCCGGGTCGAATTCGGCTCGAACATCGAGCGGCCTTCCTGATCGACCAGTTGGATGCGCAGGCCCTCGGGCGTCTGATCGATGATCAACTGTTTCGACAGCTCGGCCAGTTCCGGCATCGACTGCATGGCCTGGCGCAGGGATTCGGCGGCCGAGGCGAACTCGGCGGCCTCGCGCCGAGCGATCTCCTCGCGCAGCGCCTCTTCCGAGGCGGCGGCCAGGTTGGAATTTTGACCCGCTTCTTGCGGCGCGTCAGGCGGCGCCTCGGGCGAGAGCTGGTTGATCACCGACATGGACCCGGACCCCTTGGCCCCGTCCTCGCCCAGCGAGGTGCCGCCCAGGATGCCGCCCGACCCGCTGGTCGTCTGCGACACGCTGGCGGGTGCGAAATATTCGGCGATGCCGCGCTTCTGTTCCGGGTCGGTGGTGTTGATCAGCCACATCAGCAGGAAGAAGGCCATCATGGCGGTCACGAAGTCCGCATAGGCCACCTTCCACGCGCCGCCGTGGTGGCCGTGGCCGCCGACCTTCTTGACCTTCTTGATGAGGATCGGACGATCACTCGAAGACATAGGAACTCACGCGGCAAGACTTCGTTAGCCTTAAAATCGGCGCGGGCCGTTAAGAAGCCGTTGCGGTTGCGCCATCATCGGGGCTTTCGGCCGAGACCTCGCTCTTGCCGTGGCCGGGCGGCTCGCCTAGGTCAGGCGGGTGTCCGACGCCCTTGATCGCCGCTCCTATCGACGCGCCCTGGGGGCCTTTTCGACCGGCGTGTGCGTGGTCACGGCCCATACGCCCGAGGGGGCGTTCGGCATCACGGTCAATTCGTTCACCTCGGTGTCGCTGAATCCGCCGCTGATCCTGTGGTGCCTGGACGAAGGGTCCGAGCGGCACGGGCTGTTCGCGGCCGCCGAACGCTTCGCCGTCCATGTGTTGCCGGTCGAGGACCGCGAGATGTCCGACCGGTTCGCCTGGGGGGTCTGTCGCCTGTCGCAGGATGAGTTCGACACGGCCGATCCCGCGCCGCCGCGCCTGAAGAACGCTCTGGCGCGGCTGGACTGCATCGCCGAGCAGCGGCTGTCGATGGGCGATCACCTGACCATCGTCGGCCGAGTGCTGGATTTCGACAGCCGGTCGGGCGACGCCCTGACCTATTTCCGCGGCCGCTATGGAACGGCCGCCGATCCTCACGAGGGGTGACCATGCGCATCGCCTTCGCCGGACTGGGCGTCATGGGCGCGCCCATGGCCCGCCATCTGATCGCCGCCAGCCACGAGGTCGCGGGCTACAATCGCTCGCCGGACAAGGCGCGGGCCTGGGCCGAGGCCCACGGCGGCCGCTTCGCCGCGACCGTGGCCGAGGCGGCGCAGGGCGCCGAGCTGTTCGTGCTGTGCGTCGGAAACGACGACGACGTGCGCCAGGTCGTGAGCGAGGCCCTGCCGCATCTGGCCAAGGGCGCCGTGATCGTCGATCACACCACCACCTCGGCCAGGATCGCCCGCGAGATGGCCGAGGCGGCGGCGGCGCGCGGCGTCGATTTCATCGACGCGCCGGTGTCCGGCGGACAGGCGGGGGCCGAGACCGGTCAGCTCAGCGTCATGGCTGGCGGCGACGCAGACGCCTTGTCGCGGGTCGAACCGGTGCTGCGCGCCTATGCCAAGGCGGTCCAGCACATGGGACCGGCGGGCGCCGGTCAACTGACCAAGATGGTCAATCAGATCTGTATCGCCGGGGTCGTCCAGGGCCTGGCCGAGGCGGTTCATTTCGCCCAGCAGGCCGGGCTGGATACGGACGCCGTCTATCAGGCGGTGTCCAAGGGCGCGGCTCAGTCCTGGCAGATGGACAATCGCTGGAAGACGATGGCCGAGGGGCGGTTCGACTTCGGGTTCGCCGTCGACTGGATGCGCAAGGACCTGGGCCTGGTTCTGGACGAGGCCCGGACCAATGGGTCGCATTTGGCGGTGACGGCCCTGGTCGATCAATTCTATTCGGAAGTTCAGAGTCTGGGGGGATCGCGATGGGACACGTCGAGCCTGGCGGCGAGGTTGCAGGACCGAAGCCGTTGTCCAAGCGGCGACTGACCACCCTCTGGCGACAGGGCGAACCGCCTCATCCGGCCTGGGCCTTGTGGTGGCGATTGAAGCCGCATTTCAGCCTGCTGACGGCGCCGGCCAGTTGGTTCGGCACGCCGGGCGCCTGGACCTATTTCGGCAACGACTTCATCACCGGCCTGCGCCGCAACGAATCGACCGAGCGGTCCTTCGCCCTGCTGGACGAACAGCCCGAACTGTTCGAGGCCGTGCGCGCTCTCGCCGCCCTGAATCTGAAACGCCACGAGCAGATGTTTCAATTCATCGCCCTGCTGTACGTCTCAGTCCCGGTCACCATCGTGCTGGGATTGGCCGAAGTCATGCCCAACGACCTGATCCGTTTCTTCTCGGAGCAACAACGCGGCGTGATGATCCTGGTGTCGGCCCTGACGGTGGGCGCGCTGGTGTATCTGGTCGGGATGTGGCGCGCCCGTCAGTTGATGTCGGTGCTGGAGTTGTGGCGGATCGAGCGCGGACGCGCCTGAACCTCAGGCGTGACCGGCGCCGTTGTCGGTTGAGGCGGACGGCAGGTCCAGGAAGACGACCCGCCCCGTATCCATCCGCTTGACGGCGGCGACCACCTTCAACCGTCCCGCGTCGATGGCGTCGGCCAGGCTGGCGTCCGCGACCTTCAGCTTGTCGGCGACACGGCGGGCGTTCTCCTCGACCGCGCGCACGGCCATGTCGGCGGCGCCCGAACGACGGGCGTCCAGCACGGCGGGGATGATCGGCACGATCATCTCTTCCAGCGACGGGTCCAGAGGGACCTTGCCGTCGACGATGGCCTCGGCCGCCGCCACCGCGCCGCAGCCGGTATGGCCCATGACCACCACCAACGGGCAGTTCAGGTGTTTCACCGCATAGACGATCGAGGCCAGGCCGCGTCGGTCGACGGTGTTGCCCGCCACCCGGATCGAGAACAGGCGGCCGAAACCCTGGTTGAACAGAATGGTCGGCGGCGTGCGGCTGTCGGCGCAGCCGACGATGGTGGCGATGGGGTTTTGACCGCCCTGAAGCTCGTCCAGATCGTCGGCCTTGATGTGACCCAGGTTGTTCTCGCCGCGCAGAAAGGCCTCGTTGCCGGCGATCAATTCGGCCAGGGCTTCCTTGGGCGTGGGACCGGTGCGCGCTGCGGCCGATGACGTTTTGGCGGCGACAGGCTCCAGCCCCGTTTCGCCAGTCGAACCCGTCGTCGGACGCGACTTGTCGCGTCCTCCCCCCCACAGCCAGCCCATGTATCCCCCCATAAAGCGACCCTCGTCTGTCGGGCGGGAGCCGACGCCTGTCAAGGTGAAGCTTAACCCGCCAGCAGTCGCGCGGCCTTGGGGGCGAAATAGCTCAGCACCCCGGCGCAACCCGCGCGCTTGAAGGCGGTCAGGGTCTCCAGGATGGCGCGATCCTCATCCAGCCAGCCGTTGGCGATCGACGCCTGCATCATCGAATATTCGCCCGACACCTGATAGGCGAAGGTGGGCACCTTGAAGGTCTCGGACACGCGGCGGACGATGTCGAGATAGGGCATCCCCGGCTTGACCATCACCGCGTCCGCGCCCTCGGCGATGTCCATGGCCACTTCGCGCAAGGCCTCGTCGGAGTTGGCGAAGTCCATCTGATAGGTCTTCTTGTCGCCGGTCAGCATCTTCGCCGAGCCGACCGCATCGCGGTACGGACCATAGAAGGCCGAGGCGTATTTGGCGGCGTAGGACAGGATCAGCGTGTCCTGAAATCCGTTGGCCTCCAGCGCCTCGCGGATGGCCTGGACCCGGCCGTCCATCATGTCCGAAGGCGCGACCACGTCGGCGCCCGCGTGGGCCTGGATGAAGGCCTGTTCGGCCAGCCGCTCCAGCGTCGCGTCATTGACGATGCGGCCGTTCTCGACCACCCCGTCGTGGCCGTGGTCGGTGTAGCAATCCAGCGCCACGTCGCACATGACGCCGATCTCGGGCGCCGCGTCCTTGATGGCTTTGATGCAGTCGGGGACCAGACCGTCGGGATCGGTCGCCCCCGTGCCGATCCCGTCCTTGGTCGCCGGATCGACGTTGGGGAACAGGGCCACGGCCGGAATGCCCAGGTCGCGCGCCTGCTTCGCCGCCTCGGCCGCGGCCTTGGGCGACAGGCGAAAGACGCCCGGCATCGACGGCACGGGCGCGCGGTCCTCGGCGCCGTCATGGACGATCAGCGGCCAGATCAGATCGGCGGGCGTGACGGTGTTCTCGGCCACCAGACGCCGCACCCAGGGGCTGGCCCTCAACCGGCGCGGCCGGGCGAGCGGGAAGGGGGCGGGGGCGAACGGCGGCGTGGTCATGAGGCTCCATATCGTCCTTCTCCCGTTGGGAGAAGGCGGCCTGGCGGAGCCAGGTCGGATGAGGGTCGGTTGTGTCAATCGGCGTGAGCCGGGGCGGAAACAGCCGACCCTCACCCTTTCGTGCAAGAACGACGGCTACGCCGCCGTGCGCTCAAGCCCTCTCCCATCGGGAGAGGGTAGGGGGTAGAAGCCCGACCAAAGCTTTGAGGAAACGCTCCATGGATTTCGCCCTCACCGACGACCAGCGCGCCATTCAGGACGCCGCCCGCGCCTTCGCCGAGGCCGAGCTGGCGCCGCACAGCGCCGAGTGGGATGAGACCAAGACCTTTCCCGTCGACGTCATGCGCCACGCCGCCGAAATGGGCTTTTGCGGCATCTATGCGGGCGAAGAGCACGGCGGCATGGGGCTGGGCCGCATCGAGGCGGCGGTGATCTTCGAGGAGCTGGCGCGAGGCGACGTGTCGACGGCGGCCTTCATCTCGATTCACAATATGGCGACCTGGATGATCGACGGCTTCGGCTCGGCCGATCTGCGCGCCCGCTACGTGCCGTCGCTGGTCACGATGGAGAAGATCGCCAGCTATTGCCTGACCGAGCCGGGTTCGGGTTCGGACGCGGCCGCCATGCGCACGACGGCGGTGCGTGACGGCGACCATTATGTTCTGAACGGCTCCAAGGCCTTCATCTCGGGCGCCGGGACCTCGGACGTATATGTGGTCATGGCGCGCACCGGCGAGGCGGGACCCAAGGGGATTTCGGCCTTCGTCGTCGATCTGGGGACGCCGGGCCTGTCGTTCGGCGCCCAGGAAAAGAAGATGGGCTGGAACAGCCAGCCCACGGCCATCGTCAGCTTTGACGACTGCCGCATCCCGGCGGCCAATCTACTGGGCAAGGACGGCGACGGCTTCCGCTACGCCATGATGGGGCTGGACGGCGGCCGCCTGAACATCGCCGCCTGTTCGCTGGGCGGCGCCCGGCTGGCGCTGGAGACGGCGCAGACCTATGTCACCACGCGAAAACAATTCGGCAAGGCGTTGAACGAGTTCCAGAACACCCAGTTCAAACTGGCCGATATGGCGACCCAGCTCGATGCGGCCCGGCTGATGGTCCTGCGCGGCGCCTGGGCCATCGACACCGGCCACCCCGAAAAGACCAAATGGTGCGCCATGGCCAAGCGGCTGGCCACCGACGCCTGTTTCCAGATCGCCGACGAGGCGCTGCAACTGCACGGCGGCTACGGCTATCTGAAGGACTATCCGATGGAACGCATCGTCCGCGACCTGCGCGTCCACCGCATCCTGGAAGGCACCAACGAGATCATGCGCGTGATCACCGCGCGGGAGATGATGCGGCAGTAGGCGGGTCGCTGAGGTCGTGTTATTCTGACCAGAATAATGGTCAGGAAGCGGTCATGCGCACGGTTGGCGTCCTTGAAGCCAAGACAAGTCTTTCCGCCCTCATCGAGGAGGTCGAGACCTCTGGGGAGACGATCGTGATCACTCGCCACGGAAAGGCGGTGGCGCGTCTTTCCCCGGAACGTTCGGGTCGGCTGACGCCCTCTGGACTGGCCGAGCGCGCGCGCGCGTTTCGGAATGGTCAGCCGAAGGATTCAGAATGGGCCTGCCTCTCCTGGGAAGATCTGAAGGCGATCGCGCGTGACGGCTCTGATCGTTGACGCATCGGTCGCCGCCTCTTGGCTGCTGGCTTCCCAGGCGACCCGGTCTGCTCAGGACCTTCTCGAACGGCATGATGCATTCGATCTGATGGCTCCCCACATATTCCAGTGGGAGATTGGAAATCTGCTTGTCCGTCAGGCGCGACGCGAACCGCGTTTCGACCTGAACGAGGCGTTCGCGATTCTTGACGCCTTCGGGATTGAGCTGGCCCCTTCATGGGGGCGCAATGATCTGAGGCTGCTCAGCCTCTTCGCGTCCAGCCGCGGCCTCAGCCTGTTTGATGCGTGCTATCTATGGCTGGCGATGGCGGTCGATGGCGCGCTCGCGTCCCGAGACAGGGACCTGCTGGACGCAACACGCGCCGCCGGTCTTCCCGTCATCGACCTTCGCGACTAAGCCGGGCGTATGATCGCCGATTCCGAAGTCCTGACCCGCATCGACTCCGGCGTGGGGCGCATCACCCTGAACCGGCCCAAGGCGCTGCACGCGCTGAACCGGACCATGTGCGCGATCATGACCGAGGCGTTGCTGGCGTGGCGCGACGATCCGGCCGTGACATCGGTGCTGATCGACCATGCGGGCGAGCGCGGCTTCTGCGCGGGCGGCGACATCCGCATGATCGCCGAGAGCGGGGCGGGCGACGCCTCGGAGGCCAAGGCCTTCTTCGATGTCGAATACAAGCTGAACCATCTGATGTTCGTCTATCCCAAGCCGATCACGGCGGTGGTCGACGGCATCGTCATGGGCGGCGGCGTGGGGATCAGCGAACCGGCCCCGGTCCGCATCGCCACCGAACGCACCACCTACGCCATGCCGGAAACGGGCATCGGCCTGTTTCCCGATGTGGGCGGCGGCTGGTTCCTGCCGCGGCTGCCAGGCGAGGCGGGGACCTGGCTGGCCCTGACCGGCGCGCGACTGAAGGCGGCCGATACGGTGGCGTTGGGCGTGCACACCCATTTCATTCCCGTCGAGCGGATCGAAGCCTTCAAGGCGGCGCTGCTGGCCGAACCGTCGACGCCGAGGGCGGTCGCCGACCATTTCGCCGCTGACCCCGGCCCGGCGCCCAGCGCGCCGCATCGCCCGGCCATCGACCGCCTGTTCGCCCACGATGCGGTCGAGGCGATCGTCTCGGCGCTGGAGGCGGACGGTTCGGACTGGGCCATGGCGCAATTGCAGACGCTGAAGACCAAGTCGCCGCAGTCGCTGAAGGTTAGTCTGCGTCAGCTTCGACTGGGCGCCCGCATGGCGACCTTCGCCGACAATATGGCGATGGAATACGCCCTGGGCGGTCGTGTCGTGCGCACTCACGACTTCCAGGAAGGCGTTCGCGCCGTGATCGTCGACAAGGACGGCCAGGCGAAATGGTCGCCCGCGACGCTGGCGGGCGTGACCGAAGCGGACCTGGACGCCCTGTTCGCGCCCTTGCCGCCCGACCAGGCCTGGCGGCCGATCGCGGGCGGCTGAGGCGCCGTTTCTTTTACTTGCGTCCTTTTCAAATCCGCGCCCCTATCCCGAACCTCGCCATTCGGGATCGACGCCATGAAAAAAGCCCTGCTCGCCGCCGTCGCCGCCCTGGCCTTGTCGGGTTGCATCATCATCGCTGATGGCGGGAGGCAGGACATGGTGATCCATACGGCGGCGCCGACCGACTATTCCGCCCTTTACGCCGAGGCCGTGGCCGATACGCAGCGGTTGCCGGAAGAGGTGGCGCGCGATCCGCTGCGCAAACCGGCCGAGATGCTGGCCTTCATGCGGCTGCGGCCCGGCGACGCGGTCGCCGACATCCGCCCCGAGGAAGGCTATTTCACCCGTTTGTTCGCCCCCGTGGTCGGGCCGTCGGGCAAGGTCTACGCCTTCGTGCCCAATCAGACGGCGCGGCGCGAGGACGCTTTCGGCGATGCGCTGGCGACGGCCTATCCCAACGTTCAGCGGATCACCGGCGCCCTGGAGGAGATGGCCTTCGACCGTCCGCTGGACGTGGTCTTCATGGGCGAGGAGTATCACGACTTCACCATCCCCCGTTTCGGCGTGGACGTGGCGCGGATGAACGCCGCCGTCTTCGCGGCGCTGAAGCCGGGCGGCCTGTATGTCATCCTGGACCACCAGGCGGCCGACGGCGCGGGCGTCGCCGTGGCCGGGACCCTGCACCGGATCGAGGCGGCCGAGCTGCGTCGTCAGGTCGAGGCGGCGGGCTTCGTCTTCGAGGGCGAAACGGACGCGGTGCGAACGCCGACCGACGACCATTCGCTGACCGTCTTCGACCCCAGCGTCCGGGGCCGCACCGACCGTTTCGTCTATCGTTTCAGGAAGCCGTAAGGGCCTGCATCCGACAGGAAGGGAAACCGCCATGCGTAACCGTCTGATCCTAGCGGCCGTGGCCGCCGCCCTGATCGCCGCGCCGATGTCGGCGATGGCTCTACAGTCGAGCGATCCGATCGCCGCCGCCGTCGCCAATGCGGCGCGTCCGGCCGAGGACCGCGAGCGAGACGCCCAGCGCAAACCGGTCGAGACCCTGGAATGGGCCGGGGTGCGGCCGGGGATGCGGATCATGGATCTGGTTCCCGGCGGCGGCTATTTCACCCGTATCCTGTCGCACGCGGTGGGGGCGGAGGGGCACGTCTACGCCATGCAGCCGACCGAGGCCGTGGCGGCCTTTCCGCAATATCGCGAGATGATCGAAAAGATGGCGGCCGAGCCGGGCTATGACAACGTCTCGGTCCTGTTCCAGCCGGTCGCGGGCTTCGACGCGCAACAGCCGTTGGACATGGTGTTCACGGCCCTGAACTATCACGACTTCCATGCCGACTTCATGGGCGACGCCGACGGGCCTCAGGTCAATGCGGCGGTGTTCAAGGCGCTGAAGCCGGGCGGTCTCTACGTCATCATCGACCATCATGCCGCGGCGGGGTCAGGGCTGGGCGACGTGAACCGGCTGCACCGCATCGACGAGGAGCAGGTCAAGCGCGAGGTGTTGGCCGCCGGGTTCGAACTGGTCGGCGAGAGCGACCTTCTGGCCCATCCTGACGATCCTCGCACGGCCCTGGTCTTCAACCCCGCCGTCCGCGGGCGCACCGATCAGTTCATGCTGAAGTTCCGCAAGCCGGAATAGGCTATAGCGCGGACACGAAAAAAGCGCCGGAGGGGCGACCCTCCGGCGCTTGTCTTCACGACGGTCGGGCCGTCAGCGTTTGCCGAAGATGGCGTCGCCCAGCATGGCGAAAAAGCCCTTCTTGGCGGCCGGCTTGGGCGCCGAGGCGGCGGGGGCCGGAGCCGCTGGAGCGGGGGCGG
>JAFLCT010000129.1 GCA_017302335.1 Caulobacterales bacterium | reverse complement strand
CGCCCGGCCGCCCGCCGGACGCTGGGCCGTTCAGGTCGGGGCCTTCCGCGACGAGCAGGTGGCCCGCGACTGGCTGACCGAGGTCGCGCGTCGTTTCCGCACCCAGTTCGCCGAGGCCGGCCGCGACATCCAGCGGGCGGGCGAGTGGCGTCGGTCGCGCTTCACCGGCCTGACCGAGGACGCCGCCGTCGCCGCCTGTCGCGCCCTGGCCGAACGCCGCGTCACCTGCATGGTGGTCCGGCCGGATTAAGCCCGCCGGTACGGACTCAGCGCTTCCGTCATCGCCGCGATCTCGGCCTCCACCGCTGGGCGTTCGCGCTCCAGATAGTCCGCCACCGCCGCCCTCAGCCCCGGATGGGCGATGTCGTGGGCGCTGTACACCGGCGTCGGCAGATAGCCGCGTGCGATCTTGTGCTCGCCCTGGGCGCCCGCCTCGACGCGCGACAGGCCGCGTTCGATCGCGAATTCGATCGCCTGGTAGTAGCAGAGTTCGAAATGCAGGAAGGGGGCGTCCTTGATCGTCCCCCATTGCCGTCCATACAGGGCGTCACGCCCGATCAAGTTCAGCGCCCCGGCGATCGGCGTCCCGCCTCGGAAGGCCATGACCAGGGCGATGCGGTCGGCCAGGGTCTCGCCGATCAGGCTGAAGAAGGCGCGCGTCAGATAGGGGCGCCCCCATTTGCGCGACCCGGTGTCCATGTAGAAGGCGAAGAAGGCGTCCCAGTGGGCTTCGGTGATGTCGCTTCCGGTCAGGATGCGGATGTCCAACCCGGCCTGAGCCTCGCGCCGCTCGCGTCGGATGGTCTTGCGTCGGGAAGAGGAGAGGGCGGCCAGGAAGTCCTCGAACGACCCATAGCCGGGGTTGCTCCAGACATATTGCATATCCAGCCGTCGCAGCAGCCCGGCTCGGCCCATCGCCTCCCACTCGCCCCGCGTCGGAAAATTGACGTGCAGCGACGACAGGCCCAGCCGTTCGGTCAGGGCGACGGCGCCCGCCAGCAGGGTTTCGCGCGCCGCGTCCGTCGCCGCCAGCAGGCGCGGCCCGGTCACCGGCGTGAACGGCACGGCCGACAGCAGTTTGGGATAATAGGCGCCGCCCGCCCGCTCCAACGCATCGGCCCAGGCGTGGTCGAAGACGTATTCGCCCTGGCTGTGGCCCTTCAGATAGAGCGGCATGACGCCGACGACGGCGCCGACCGCGTCACGTACGGTCAGGTGCCGCCCGGCCCAGCCCTGGCGCGGCGTGGCGCTGCCCGAGACCTCGCAGGCGTTCAGGAAGTCATAGCTTAGAAAGGGATCGCCCATCGGACCCGCGCAGGCGTCCCAGTCCGCGCGGCCGATGGCTTGGATGGAGTCGTGGACCTGGACCGTAAGGGTCACTTCACCTCGACGATGGCGTCCACCTCGACGGCGAAGCCCAGCGGCAAGCGATACACGCCGACGGCCGAACGGGCGTGGCGGCCCTTGTCGCCGAACACCTCGACCATCAGGTCCGAACAGCCGTTGATGACCGCCGGAATGGCCTCGAAGTCGCCCGCCGCCTGGACGAAGCCGCCCAGTTTCACGACCCGCACCACACGCTCCAGATCACCGTCCAGCGCCGCCGACATCTGCGCCAGCAGGTTGACGCCGCACATACGGGCGGCCGCTTGCGCTTGTTCCGGCGACACGTCGGCGCCCACGGTGCCCTTCACGCCGCCCGAGGCGTCGTTCGAAAGCTGACCCGAGATGTGCAGCAGACCGCCGCTCTGGACGAAGGGCACATAGTTGGCGACCGCCTTGGCGGGTTCGGGCAGGCTGATGCCCAGTTCAGTCAGGCGGGCGGCGATGCTCATTCGGGTGGCTCCTTGGGTGTGGGCCGGGGTTTAGCCCTCCGTCCGCCGTCCTTCAACGCCCGTCCGGCCATGACGGCGTCGCGGCCGAACTTGTCGCGCAGCCGGTCGATGGCGGTTTCGGTTTTCAGGTTGCGGGTCTCGACGGTGTCGAACAGGGCGGGCGCGTCCTCTGCGTCGTGCACCTCGGCCATGCCGATGCCGATCAGGCGATAGGGGCGGCCCAGTTCCGGCTTCAGCAAGGCCCGCCCCGCCGCGAACAGGGCGCGCGCCGTCTGCACCGGTTCCGGCGCGGTGATGCGGCGGGTCAGGATCTTGAAGTCGGTGCGGCGCAGTTTCAGCACGATCACCCGGCTGGCCACGCCGTCGCGCCGGGCCTTGGACGCCAGTTTTTCGCACAGGGGCCACAGTTCGGCTTCCAGCGCCTCGGGATCGGCCAGGTCCTCGTTGAAGGTGGTTTCCGCGCTCATCCCCTTTCTGTCGTGCTCGGGGTCGACCCGGCGATGGTCGCGGGCGTGCGACAGGTCGTGCAGACGCAGGCCGTGATCGCCATAGGTCTTCACCAGATCACGCGGATCGGCGGCGGCCAGATCGCCGATGGTGCGATATCCGTCGCTGCGCAGGGTCTTTCCGAACACCGGCCCGACGCCGGGCAGGGCGGTCACGGGTTTCGGCGCCAGAACCGCCTTGGCCTCGGCCACGCCGACGACCGAGAAGCCGCGCGGCTTGTCCATCTCCGACGCCATCTTGGCCAGGAACCGGTTGGGGGCCAGGCCGATGGAGACGGTCAGGCCGCACTCGTCCTCGATCCGCTTCTGCAACCGGACCAACTGCAAGGCGGGCGGACCGCCGTTCAACCGCTCGGTGCCCGACAGGTCGATCCAGGCCTCGTCCAGCGACAGGGTCTGCACCAAGGGCGTCAGTTCGCCGACCATGCCGAAGATGCGCTTGCTCTCGGGGGCGTATTTCTCGAACGACGGCTTGATCACCACGGCGTCGGGACAGGCTTTCAGCGCCGTGAACATCGGCATGGCCGAACCGACCCCGTACAGCCGCGCCACATAGCAGGCGGTCGAGACCACGCCGCGCTTGCCGCCGCCCACGATCACCGGCTTGTCGCGCAGCTCGGGCCGGTCGCGCTTCTCGACCGAAGCGTAGAAGGCGTCGCAGTCCAGATGGGCGATCGACAGCCGGTCCAGCTCGTCATGGACCAGCAACCGCTTGGACTCGCACGCCGGACAGCGCCGGTCCGTCGGTCCTTCGGTCCCGGTCCAGAAACAGTCGCGGCAGATGGCCTTCACACTACACCGTCATCCTCGGCCTTGTGCCGAGGACCCATCGAGGCGACGCGCTTCGAAAGAAGATGATCGGGCTGACGGCCAGCATTACGCCATTTGGTCGAGGTTGCGTTCGGGTATGGCCCCTCGGGACAAGCCCGAGGGGGACGGATTTAGGTTGGGCTTCACGTCAACTTAAGACAGCCGCGCGACACTGCCAGTCGAGAAGGCGCAAAGCCTCGCTCCGAAAGGCGAAACGTCCGGGTGATGATGTCCAAGAAGGTCCTCATAGTCGAGGATAACGAGCTGAACATGAAGCTCTTTCATGATCTGCTCGATTCTCAGGGCTACGAGACGCTTCAGACCCGCGAAGGGCTGCAAGCGCTGGCCCTGGCGCGCCAACACCGCCCCGACCTGATCCTGATGGACATCCAACTGCCCGAGATCAGCGGCTTGGAGGTCACCAAATGGCTCAAGGACGACGAGGAACTGAGCCACATCCCCGTGGTCGCCGTCACCGCCTTCGCCATGAAGGGCGACGAGGAGCGTATCCGCCAGGGGGGCTGCGAAGCCTATATCTCCAAGCCGATCTCGGTGATGCATTTCCTCGACACCGTTCGAAAACATCTGGGGTAGGCGGCCGTGAGTGCGCGTATCCTGGTCGTTGACGACGTCGAACCGAACGTCAGGCTGCTCGAAGCCAAGCTGACGCTGGAATACTATGACGTCGTCACCGCCTGCGACGGCATGACGGCCCTGGCCCGCGCCGCGGCGGATCAACCGGACATCATCCTGCTCGACGTGATGATGCCGGGCATGGATGGGTTCGAGACCTGCCGCCGGTTGAAGGCCGATCCGGCGACGCGGCACATCCCCGTGGTCCTGGTCACGGCGCTCGACGGGCGCGACGACCGTATCCGGGGGCTGGACGCGGGCGCCGACGACTTCATCACCAAGCCGCTGGACGACCTGATCCTGTTCGCCCGCGTCCGTTCGCTGGTCCGCCTGAAGCAGGTCATGGACGAGCTGCGTGAACGCGAGGAAAGCGGTCGTCGCATGGGCGTCGACGCCGAGGCCGGCGGGCGGCTGCGCGGTTCGGGCGGCCGGGTGCTGGTGGTCGACGACAACCCGCGCCAGGTCGAGAAGATCGGCCTGCAACTGGTCAAGGAACACCGCCCGACCTTCGAGACCACGCCGGACGCCGCCATGGCGGCCGCGGCTGGACCCATCGACCTGATGATCGTCAACGCCGCCGCCGACAGCTTCGACGGCCTGCGGATGATCGCACGGGCGCGCACCGACAAGACCACGCGCAAACTGCCGATTCTGGCGATCGTCGATCCGGGGGACCGACCGCGCCTGGTCAAGGCGCTGGAACTGGGCGTCAACGACATCCTGGCCAAGCCGGTCGACGCCGAAGAGCTGGCGGCGCGGGTGCGGACCCAGATCAAGCGCAAGCGCTACACTGACTTCCTGAAAGAGAAGCTCGACTACAGTCTGGAGATGGCGGTCACCGACGCCCTGACGGGCCTGCACAACCGCCGCTACATGGCGGGCCAGCTTCAGGCCATGGTCGGGCGCACGGCCCAGGGCGGCGAGGGCGTGGCCCTGCTGGCGCTGGACATCGATCACTTCAAGGCGGTCAACGACGGATTCGGCCACGATGCGGGCGACGAGGTGCTCCAGGAGTTCGCCGTGCGCCTGGCCACCAACGTCCGCGCCATCGACCTGCCCTGCCGCCAGGGCGGCGAGGAGTTCGTGGTCGTCATGCCCGGCTCCACTCTGGAGGACGCCGCGCGGGTGGCCGAACGCATCCGTCGCGACGTGGCGGGCGCGCCCTTCCCGGTGCTGGGCGGCAGGGAGTTGCTGAATCTCACCGTCTCGATCGGCGTCGCCGCCACCACGGGGGCGGGCGACACGCCCGAGGCCCTGCTCAAGCGCGCCGACGAAGGTCTTTACGAGGCCAAGGCTTCCGGCCGCAACGCCGTCATCGCGCGGGCGGCCTAGGCTCGCCTTCTTTCTCTCTCGTCATCCCCCCCGGTCCACGCGGCTAAGCCGGAGAATGACGAAACAAGGGGATGGGGCCGGAATCGAAAACGCCCGGCTGATCCAGCCGGGCGTCTAAAATCCAGCAGGGCTGAACCCTTACTTGATCTTGCCTTCCTTGAACTCGACGTGCTTGCGCGCGACCGGGTCGTACTTCTTGACGACCATCTTCTCGGTCATCGTGCGAGCGTTCTTCTTGGTGACGTAGAAGAAGCCGGTGTCGGCCGTGGAGTTCAGGCGGATCTTGATGGAAGCCGGTTTGGCCATCGGAATTACCTTTGCGACGGCGAAAGCCGCTGAAATGAGAGGCGCGGAACATACTCAGGCGCGTCTCGAAGTCAACCGGGCGCGCCGCCGCATTTCCCGACGGCCGATACGGGTTAGGCTGACGCCATGAAAACCCTGACCCTGATCGCCCCGGCCTTTGCGGCCTCGGTCGGCCTGGCCCTGTCGGCCTGCGCCACCGGTCCCGCCGTCGCGCCCACGCCGCACGACGCCTTCTTCGCCAATCTGAGCGCCCTGTGCGGCCAGAGGTTCGAAGGGCGGGTCACGACCGATGACGCCGCCGACGCGGACTTTCGTCGTCAGCGGCTGGTGATGCACGTCCGCGACTGCTCGCCGACCGAGATTCGCATCCCCTTCCAGGTCGGCGACGACCGCAGCCGCACCTGGGTCATCACCCGCACCGACACGGGCTTGCGGCTGAAACACGACCATCGCGACCCCGATGACGGGCACACTCATGCGCTGCATTGGTATGGCGGCGACACGACCTCGGCCGGGACGGCCGAACGCCAGGAATTCCCGGTCGACGCCGACTCCATCGCCCTGTTCAACGCCAATAACGCGACGGTCTCGACCACCAATGTCTGGGCTGTCGAGGTCCACCCGGGGCGCAGCTACGTCTATGAACTGACCCGCCCGAACCGCCTCTTGCGCGTCGAGTTCGATACGACGAAGCCGCTGACGGACTAGGTTCAATCGACATTCAGGGATTTCGGTGTTGCTTGATGCGTGATTCATAGGTCTCCGCTTTGGTGGAGGTCTTTGATGGGTGTGAAGCGTTACGAACTGGACGAGGCGCAGTGGGCGCGG
>JAFLCT010000128.1 GCA_017302335.1 Caulobacterales bacterium | reverse complement strand
GGAACCGGCGGCGACGTCGATCCGGGCCGCCTGCTGGTCGAGGCCTTTCCCGAACGGTTGGCGCGGGCGCGCGGCAAGACGGGCGAGGTGCTGCTGGCGTCGGGACGAGGCGCGCATCTGGACCCGCACGATCCGTTGGCGCGCGAACCGTGGCTGGCGGTGGGCGAACTGGGCGGCGGCGAGGCCAAGGATCGCATTCGTCTGGCGGCGCGGCTGGACGAGACCGTTTTGGAGACCGATCTGGCCCATCTGGTCGTGGAGGAAGACCGGGTGACGCGCGAGCCGTCCGGCCGCCTGACCCTGCGTCGCCTGCGTCGGATCGGAGCGCTGACGCTGGCGGAAAAGGTCATCGGCGCGCCGGATCGGGCGGCGGTGACGGCGGCGTTGAAGGCGGAATTCCAGACGCGGGGACCGGGCGTCATGCATTGGGGCGAGCGGGCCTCGGCCCTGCGGGCGCGACTGGCGTTTCTGCACGACCTCGATCCAGAGTGGCCCGACGTGTCCGATCCGGGCCTGACGGCGTCCGCCGAGACCTGGCTGGCGCCGTTGCTGGGCGATGCGGACGCCCTGACGGCGGTTTCCGACGGGGCGCTGGAACAGGGGCTGCGGGCGTTGATCCCTTGGGAATTGCAGAGATCATTGGATGTGCTGGCCCCCGCCCGGCTGGAGACGCCGCTGGGCAGCGCAGCCATCGACTATGCGGCGGAGGGCGGCCCGCGCGTGGACATCCGGGTGCAGGAGCTGTTCGGGGTGAAGACCCATCCGATGGTCGGCGGCGGACGGGCGCCCCTGACCCTGGCCCTGCTGTCGCCCGCGCGGCGGCCGGTGCAGGTGACGAAGGACCTGCCGGGCTTCTGGGCCGGGTCTTGGGCGGCGGTCAGAAGCGAAATGCGCGGCCGCTACCCGAAGCACCCCTGGCCCGAGGACCCGGCCAACGCCGAGGCGACGACGCGGGCCAAGCCGCGCGGGACGTGACCGTTCGCCTCGCCCGCTTTTCCGGCCTACGGGAAGGGCCTAGCGTCGCGGCCGGAGAGGGAGCCGATCATGAGCGCGATGGACAGACGCAGTGTGGCCTTCGGCCTGGGCGGGGTCGGACTGGCAGGCGTGGCGGCGGCCTGTTCGCGCGGCGGCTCGGCGCAGGCCGCGCCAGAGGCGCGCCGCGATCTCTACGTCTGCGAAGGCTGCGAGGCGACGACTGAACGGCCCGCCGCCCAACTGACGCCGTCGCTGGTGCTGGCGCCCGTCGGGACGCCGGGCGAGCGGATGCGGCTGACGGGGCGGGTGGTCGCCGCCGACGGCGTCACGCCCGCCGCCGACGTGGTCATCTATGCGCACCATACGAACGCTGAAGGCCTGTATGCCGAAGGGTCGCGCGAGAGCGAATGGAGCCGCCGTCACGGTCGGCTAAGGGGCTGGGTCAGGACGGGGGCGGACGGCCGCTATGTCTTCGACACCATCAAGCCTGCGCCCTATCCCGACATGACCATGCCCGCCCATGTGCATCTGTTCGTGCTGGAGCCGGGGCGGCGGCCCTATTACGTCGACGACGTGGTTTTCGACGACGAGCACGGCGTGGACGCCGCCTATCGCGCGCGGCAGGAGCTGAGGGGCGGTTCGGGCATCGTGCGGCTGACCGGAGACGCGGCCGAAGGGTGGTCGGCCGTACGCGACATCCGTCTGGAACGTCACCCTGATTAGGCGGGGTCTTCCGTCAGCGCATAGACCATGACCCCCGTGGCGATGGCCAGGTTCAGGCTGTCGGCGCGGCCGCGCATGGGGATCTTCACATTCACGTCGCAGGCGGCGGCCAGACGGTCGGTCAGACCGGCCTGTTCGTTGCCCATCAGCAGCAGGGCGGGGCGGCGCACGACGCCGTCGCGATAGCCCGCCGTAGCGTCGAGGCGCGTACCGATGACGCTGCCGGGCCAGCGGGCGCGCCAGGCCAGGAATTCCGCGCTGGTCGCGCGGCTGATCGAGACGGCGAAGACGGACCCCATGGTGGCGCGCACGGCCTCGACCGAGAAGGGGTCGACGCAGTCGTCGATCAGGATGACCCCGCCGCACCCGGCCGCGTCGGCGGTGCGGATGATGGTGCCCAGATTGCCGGGATCGCGCACCTGCTCCAGCGCCACCCAGCAAGGGGCCTTGGCGGGGTCGATAGCGTCCAGCGGCGTCCAGGTCTGATGGAAGACGCCCAGCACCGTCTGCGGATTGTCGCGGCGGCTGATCTTTTCCAGGATGGCGTGGGTGACGACGACGACCCGCCCGCCCGCGGCGCGCGTCTCGGCCTTGGCGCGGTCCAGCAACGGGTGCGGCCGCGCATCCTCGCCGACCAGCAACATCCGAGGGGTATGGTTCAGATCAAGCGCTTCGCCGATAAATTTCAGACCTTCGGCGAGGAACAGGCCGGTCGCTTCGCGCTCCTTCTTGGCGTGCAGCGCCCGCACCGACTTGACCGTTTCATTGGTCAGAGAGGTGATGACCTGATCCATCAGGCGCTCCAACGCGCGAAGAAGGACAGACCGATGGCGCGGGCGTCGGGACCATCCTCGGACAGGGCCAGTTCGCCCCAGTCGATGCGCCCGCCGCGATCCGCCGTCGCCTGGCCCATCAGATGCGCCAGCGACAGGCCCGAGATGCGCGCGGCGTAGGCGTTCAGCAGCAGGAAGTCGGCGTCGTCGCCCAACAGGGCGGCGCAGTCGGTCAACAGGCCAGGCAGGTCCTCGAACAACCGCCACACCTCGCCGGTCGGCCCGCGTCCGTATTTCGGCGGGTCCAGCACGACGCCGTGATATTTCGAACCGCGCCGAACCTCGCGCGCCACATATTTTCGGGCGTCCTCGACGATCCAGCGGATGGGGGCGTCTTCCAGCCCGGACTGGACCGCATTCTCGCGGGCGTAGGTCACGGACTTCTTGGAGGCGTCGACATGGGTCACCTCGGCGCCCGCCGCCGCCAGGGCCAGGCTGGCCACGCCGGTGTAGCCGAACAGGTTCAGGATGCGCGGACGCTGGAGCTTGCGGACCCGCGCGTCCATCCAGGCCCAGTTGGCGGCCTGTTCCGGGAAGAAGGCCAGGTGGCGGAAGGGCGTGAACCGCCCGGTGAATTTCACATCGTTCCAGGCCAGCGGAAAGGCGTCGATCGGCTTGCCCGAGAAACGCCAGCGGCCGTCGTCCTCTTCGCCCGTCGGATCGAACACGGCGTCGGCGCGATCGAAGGCGGCCGGGTCCTTTGGCGACCAGAAACATTGCGGCTCGGGCCGCACCACCGTGTAGCGGCCATAGCGTTCCAGCTTCCTGCCGCCGCCGCTGTCCAACAGGGCGTAGTCGCGCCAGCCGTGGGTGACGAGGGTTTCGGGACCGGGCGACAGGACGGGAGCCATGGTCGGCAGATAGGCGGTCAGGCGGCCCGGCGTCCAGTGGCGCGCGCTTCACCGTCCTCGATGACGGCCGGAACGTCGGGCAGGTGGGGCGTCTTGTCCCAGGCGTGCGGCTCGACCACCAGCCGCCAGGCGGCGTGCATGAAGGCCAGGGTCAGCATCGACCAGTAGGCGGGCGCCGCCAGCATATCGGCCGGACCATAGGGGACCCGCGCGCGCCGCGCACCGATCAGGGCGGCGATCCACGCCGACGCCGCGCCGATCAACAGGACCACGATGGCCAGCGGCGGCGTCGCCGGCGACACCTTGGCCGACAGGGACAACAGGATCGCCGACAAAAGCCAGGCCAGGGCCGGGGCGTGGGCCAGGGCCGACAGGATCGCCATGCCGAGCGTTAGACACAGGGACAATAGTCCGCGCCAGCCCAGTTCCGACGGCCTGCGGGTGTGAACGCCCCAGGTCTGCATGAAGCCCTTCAGCCAGCGACACCGTTGCGGCAGCCAGGCGTGAAGTCCGCCCGGAGGCGTCTCATAGGTAGGGCGCGCGATGACGCCGCTGCGCCACCCCGCCCGCCACAGGCGAAAGCCCAGGTCGGCGTCTTCGGTGACGTTGTGGGCGTCCCATCCGCCGACCTGGCGCAGGGCCTCGGCGCGCAGGTGGTTCGAGGTTCCGCCCAACGGAAAGGGCAGTCCCAAGGCCGCCATGCCGGGCAGGGTCACCTCGAACAGGGCGGCGTATTCGGCCGCGAACTGGCGATCGACGAAAGGCGAGGGCGTCTTGGATCGATGCTTCCGACGAATGCGAAGCGGCGCCTGAAGACAGCCCAGTTCGGGATCATCGCTGAACCGCGCGGCCGCTTCGCGCAGTTGCAGAGGGTCGGGATCGTCCTCGGCGTCATAGACGGTGACGAACTCGCCGGTGGAGACGGCGAATGCATGGTTCAGGGCGCGGGGCTTGGTACGCGGGAACCCGTCGGGAACGATCAGCAGGCGCAGCCACTGGGGGCGCGGCGTGGCGCGGGCGACGGCCAGGGTGGCGTCATCGTCGGCCTCCAGCACCAGGTATCCTTCCAGCCGCTCGGGCGGATAATCGATCTGGGACAGGCGTTCGACCAGTTGCGGCAGAACCTCCGCCTCGTCATGCAGGGCCGCCAGGACGGTATAGCGCGGCCAGGTTCCGGGAGGCTCCTGGACGAGCGGAGGGCGGCGGCTGGCCAGCACCAACAGCAGTCTCCACAAGGCGGAAATCAGGAACAGGCCCTGTACGCCGACCACCAGACAGGCGAAGGCTCCGGCGGGCGCGACGACGAAGGCCGCCGCGGGCGCCAGGACGACGCCGATCGCCGTCGCGGCCTGAAGCGACGTCGGTCCCAGCCGCGCCGCACTGTCGGCGACCGGCGGTCCCATGACCTTAGGTTTCGATCCATCCGCCCCCATGGCGACAGGGTTAGCGGTTCTTGATCCCAGGGTGAACCTGTTCGCGATCGGATAGGCGTTGCGGACGCCCGCGCGATTGGCGCGGCCGGTCGAATGCCGCTATGGAAGGCGCGCCTGTTCGGCGCGGAGCTTGAGTTGACCGATACCGCCACCCATCCTGGCCGGACCCGAAAGCCCAAGGGGGAAGGTCACTCGCGGCGCGCGGAAATCCTGGCCGCCGCCGAACGGATTTTCGTCGAGCACGGCTATGAGGGCGCGACGATCCGCAAGATCGCCGACGAGGTGGGGCTGTCGTCCACGGCGCTCTATATGCACTTCTCCGAGAAGAGCGAGATCCTGCACGAGATCTGTCGCGAGACCTTCGAGGCCTTGCAGGCGACCAATGACGAGGCCTTGGCCGAGGCGCGCCCGCCGGAAGTGCGGCTGCGCGGCATGATCGAGACCTATATCCGCTTCGGCTTCGATAATCCGAACGCCTATCGCCTGGTTTATATGACCCGTCCGGTCGAGGCGCGCGACGGGGCCGCCGCGGCGGCGCAAGAACTGGGCGCCAGCCTGTTCGCCTCGTTCCAGTCGGTGGTCGAGGAGGTGGCGGTGACGGGGCGGCTGAAGGGCGAGCCGAAGGCGGCGGCCCAGGCCATCTGGGCGGCGGGCCACGGCGTGGTCTCCTTGATGATCACCAAGACCTATTTCGACTGGGTCGAGCGCGAGCGGCTGGCTCGGACCCTTCTGGACGCCCTGTTCGAAGGTTTGATCGAGCCGTGAAGCGCGCCTGGCCGGTCGCGATCTGCGCGGCGCTGATCCTGACGACCGGCGCGGCCGAGGCGAAGTCGTCGCGGGTCATGTCCCTGGATCAGTGCGCGGATCAGTATGTACTGGCCCTGGCGCCCGAGCTGGACCTGGCCCTTTCGCCCCGCGCCGACGACCCCGACGCCTGGTTGCGCCGTGAGGCCGCGGGCCGACGCCGCGTGCGCCCGACGCTGGAGGCCGCCATCGGTTTCGGTCCCGATGTCGTCGTTCGTTATTGGGGCGGCGAGCCGCGCCTGCTGGCGGCGTTGGAGCGACGCGGCGCGCGCGTTGTGACCCTGCGGGACGCGACGGATTTCGACGGCGTGCGAGCCAATGTCCGCGACGTGGCGCGGGCGCTGGATCGGACGGAGCGAGGCGAGGCGGTGCTGAAGCGCATGGAGGCGCGGCTGGCTCACGCGCGCACGGATCGCTCCCGCGGGACGGCCCTGTATCTGACGGCGGGCGGCTTCACGGCGGGGGCGGGGACGTTGATCGACGCCATCCTGACGGCGGCCGGTTACGCCAATGCGGCGACGCCGGGGTTCGGGGCCGTCAGCGTCGAACGGATCGCGCTGGAGCCGCCGACGCGCTTCATCCTGGCCTTTTTCGAACAGGCGCGGGCCGATTGGCGCGGGTCCGGTCGGCACCCGGTGGTGCGCAGGGCGGCCCAGGGGCGCACGGCGGCGCGGCTGC
>JAFLCT010000127.1 GCA_017302335.1 Caulobacterales bacterium | reverse complement strand
TCGAGCGGGATGTTTTCCAGCACCGTGCCGAAGCGCGAGCTGGCGGCGAAAATCTCCGGTTCGGCCTCGGCCGAGACGCGGGCGACGTGCAGGGCCTGGCGCGCCGCCCCGCGCGCCGCCTCGTCCAGGAACCGTTCGGCGAAATCCTGATCCGGCGTCGCGCCGCGCTCGGCCGACAGGGCCAGGGCCACAGGATTGGCTTCGCGCACCCGCCCGTCGGTCCCGACAATCACCAGGGCGCCGGGCGCCGCGTCGAAGACGCGCCGGGTCAGGTCGTCGGCCGCCGACAGCGGCGGAAAATTGTCGACCGGCTGCATCGCCTCGGGCATGGCCAGACCCTCGGTCTCGACGATGGCGGCGGTCGAGCCGATCACCTCGCCCAGGTCGTTCTCGATCGGCATGGCGGTGACCGAGACCAGCATCTTGCGGCGCGTGGCCGGATTGGACAGCAGGTGCTGGAAGCCCTTGACCGTCTGGCCGCGCAGGGCGCGGGCGCTGGGCAGCAGGTCCGGCGGCACCGGACGGCCGTCGGGATAGGTGATGCCCCAGGTCGCCGAGTGGAACCTCAGTCCCAGAAGTTCGGCGTCGCGGCGGCCCAGAAGCTGGTGCGCGGCGCGGTTGGCGAAGACGAATTTGCCCGACCGGTCAGTCTCGACCAGGGCCACGGGAATGGCGTTCAGCGTTTCGAACAGACGTTTGTCGGCGGCCTCGGCGACCTTCTGGACCATGTCCAGCTCATCGCTGGCGCTGGCGTGGCGCACGCCCCGCGTCACGGCGAAGAAGGAGGCGACAAGCGCGATCAGCGTCGTGACGCCGGCCGTGATCGCCAGAACCAGAACCCAGTCCACTTCGCCTTCCAGAAACATCGAACGCCTTCACCGATCCCGTTTCGGGACGCCTGGGTCCCCTCGGGAAATACTTTGCAAGGAGCGAACCGTTTCAGGTCCGCCTCTCCCGAAAGGCGAGTAGAGGGCGCGCCGTCGGGCGTCCAGCGTCCGATGGTCACTTTGCGGCGACCAGAGCCGCGTCGCGTCGACGTCGATCAGGCCGGGTCGTCGGGGACGGCGGCCTTGCTGCGGGGTCGCAATATGCCCCGGCCGTGACGGCGGCGCTCGAACAGGTTGATGAAATACAGGCCGAACGGGATCAGCCAATAGGTGAAACCCGGAATCCAGGGCAGGTCGCGCAGGGGGATGATCCAGGCCAAGGCCGCCGACAATAGGCCCGCGGCGGTGATGACGCCCCAGATGGCGCGGCTCTCCTCGGCCTCCTCGCGATCCGCCTCGGCCAGACCCGCGATCTCGCCGCGCTTCAGAACGTGGCCGTAGAGCAGGAAATACAGCCAGCTCAACACGGCGAAGCCGATCCCGTAGATCGTATAGACATCGCGCAGTTGACTGATTGACCCGATCAGTTCGCGGCCCGGCAGGCGTCCGCCCGAGAAATAGGCCATGCCCGCCTCGGTCAGCAGCCGCAGCGGGAAGACGTAGATCAGGATCATGAAGACGATGGCCAGGCTCAGCGTCGCCGACCAACTGTCGCGGATCGGGGCCAGACGGCCATAGTTGCGGTGCCCCAGCCAGAACATGACCACCAGGCCGAACCCGGCGGCGAAGGCCGGGATTCGTCCCAAGGCCCGCAGCAGGTCGCCGAAGTCGTTCAGCGGTTCGGCCCCGGCGATGATCAGCAGGGTCACGGCGAAGGCGAAGGAGGCGTCGACGAAGGCGTCCATCCGCTCGGTCTCGACCGGTCGAATCCCGGATGTCGATGCGCCTTCGGCCATGGCGTCCTCCCCCGCCGCGACTATGCGCGAGATCGCCGAGACGACAAGGGCCGCGCCCGGCCTGCGCGCCCCGTGGAGACTGTTGATGACCATCAGGCCAGACGGCGACGCTGGATCGTCACCGTCGTCCCGCCGACCCACAGCAGGCCGAACAGGATCATGGCCCATTCCGACAGCGTCGGGATAGGTGCGGTCGGCCGCGGGGCTGGGGCAGAGGCGTCGGTCAGGGCGCAATTCGCACGCCCGGCCCTCGGCTTGGCGATCTGGGCGGCCCATGACGCCAAAGCAAAAGGGCCGATCTTGCGACCGGCCCTTTAGAGGCTTCGACTGGAGCGGGCGAGGCGATTCGAACGCCCGACCCTCACCTTGGCAAGGTGATGCTCTACCCCTGAGCTACGCCCGCGCTTCAGTCGAGGGCGGGCCTATACCGGACCCTCGCGGCCCCTCGCAAGCCCCCTTCGCAAGAATTCCGCGACAATGCGCTCAAGTCGTGAGCGACTGCGTCGCGAACATGGCGCCAGAGGCGAAGCCGATCGCCCTGGCGATCAGCGCGGCGCCAGCCGGATGGCCCCATCCAGGCGGATGCATTCGCCGTTGATGTAGGTGTTTTCGGCCAGGTGCAGGGCCAGGGCCGCGTAGTCGGCGGGCGTGCCCAGGCGTTTGGGGAAGGGGATCATGGCGGCCAGGGCGTCCTGCACCTTCTGGTCCATGCCGGCCATCATCGGCGTCCACATGATGCCCGGCAAGATGGTGTTGACCCGCACGCCCTCGTTCATCAGGTCGCGCGCGACCGGCAGGGTCATGGCGTAGACGCCGCCCTTGGACGCCGAATAGGCCGCCTGGCCGATCTGGCCGTCCTGGGCCGCGACCGAGGCGGTGTTGATGATCGCCCCGCGCTCGCCGTCTTCCATGGGATCCAGGGCGACCATGCCCGCCGCCGACTGCGACAGGACGCGGAAAGTGCCGAACAGGTTGATCGAGACGGTGCGCTCGAACTGGGCCATGTCGTGGGCGCGGACCTCGCCGGTGTCCTTCTTGCGGCTGACGGTCTTCTGGCCGGTGGCGATCCCGGCGCAGTTGATGGTCAGGCGCTCCTGGCCGTGGGCGGCGCGAGCCTTCTCGAAGCCGGCCGCGACGCTGTCGTCCGAGGTCACATCGACCTTGCAGAAAACCCCGCCGATCTCCGCGGCGATGACCTCTCCGCGCTCCTGGTTCAGGTCGAACAGGGCGACCTTGACGCCCTTGGCCGCCAGCGCCCGCGCCGTGCCCTCGCCCAGGCCCGAGGCCCCGCCCGTCACCACCGCCGCGATCGACCCGTCGAGTTTCATGGCCGAAGCCCCTATGTTGTATGAACCAATAGTCAGTCGCGGGGTTTAGCGGCCATGTCCGCCAAAGCCAAACCTATCCGTCCAGACGAGGCGCTGGACCCCAACAAGGCCCTGGTCCCGTCGGTCCAGCGCGTCAACGAACGTCGCGTGTCGCGCGGCTTCTGGCCCAAGATCACGCGCACGGCGGCGCGCATCCCCTTCGCCGACCAGGCCCTGGCGGTCTGGTACGCCGCGCGCGATCCGCGGACCCCGGCGGCGGCCAAGGGGATCATGCTGGGGGCCTTGGCCTATTTCGTCCTGCCGGTGGACGCCATTCCCGATGTCTTCGCCGGCATCGGCTTCACCGACGACGCGGCGGTGATCGCCGCTCTGATCGCCACCCTGGGGGCCAATATCCGCCCGCGCCACCGCGACCAGGCGGCCGAGGCGCTGAAGCGGCTGAAGGATCAGTAAATCCTCCCCCGGCGGGGGAGGAGGGTGTTCAGTAGGCCCGTTTCGCCTCGTCGCGCGTCTGCGGCCCGACCGTCTGGTTCGAACGCACCCAGCCGACGATAGAATAGCGAAAGCGCGGGGCGAAGCTGGCGATCTCGGTCACCGCGTGTTTCGTCGGCACGTTGAACAGGTTCAGGGCGTTGAAGGCCGGAACCCAGCCGTGTTCGATATGGCCGTCGGACCCGTAGAACAACAGGTTGCCGCCCCAGTCCGGTCGCCACTCGCGGGTGAAGTTCAGCACATAGGCATAGAGCCGGTTCTTGCCCGCGGAGACGTCGTTGTGCGCCGTCAGGACGTGGCCGGGGCGATAGCGGCTGGCCTGGGCGTCGATCAGGTCGATCCGGTCGTCGCCTGTCACCGCCCGTAGAAAGGCGATGAAGTCAGGGCTGTTCAGAAAGGCGTGGACGGCGTCGGCGGCGTCCTGCGGTCCGTCCGTCTGTTCGGGACCCAGGCGGCGGGTGTCGAAGATGTACTGGGTCAGGGGGCTGGACCCGTCGACCGCCGCCGCGTCCAGCCAGGCCTGTTTCGACGGATCGGCGGCGCGGGTTCCCTCCAACGGCATCTCGAAGAAGGCGCCGCCCGCCGCCACCGTGGTCTTCCAGCGCGTCTCGGCTTCCAGAACATCGGCCACGGCCTCGGCCGAGGCCGGTTTCAGGATCGACGGAATGTGCAGACGCCGACTCGGAGCGAAGGCGGCCTTCAGCGCCTCGATGTCCAGACCGGGGTTCAGTTCGATGGGGGACGTGCTCACGGCTGGCCCGCCTCCGGCGGATTGATCCGCCACCAGCCGGTGATCGACAGGCGCGGCGCGGCGGCATAGGGCGCGACCATCGACACCGAATGCCAGGCGGGCACCTTGAACACGTTCAAGGTGTCGAACTGGGGAACGAAGGTCTCGGCCACCTGGCCGTCGGGATCGGTGAACATCAACAGCCCGCCCCAATCGGCCGACCATTCCGGCGAGACGTTCAGCACATAGGCGTAGAGGCGCCCGGCCCCCTCGTGTTCGTCGGTGTGGCCGTTCAGGAAATGGCCGGGCAGGTAGCGGGTCGCCTCCGCATAGGCCATGCCGATCAGCCGGGCCTGCTCCTCGGGCGGCTCGTTCTCGAACACGGCCACGGGAACGTCGGCGTTGTAGGGGTTGCGTATGGCCCGGTTCCACAACATGGCCGGATCGGTCATGGCCGCATGGACCGCCGCCGACCCTGGGCCGAAGAGTCCATGCAGACGCGTGCGGCCCGTCGCGGCCAGCCGATCGGCCGCCGCCGCCACATCCAGGTCGGGCGACAGGGTGAAGCTCACGCCGGGTCGTCCACGGTGACGACGATCTTGCCCACGGCCTGACGGTCGCCCAGGGCCTTGATCGCCTCGCCTCCGCGTTCCAGCGGGAAGGTCCGGCTGACGCGCGGGCGGATCTTGCCCTCGGCGTACAGACCCATCAGTTCCGCCATGTTGACGGCGTGGGCGGCCGGATCGCGCATCACCGCCGCGCCCCAGAAGACGCCGATCACCGATACCGATTTCAACAGGGTCAGGTTCAGCGGCAGGGACGGTATGCCCGCCGGGAAGCCGACGACCAGATAGCGGCCGTTCCAGTCCATCGCGCGCAGGGCCGGTTCGCAATAGTCGCCGCCGACGGCGTCATAGACCACGTCCGGCCCGTCGCGTCCGGTCGCCAGCTTGAACTCGCCCGACAACTGCTTCTGGGCCGCCTTGTCCATCGGCCCTGACGGATAGATCAGGCCGTTGTCGGCCCCCAGGTCCAGGGCGAACTCGACCTTGTCGTTGGTCGAGGCGGCGGCGACCACGCGCGCGCCCATGGCCTTGCCCAGCTCGACGGCGGCGGCCCCCACGCCCCCGGCCGCGCCCAGCACCAGCAGGGTCTCGCCGGGCTTCAGCCCGGCCCGGTCCTTCAGGGCGTAGTAGCTGGTGCCATAGGTCATGATCAGGGCCGCGCCTTCCTCGAAGGACATGGCGTCGGGCATCTTGATGACGATCTGGGCCGGCACGGCGATGCGCTCGGCCAGGCCGCCCCAGCCGGGAACGGCGATGACGCGATCGCCCTTGCGCAGGCCCTTGACCCCCTCGCCGACGGCGTCGATCACGCCCGCCACCTCCGCGCCCGGCGCGAAGGGGCGTTCGGGCCGGAACTGGTATTTGTCCTCGATGATCAGGGTGTCGGGGAAATTGATTCCTACCGCCCTGACCTCGATCACCACCTGGCCGGGCTGGGGCGTCGGGTCCAGCACCTCCTCCAGCGACAGGGTTTCGGGGCCGCCGGGGGCCTTGGACAGAAGGGCGCGCATTCGGGGTCTCGCATTCTGGGCGTGGCGCCCGAGGTCGGGTGACGCTAATCAGGCCCCGGCCCGTTTGCAAAGAGGCCGAATATCTCGATCGGGAGACGACAGGCATGGGCCGACCCGCCCTTATCCTTCACGGCGGCGCCGGAGCGCGCAAAAGCGTCAACTACGACCGCGAAATCGCCCATATGCGTCAGGTGGTCGAGGCGATGAAGCCGCGCCTGCTGGACGGCCTGTCGGCGGCCGACGCCGTGGTCGAGGCCACAGTGATGCTGGAGGATTCCGGCCTGTATGTCGCCGGACGCGGCGCCTCGCCCAACGCCGCCGGAACCTATGAGCTGGACGCCAGCCTGATGATCGGACCCGACCGACGCGCTGGAGCGGTGGCGGCGCTGCAAGGGTTTCGCAATCCGATCCGCGTGGCGCGCGCGGTGGTCGAGCGGACGCCCCATGTGATGCTGGCGGGCGAAGGCGCGGCCCTGTTCGCGGCCGAGCAGGGGTTCGAGACCATCGCCGACGAACCGAGCTGGTTCACCCAGGCCGGTCAGGGCGACGACAATCATCCGCCGGGCGTGCTGGCCCACGGCACGGTCGGCTGCTGCGTGCTGGACGTCGACGGGCGGCTGGCGGCGGCGACCTCGACGGCGGGGGTGTTCGGCAAGATGCCGGGCCGGGTGGGCGACACCCCC
>JAFLCT010000126.1 GCA_017302335.1 Caulobacterales bacterium | reverse complement strand
GGCCGGAGGACGCCGTCCAGACCGCCACGACGGCGACCGCCGCCTTCCCCGAGGCGGAGGCGACCCCTTTCGGTTCGGCGTTCGAGGCGCCGGCGTCCGAGACCTCTCCCTTTGGCGCGCCCCAGCCGTTCGCGGCCTTTGGCGGCGCCGATGTGCGCGACGCCCTGGACGCCACCGCCGAGGATTTGGAAGTCGCGGTTTCGACGCCCACGCCGCGCCGCGTGGCCGCCGTCATCGAGGGTCGTGAAGGCTTCGGCGACGACGACTTCGCCGCCGAGACCGACTTCGTCGATCCGCGCGCCCTGCGCGCCAGCATGGGCGCCGCCGCCGCCGCCGGACGCGCCGCGTCGGGATCGACCCGCAACGCCATCGACGCCGCCCGTGCGGCCATGGCGAGTGCGACGCCGGAAGCGCCCGCCCGCGCCTCTTTCGGCCTGAACCTGAAGAAGGGCGGCAAGTCCAAGCTGCAAGAACGGCTGGACAAACAGGCGGCCAAGGACGGCTCGACCGTGCGCAAGGCCCTGCTGGCCTCGGTCACGGCCGTGGCCCTGACCGGCGGGGTCTATGGCTATTCGCGCCTGACCGACGGAACCCTGGCCATTCCGGGCCTGGTCGGCGACGCCCCGGCCGCCGAGGCCGCACCCGTGGCCCTGAGCCTGACCCCGACCGAGGCGCCGACGGCGGCGGCCCTGGAACAGGCCCAGGGTCTGTACGCCCAGGCGCTGGAGCAGTTGGACGCCGGCGACGTGGCCGGTCTGGACACGATGAAGCGCGCGGCCCAGATGGGCGAACCGGCCGCGCAGCTTCATCTGGTGAAACTGTATCAGGACGGCGAGGCCGGGGCGCCCAAGGATCTGACCCAGGCCCGCGCCTGGGCGCGCCGCGCCGCCGAGAGCGGCGATCCGCGCGGTCGGCACGCCTACGCCATGTATCTGTATGACGGCATGGGCGGCGGACGCGACCGGCCCGAGGCCCTGCGCCTGCTGCTGTCGGCCGCCGAACAGGGACTGGTCGACAGTCAGTACAATGTCGCGCGCCTGTTCGAAATGGGCGACGAGGGCATCGCGGCGGACCCGGCCGAGGCCCTGAAATGGTACATGATCGCCGCCCGCGGCGGGGACGAAGAGGCCCCGGCCGCCGTGACGCGACTGAGCGAACGGTCCACGCCCGACGCCGTCCGCGCCGCCCGCCGCGCCGCCGAGGCTTTTCAGGTCGAACCCCTGACCGGGTGACGGGTTAACCCTGTCCCTAGCCTTGAGCGGGTATCGGCTGGCGGGCGCGGGCGACGCTCGCTAAGACCATAACGTCGCCTTCCGGCGCCTTGAGTTCCACCGTTCCAGCCGAAGGCGCGTCCTTTGGATATCTATCTGCCGATCGCCGAGGTTTCGGTGAACTGGCCGGTCCTGGTTCTGCTGGGAGCGGGGGTCGGATTCGTGTCCGGTCTGTTCGGCATCGGCGGCGGCTTCCTGATGGCGCCGGTGTTGATCGTGCTGGGCATACCGCCATCGGTGGCGGTGGCCAGCCAGGCCAGCCACGTCGTCGCCTCCTCCACCTCGGGCGTGATCCGCTATTCCGGCCAAGGAGCGGTCGACTTCCGCATGGGCGGGGTCATGGCCCTGGGCGGGGCCATCGGCGCCCTGCTGGGGGTCGAGCTGTTCCGTTATCTGCGCCTGCTGGGCCAGGCCGATCTGATGGTGGCCCTGTCCTATCTGATCTTCCTGGGCGTCATCGGCTCGTTGATGCTGAACGAGAGTCTGACCGAGATTCTGCGCCGCCGACGCGGCGAGCCGCCCAAGCGCAAGGATCGTCGCCGTCCCTTGTGGCTGTACGGCCTGCCGTGGAAGGTGCGGTTCCCGAAATCGGGTCTCTACATCTCGGCCATTCCGCCGCTGGGACTGGGCGTCTTCGCCGGGGTGCTGTCGGCCGTCATGGGGGTGGGCGGCGGCTTCATCCTGGTGCCGGTGATGCTGTACGTGCTGCGCATGAAGGCGAGCGTTGTGGTGGGCACCAGCCTGTTCCAGATCATCGTCACCACGGCCATCACCACCATCCTCCAGGCCGGACGCAACCAGACGGTCGATGTCGTGCTGTCGACCATATTGCTGCTGGGCGGAGTGGTCGGGGCGCAGTGGGGCGCGCGGATGTCGGGTCGGCTGCGAGCCGAGGAGTTGCGGGCGCTGCTGGGCGTCATCGTGCTGGCGGTCGGCCTGTACATGGGGCTGGAGCTGTTCGTGCGGCCCAGCGAGATCTTCCAACTGGCGCCGGGGATCGCGGACTGATGGCCGTTCCCCCGCCGCCGCCGCCGCCGCCGCCCGCCGTCATCGCCGAGACGGCCGCGCCCGAACGGTCGGTCGCCACGACCGGAGAGCTGCGGGTCGCCGCCGCCCTGACCGACGCGCGGGTGCGGGTCGATTCCAGCTTCCGGGGCGCGTCCATCGTGCTGTACGGCGCGGTGTTCAACCCGTCGGACCGACCCGCCGACGTGGTGGTGGTGGTGCGCGGACCGGACGAACCGATCCGCCTGGTCAAGAAGACCCGCAACATGGGCGTATGGCTGAACAGCCGCCCGGTGTTGTTCGAGGGCGCGCCCGGCTTCTACATGACCGCCTCGACCCGGTCCCTGTCCGACATCGCCGACTTCGGCCAGCTTCGTCGGCTGGGCGTGGGGGTGAACCACCTGCGCATCAACGCCCCGGAAGAGAGCCGCACCGTCACCCGCTATGGCGTGCGCGACGTGGTCGTCAGCCGTCTGGGCGAGGACTACCTGGACTGGCGCCGCGCCGTGATCCGGCTGAAGGAGGCGGCCCAGCTCTATGACACCGACCCGCAAGGGGTGGAGTTCGTCGATCGCGGCCTGTTCCGCGCCGAGGTGACCCTGCCGGCCACGGCGCCGACCGGGCGCTACTACACCGAGGTCTGGCTGTTCCAGGACGGCGAGCCGCTGTCGGTCAGCAACCTGACCCTGACGGTCGAAAAGGTCGGCTTCGAACGCGAGGTCTATGAGTTCGCCCATCGGCGGCCGTGGAGCTATGGCGTGCTGTGCGTGTTGTTGGCGGCCCTGACCGGCTATGGGGCCAGCCGGGTGTTCCGGCGCAGCTAGGCCGTTCGGCTCCAGGCGATGGCGTGGACCGTGTCCCTGCCGAGCGCCGCGATCAGGGGCGGAGTCTCGAACAGGGCGGCGATGGCGGGGTCGCGCACGTTCAGCCCGCCGGTGAAGGCGCCGAAGGCGGGCAGGATCAGACGCCGTCCGTCGGTGACGAAACAGGGCCGACGCACGCCTCGGCCATAGGCGGCGACGCGTACGGCGGGGTGCAGGTGGCCCGCGACCTCGCCCGGCTGCGGCGCGGCCGACGGTTCATGCGTCAGATGAAGACCGCCCAGCGTCAGATGGCCCAACACCTGTCCGGGCAGGCGGGCCAGAGCCGCGACATCGGCCTGTTCCAGCGCGCGGCGGTCGTGGTTGCCCTCGACCCACAGCCAATCTCGGCCCCGCGCCAGGGCGTCCAGCCGGGCGCGGTCGTCGGCGGCCATGCGGCCGATAGCGCGGCTGTCGTGGAAGCTGTCGCCCAGCAGAACCACCTTGCGCGGGTTCAGGTCCGCGATCTCGACCGCCAGCCGCTCCAGGGTTGCGCGGCTGTCATAGGGCGGCAACATCTGGCCGCGCGCGGCGAAGGCTGAACCCTTTTCCAGATGCAGATCCCCGGCGACCAGGGCCGAATGGTCGGGCAGCCACAACGCGCCCGAGCGACGCAGCACGCAGGTCTCGCCCGCCACGGTCAGGCGCAACGCGCCGCAGGGGCGACGCATCGGCGACAGGGCCTGGCGCGGGTCTAGGTTCATGCCGGGACCTCGTCCATCACTTCGGCGATCAGGGCCTGGGCGGAGTCTTCCAGGATCATGTCGGCCGCCTCGCCGCCGCCGACGCGCTCGCGCCCGATCTGGACCAGCACCGGCACCGAGAAGGGCGAAGGCCGCTCCAGCGCCCGGTGGACGACGCGCCCCTGGACGCGGGTCAGAAGCTGGCCCAGCCGGGCGACGTCCAGCAGGCCCGCCGCCGCGTCGGCGCGGGCGCAGCGCAGCAAAAGATGATCCGGCTGGTGACGGCGCAACACGTCGTAGATCAGGTCGGTCGAGAAGGTCACCTGGCGTCCTGTCTTTTCGGTCCCCGGCCGCCGCTTCTCGATCAGGCCCGAGATCAGGGCGCAGTTGCGGAAGGACCGCTTCATCATGAAACTCTCCTGCAACCAGGCCTCCAGGTCGTCGCCCAGAATGTCCGGTTCGAACAGGGCGGCGAAGTCCAGATCGTCCATCGGCCGGATCGACCAGATCGCCAGCGCATAGTCGGTGACGACATAGCCCAGGGGTCCCACGCCCAGTCGGTCCAGCCGCCGGGTCAGCAGCATGGCCAGCGTTCCGTGGGCCAGGGCGCCCTCGAACGGATAGGCGACCAGATGGTGACGCGCGCCGCGCCGGAAGGTCTCGACCAGCATATCCCCGGCGGCGGGCACGGTGGAGCGCGCCTCTTGCAGCGCCAGCCATTCCTGCACGTCGACGGGCAGGACGCGCCAATGGTCTCGATCCTGGATCATGGCCCGGACTCGGTCGGCCAGAGAGGTCGAGAGCGGAAATTTGGACCCGCCCCATGAGGGGATCTTCGGCTCCCTGTCGTCGGCGGGGCTGACCAGGGCGTCCATGCCGACGACGGCCTGGAAAGCCCAGACCCGTCCGGCGAAGGCGAAGGTGTCGCCCGGAGTCATCTGCTCGAAATAATGCTCCTCGGCCTCGCCGATCTTGCGGCCGCCGACCCACTGGCGGGTCGATCCGCTGCGGCGCGACGCCATGCGCACGTTCAGGGTCGCCGCGGCCGTGATCGTGCCGACGTTCATGCGGTGGTTCTGGGCGATCTCGGCGTCGCGCGCCCTCCAGCGGCCGTCGCGGCCGCGCACGATGCGGGCGAAACGGTCATAGGCGCGCAGGGCGTAGCCGCCGGTGGCGACAAGATCGACCACCTCTTCGAACGTCGTCCACGACAGGTCGCGATAGGGGGCGCAGCCAGTGATCTCGGCATGGAGGTCCTCCAACCGGAACGGTTCGGAACAGGCCACGCCCATGATGTGCTGGGCCAGGGTGTCCAGGGTTCCGATGTGATGCGGCTCCCAGTCGAAGGCGTTCTCGGCCACCGCCTCGCGCGCGGCCTGGCATTCCAGCATCTCGAACCGGCTGGCCGGGACCATCAGGGCGCGGCTGGGTTCGTCCAGCCGGTGGTTGGCGCGGCCGATGCGCTGGACCAGGCGGCTGGCTCCCTTGGGCGCGGCCTGCTGGACGACCAGATCGACGTCGCCCCAGTCGATGCCCAGGTCCAGGGTCGAGGTGCAGACCACGGCGCGCAGATCGCCCCGCGCCATGGCCGCCTCGACCTTGCGCCTCTGTTCGGCCGCCAGCGAGCCATGGTGCAGGGCGATGGGCAGGGCGTCCTCATTGATCGCCCACAGTTGCTGGAACACGAACTCGGCCTGCCAACGGGTGTTGACGAAGACCAGGGTCATCCGCGCGCGCCGGATGGCGTCATAGACCTCGGGGATGGCGTGCTGGCCGGTATGCCCGGCCCAGGGGGTCTGGCCCTCGCTGATCAGCATATCGACCACCGGCGGCGCGCCGGGATCGCCGCGGACGATGCGGACGTCACGACTTCCCCCCAAGGCCAGAGGAGGAGCGGGGCTGAGCCAGTCGGCGATCATCCGCGGGTCGTCGACGGTCGCGCTCAGGGCCGTCCGCCGCATCTCCGGCGCGAAGGATTGCAGCCGCGCCAAGCCCAGGTTCAGAAGATCGCCGCGCTTGCCGCTCCAGATGGCGTGGACTTCGTCCAGCACCACGCATTTCAGATCGGCGAAATAGGCCCTCGCCCCGTCCCAGGCGCAGAACAGGGCCAGTTGTTCGGGCGTGGTCAGCAAGATGTCGGGCGGTTGCTCGCGCTGGCGCTGTTTCTTCGACGCCTTGGTGTCGCCGGTGCGGCTTTCGACATGGATGTTCAAACCGATCTCGCGGATCGGCGTCATCAGATTGCGCTCGACGTCGGTGGTCAGGGCCTTCAGCGGCGACAGATACAGGGTGTGGACTCCGCCGCCCGGCCCGAAGGCGGGGCGTGGGCCGCGCTCGGCCAGGTCGATCAGACTGGGTAGGAAGCCGGCCAGGGTCTTGCCGCCGCCGGTCGGCGCGACCAGCAGGGCGTGACCGCCGTCCCCGGCCGCCGCGATCATCTCCAACTGATGCCGCCGGGGCGACCAGCCGCGCCGCGCGAACCAGTCGGCGAACAGGGGCGGAAGCGTTGCGGGGGCGGCGGGCGGCGGCACGGAGGCGATATAGCACGTTCCCGTTCCGTTTCACCCCGGCGCGCGCTATCTTCCGCAAGTGATTTCCGACCCTTCCACCACGACCCCCGCCGTCAAAGGCGCCGAACCCTGGCGGGACCTGCCGCCCGCGCTGGCGACGCCGCCGGGGGCCGGGGCCGTGTGCGACGATCAGGGTGCGCGCAAGATCGGACGCGGCGCGGCCGAGGGGCTGCTGACCGGCGGGCCGGTGCTGGTGGCCCATGC
>JAFLCT010000125.1 GCA_017302335.1 Caulobacterales bacterium | reverse complement strand
GGCCTTCAGAGTACGCACGTTTCGCAAAAACGATCGGCCCACGCAGTCGCCCGCGAAGGCCGTTGAAGTCCTGGGTCACTGCAAAGAACAGGGTCTCAGGTCGTTCCTGCGAACCGCGTCTGCGGATTGCTCCGCACAGCCGGTCCAACAAGAGTGGGGGCTTATGACGCTCGATTCCGCTTCCGTCAAGCGGCGAAAAAGCGGCGAAGGCTCCCGCCTATTCGATCAGCCGCCCGGACGCCGGGTCCCAGCGCAGCCGGGTCGTCGGACAGACCTGGTCCAGGCCGCACTCCGACTGGATCACGACCACCGCCGGCGCTCGCGACACGTCCAGATTGGGAAAACGTTCAGGCGGCGACACATAGGCCTGGACCGCCTGACCCTCGTCGCGGCTCAGCCAGATCTCGAACCCCGGATACGGCGACGGGTCGCCGGGGCTGGCCTGACAAGGCGCGGGCCGTTCGACCGCCCAGTCGCGACGCCCATCGCCGTCCACGTCGGGCGTGTCATGAATCGCGGCGCGGCGGACTTCGAACCCGTCGTCGACATAGACGGACGCGCAGGTGGTGCGGGTCTTGAACCAGATGTCGGCCACGGCTTCGGGCGCATTCGGATTGGGTCCCCGATCCGCCGAAGCGTCGATGGGTGAAAAGCCTCCGACCGGTACGACCGCCTCCCCCGCCCGGTTCGGCCGCTCCACCAGCCGTTTCAGCGCCGGGTCCCAGGCGTAGGCGAGTTTGCAGTCGCGGCTGGCGTCGCTGGAACAATAGGAATGATGCACCCAGGCCTCGATCCGGCTTTCGCCATCGGCCTCATAGAAGGTCAGACCGTGGGCCTGGTTGTCGAAGGCGCGGGTCAGGCCGTCGTCGCCCAGACTGACATAGACGATCTGGCTGCACCCGCCGGTGCCGCAAAAGCCGCTGATCCCGACGGCCTCATAGTCGATCCGCCAGTCGGAGCGGCCGTCATGGGTCACGTCCACGGCGCGGATCGCACCCGCGGGGACCTGCACGACCAGGGGCGGCCGGTTGGTCGGGTCGTCGCGATCGAAGCCGTAGTCATTGATGTCGCGCAGCACCATCCAGGCCAGACCCTCGGGCGTCGCCTGGGCCATGGCCGACGTTCCCGTCGCCAGGGCCAGAGCCAGAACCGAAACCAGAACCGAGGCGCGCATCCCCTACCCTCTCGATGAACAGCGGGCGTCAGCCTAGCATGGCCCGCAGTCTTGGCTCCCGACGGTTCCTGACGTGCGACAGGTCCCGGCGGTGTCGCCGGGACCTGTCTGAAACCTGGATGCGCGGGTGGATTCTAGGGGTTGCCGATGGTGATGCGGCCGCCGCCCATGACGTTGCGCTCGACCGTGCCGCTGACCGAGGCGATGCGAACGTCGCCGCCGCCCATGACATTGATCTCGGCCGTGGCGGCGGGACCGCGGAAGTCCACGTCTCCACCGCCCATGATATTGACCTCCAGACGGTCGGCGCGACCGCCCCGAACCAGGATGTCGCCCGAACCGGCGACGCTGCTTTCGAAATTCCCGGTCACGGAGGCGATGCTCACATTCCCGGACCCGGCGATGGAGATTTCGGCGGCGCCCGTCGCGCCCACCGAAACGTCGCCGGATCCGGCCACCGACACTTCCAGGCTGCGCGACGCGCCGGCGCGCACATCGCCAGAACCGGCGACGCTGATATTGAGCGCCCCATCGACATTGGCGATGGTCCAGCCGCCGCAACCGGCCGTGCCGACCTCTACGGACGTCGCGCCCCGGCCGATGGAGCCGAACACGGCGCCGCCAGTCTCGATCTTCACGGCCCTCGGCGTGCGAATGACGATCAGCGGCGCATCGGCGATTTCGATCCGACCGTGGCCGCGGACTTCGACCGAGGCGCCCTGTCCAGGCTGGGCCGCACGGGCCTGGCCGGCGTGGCAGTTTCGAACGCCTCCACGACCCAGGTCGCCGTCGATGATGACGTCGCGGCCGCGACGGCTGACCTTGATCGCGGGCAGGCCGGACGCACCCTGCTCGACCTCCACCGCCACATCGGCGCGGTCTTCGATCACCACGGCCACGCGGCCCACGGCGTTCTTGATATGCACCTCTTCGGCCGAAGCCGGGGCGGCCAAGGCGGCCAAAGCCACGGCGGCGGCGGCGGATGCGATAATCACGGGCGTCTTCATGTCGGCTTCCTCTCCCAGCAAGCGTTGGAAGCAGGGTGTGCGGAGCCGACGGCCGAGTCACTTTAAAAGGAGGTCATGACCTCGATTTAACCCGCAGCTCGGCAAGACCTCAGGCGGGCAAGGCGCCCGCCCCGTCCACGGCGCCGACGGTCGGTTCGAAATCCCGTTCGAAATCCTTCAGCTTGCTCTTCAAGGCGCCCATGCGCCGCAGGGCCAAGGACGCGGCCCAACGCGCGGCCAGCTCGCCCTGCCCCATGACTTCCGTCTGGCGGGGCTTGGCGCCCCGGCTGCGCAGCACGGCGTTGGTGTAGAGCGCGCCGTTGCGCATCCGCGACGACCAGGTCTGGAAATCCATCGACAGCGAGACGCAGAACCGGTCCAGGTTCTCGACCCGGTGCGGCGCATACAGGGGCCAGGTCAGGGCCTGACCCGGCTCCAGATCGATCACCGTCGCATCGTTTTCAAAGGCCAGGGCGTAGGGCAGCTCCTCGGTCGTCTGACGGGCGACCACCTGCTCCATGGCGCGCTCGGGCAGGTGCGCCTCGTCGCCCGGGTAGACGTAGATCCGCTTGCGTCCGCGCAGGTGGAACAGAACCACCCCCGCCGCGTCGAAATGGTATGGCACCCGGGCCGCAGGCGAGGACAGGATCAACTGACCGGCGTTGGTCACGGCCCTCATGCCGGGATAGGCCGCCTGGATCTTGCCGAACACGGCCATGGCGTCGGCCCAGAACTCGGGCAGAACACCGTCGACCCCGCGCAGATTGACCCATAGACGGCCCTGTTTGATCGCCTCCAGCAGGGCCTCGCCCGACAACTTGCCGCGCGCGCCGGTGCGCAGACTGACCTGACCCTCGTCGTCGTAGTCGTACAGATTGATGTCGAACAGGTCGGCCGGATAGCGGTCCAGCACCTCGGCCAGGTGGTCGTCCGTGCCCCATCCCTTCTGGATCAGGTCGTGCGGATGGACGGCGGCCTTGGTGATCGGGCCGGAATAGCGGGTCTGGCGATCCGTCATGGTCATGATCCGTGTCTGGGATTTCACGCGGGGCTGAAGCGGCGGGTCAGGGCGGTGCGGGCGGCGTGAGCGGCGCCCTTCAGCCGATCGGCGGGGGTCACTTCGCAGGCTTCGATGGCGGCCCACCGACGGCGCACGCTGGTGCGCAGCCGTTCGCCGCGCCCGTTTCCGGCCAGGTTCAGCACGCCGACGGCCGACTGGCTGAGCCGCGCGCCCAGGCCGGGCCGCAGCACCACCGCCTCAGAGACCTGACGTTCCGCATTGCAGAAATACTTCTTGTAGCTCTCGCCGCCGAAGCCGAAGTCGAACTCGTCGTAGCCGTCCTCGGCGCCGCGCCGCATGGTGTCCAGGCTCAGCAATATGCCCGGCGAGCAGCGCGCCAGCTCCGGCACATAGGCCGGGAACCAGAAGTGATAGCAGCCCCGTGCGTGCAGCGAATATTCAATCGCGCACAGGCTGTCTCCGGCCCACAGCGCCGCCATGGAGGCGCCGAAATCCCCTTGACCCCGCACCTCCATCAGCGCGTGCAGCAACTCTGCGGTCCAGCCGCAGGCGAAGACGTCGTGGCGGCCGGTGCGCCGGTATTGATCGCGCTTGAGCTGGATCAGATGGTCCAGCAGCACCGGATCCCGCAGCTTGTGCTCCACCCGAATGGGACCCAGGTCGGTCTCAAGACTGCGGCGCGCCCGCTCCTTGTCCTTGAAGTATTTTCCGAACTCCCGGCGGCGTTCGGCGTACCAGGCGTCATAGCCGTCAGACATGGTCACCTGGCAGGTCGTTCGGCCCTGGCCCAGCCCATCGGCAGGCCCGACCCAGGAGCCGACGTTCAGCCGCGCCCCGTTCAACAGCCGCGCCGCCTCGCCCAAACCAGGTCCCCGACCCGGATAGGCGATGACGCCGTGATAGTCGTTCATCGGCGCCGCCAGCGGCTGCAACGCCCCGCCCCGGCGCTGATGCGGGAAATAGCCGACGACTTCACCCGCCTCATGGAAGACGGCCACGGCCGCTTCAGGGCTGATCGCGGCGGCGACCTGGGTGAACTCTGGCCGGAAATAGGGGCTGACCAGGGCGGGATTGGCCGCCACCATCTCGCGCCAACGCGCCACATCCGCGTCTGTCAGGGCATCTGCCCGAATGAGTTCGACCTGCACCATGCCTCATCCCTAAGCCACGGTCGGTTGCAACGCGGTTTAGCGGCATGGTGAATGAAACCTGTTGTGTTTCCGTCCGGCCTTGCGGGCGTTGCCGCCGCATCGCCGATCCGCGACACTGACCTTCGTCCCTGTCGCCGCCGGAGATCCAACGGATGAAGACCGCCGCCGCCCTGCTCAGCCTGATCGTCGCCGCGGTCGCCCTTCCGGCCCAGGCCCAGGCGCCCGCCGCTTGCCCGGTCAGCGCCGAACACGTCGTCGCCAACGGCGGTCTGGACCGGAGCCGCGCGGCCGTGGCGCGCGGACGGCTGACCATCCTGGCCATGGGGTCCTCCAGCATCGAGGGCGCCGGAGCCAGCCGCCGCGAACTAAGCTTCGTGCCCTTGTTGGAAGCGGGTCTGCGGCGGCGTCTGCCTGGCGTCGAGGTGACGGTCATCAACAAGGGAATAGGCGGCGAAACCGCCAAGGACACGGCCGACCGGCTGGAGCGTGAAACCGCCGCGGCCCATCCCGACCTGGTGCTCTGGCAACTGGGCACCAACGACATTCTGCGCGACCGGCCGATGGACGACATCTTCGCCGACTTCCGCCGCGGCGAGGCGATCCTGGATCGGGCCGAGGTGGACGTGGCCCTGATCGACCCGCAGCGTCTGCCCGAGAACGCCCAGAACCCGAATTTCCGCGGCCGCAACCCGGCGCTGGCCGAGATGAGCCGCCTGATCGACCTGGAGGCCGGGCGCGTCGGCTACGCCCTGGCTCGCCGCTTCGAGCCGATGGCCGCCTGGTCCGGGCTGGATCGGGGCGGCGTCGGTCCCGACGACCTGCATCTGAACGACCAGGGCTACGCCTGCTGGGCCGAGACCACGGCCGAGGGCCTGGCCGCCGCCCTGCGCTAACCGGCCACCGGTCCGAACGGCGTCGTCGACCAGAAACGGCAACGCCGCCGCTCGGCATAGTCGGCGTCCAGCCGGTCGCCCGCCGGGTCGAACACCAGAACCGGCGCTCCGTCGGGATGAAGACGCGGCCAGCGGTCGTCGAAGTCCGCGTCGTGGCCGAAACCGGTCCACAGGGCCATCATGCGATCCGACAAGGCGTCTTGTTCGGGCGTGAACCGGTCGGGATCGGCGAACAGCCAGCGCGTGCCGAACACATAGGCCAGCTCGGCGGCGTGGTAGGACCCCATGTCCAGGCCCGTGACCCATTGCGGCAGGACGAAGGGCGCGTCGGCGTCGGCGAATTCATAGCCGTACACCCGGACGCGCCGGGCCAGCAGACGGCGCAACGCCTCGGACGGACAGGCGAAGCGCTGGTCCGTGAACTGGCGGGCGATGGTCTCGGCCGGGCTTGCCCGCCCCGCCGGATATTCCGCCAGCACCGCCGGGCCGGCATCGCCATACATCCAGAGCGTTTCCTTGGCGTAGCGGTCCCAATCCTTGACCTCGCTGGCGAACAGCCGCCCTTCGTCGGCGTTCGAGCCGACGATGACCGGCACGCGCGTGAAACGCCCCGCCGCGAAGGCGACAGGCGGCGCCTCAGGACTGATCACGCCGCCGTACACCGGTCCCCAGGACCCATGGCCGTTCAGGCCGAACCGGGTCGAGGCCGCGCGCGCCAGGCGTCCCGGCGACAGGGCGCGCAGACACGCCGCCGTCCCCTCGCCCGAACAGCCCAGGTTTTCTGCGAAGCGCACACCGTCGGCGGCGGCCCGGTCGGCATGGACCAGCGACGACGGCTCCAGACAGCCGCCGCTTTGCAGGATGATGCGCTGATACAGCCCCTCTGACCCGGGCGAGACCATCAGATAGCAGGCGCTCCAGGCCCCGGCGCTCTCGGCGAACAGGGTGACGTCGCCCGGATCGCCGCCAAAGCTCGCGATGTTCCGATGCACCCAACGCAGGGCCGCCTGCATATCCATCAGCCCGTATTCGCCGCCGACCCCGTCACCCTTGGCGCCGAAGGCCGGATGCGCCAGCCAGCCCAGCGCCCCGAGGCGATAGTTGAAGGTGACGACCACCCGCGCCTTCTCGCGCGCCAGGCGGCT
Source organism: Caulobacterales bacterium (assembly GCA_017302335.1). Taxonomy (GTDB): domain Bacteria; phylum Pseudomonadota; class Alphaproteobacteria; order Caulobacterales; family Caulobacteraceae; genus Brevundimonas. Next base: position 259 of record JAFLCT010000125.1, on the reverse strand, counting down.
GGGGTCATAGTTGGTCCCCGCCCCGACGGTGAAGGCCCCGCCCGCCACATAGACCATGACCGGCGCCGGACCCGTCGCCTCGGCAGGCGCATAGACGTTCAGATACAGACAGTCCTCGGAACCGACGACGATCCCGCCGCCGCCGCCCAGAATGGCGCGTCGTCCGATCGCCTGGGTGCAGTCCCGGCTGGGCCGGGTCGCATCCCGCAGCCCTTCCCACGCCGCCACGGGGCGCGGCGGCCGCCAGCGCGAGGGCGGC
>JAFLCT010000124.1 GCA_017302335.1 Caulobacterales bacterium | reverse complement strand
GGCGGTCGCGGCCTTGAGCGAGGCGGGGGCGCGGGTCACGGTGGTCAATCGGACGCGGGATCGCGCCGAGGCCCTGGCCGCCGACCTGGGCGCGGCGGCTGGCGGGATCGAAACCGTCCGCGAGGCCCGGCTGATCGTCAACGCCCTCTCGGTACGGCCCGAGCTGGACATGGCGGGCCTGGGGTCCGACGCGGTGCTGATGGACATGAGCTATCGCCCCGTCATCACCCCCTTTTTGGCCGCCGGGCGGGCGCGCGGCCTGACGACTGTCGATGGGCTGGCCATGCTGATCGGACAGGCGCGGCCGTCGTTCGAAGCTCTGTTCGGTCTCGCCCCGCCCGCCGTGGACGTGCGGACCCCGGCCCTGGAGGCGGCGTCGTGATCGTGCTGGGCCTGACCGGGTCGATCGGCATGGGCAAGTCGACCACGGCGCGCCTGTTCGCGGAGGCTGGAGCCTTCACCTGGAACGCCGACGACGCCGTGCATCGCCTTTATGCCAAGGGCGGGGCGGCGGTCGGGCCGGTCGGCGCCCTGTTCCCCGGCGTGGTCGTGAAGGGGGCCGTGGATCGCGATCGGTTGGCCCAGGCGCTGGGGACCGACGCCCACGCCTTCGCCCGGCTGGAGGCGGTGGTGCATCCTCTGGTCGGCGCACACCGGCTGGAAGACCTGGCCCAGGCCGAAACCGAAGGGTTCAAATTGGCGGTGCTGGACATCCCCCTGCTGTTCGAAAAGGGGCTGGACGCCCTGGTCGATGCGGTGGTGGTGGTCACCGCGGACCCCGACATTCAGGCGGCGCGGGTCCTGGCCCGGCCCGGCATGACGCGCGAACGGCTGGACGCCCTGTTGGCGCGCCAGACGCCCGACGCCGAGAAACGCCGCCTGGCCGACTTCATCATCGACACCGGCCACGGGATCGAGGCGGCGCGCGAGGCGGTGGACCGGATCGTCGCGACGGTGACCGATCCGCTGTGGACGCCGCCGCGCCGGAGGCTTCACCCCGACGCCGAAGCGGGCCAATAGAGGGTCATGGCCCGCGAGATCGTTCTGGATACGGAAACCACCGGCTTCGACCCCAAGACCGGCGACCGGCTGATCGAGGTCGGCTGTATAGAGATCGAGGATCTGCTGCCGACAGGCCGCACCTTCCATCGCTTCGTCAACCCGGAGCGGTCGATCCCGCCCGGAGCCATCGCCGTGCACGGCATCACCGACGACAAGGTCAAGGACGCGCCGAAATTCGCCGCGATCGTCGACGATCTGATGACCTTCATCGGCGACGCCCCGATCATCGCCCACAACGCCCAGTTCGACCGCAATTTCATCGACTTCGAGTGCCGTCGTTGCGATCGCCCGCTGATCGACGGATCGCGCTGGATCGACACGCTGCAACTGGCCCAGAAGCGGTTTCCGGGCATGGCCAATTCGCTGGACGCCCTGTGCAAGCGCTTCAAGGTCTCGTTGGTCGAGCGCACTCTGCACGGCGCCCTGATCGATGCGCGGCTGCTGGCCGAGGTCTATCTGGAGCTGAAGGGCGGTAAGGAGCGGGCGCTGGACCTGTCGGGCGGACAGGCCGCACGCGCGGCCGCGACGGCGGCGGCCCAGGACGGCTATGCGCCGCGACCCCGACCGCTGGCCGTCGGCTCGACCGAGACCGAGAGGGCCGCCCATGCCGCCTTCCTGGCCGAACAGCTCAAGGACGGCTCGCTATGGGCGGGCTATGGCGTGAAGATCGCCGAGGCGTCTTGATCTCAGGCCTGGCCGGGTTCGGCCGGGCTGCGGGCGATCTGTTCCTGACGAGCCATGTAGATGGCCGCGAAGTCGATCGGATCGACCATGAAGGGCGGGTAGAAGCCGCCGTCGGCGGTGGCCGAGGCGATGATCTGGCGCGCGAACGGGAACAGATAGCGCGGGCATTCGATCAGCAGCATCGGCTCCATGTCCTGTTCGGAAACGCCCGACAGGGCGAACAGGCCGCCATAGACCAGCTCGATATGGAAGACCGGCTTGTCTTCGTGCACGGCGCGAACCGACAGTTTCAGATCGACCTCGAACAGGCCGTCGGGACGGCCCCCGGCGTTCATTTCGACGCCCATGTCGATCTGGGGCTTGCCGTCGGTGCGCAGGCTTTCGGGCGCGCGCGGGTTCTCGAACGACAGGTCGCGAACATATTGCGCCAGGATGCGGAAGCCGGGACCGGCGGGCTGGCCCTGCTCGGGAGCAGCGGGGGTTTCGGCGGGCGGCGTGGCGTCGGTCATGGGTGTTTCGGAGCCTGGAGGCGAAAAGGAACGAGGGCGGCGACTAGCACGGGGCGGCGTCACGCCGCAACGCTGCGCCTTGCGCCGGGCGAGACGGGCGCCTAATCCTGAGAACGCGCGCCTCCGCCGCTTTTGACCCCCCGCAAGCCCTTGCCCACACAATTCTCCATCGTCGTCTTCGCCGTGATCGCGGCCTTCGTGCTGTTCCAGCTCTATAATGTGCTGGGCAAGAAGGTCGGCCGTCAGCCCGAGGAGGATGCGAAAACCCCCCTGCCCGCCGGTCCCACGCCCGAGGCCCAGCGCCCATCGCCGATGGACGTCGGCGCCTTGTCGGTCGCCGCCGGGCTGAAGGCGCGCGATCCGTCGTTCGATCCGGCCCGCTTCCTGGACGGCGCGCGTCAGGCCTATGAAACCATCGTGCGCGGCTACGCCCAGGGCGATCGCGAGGCGCTGAAGCCGCTGTTGACCCCCGCCGTCATGGCCTCATTCGAAAGCGGCATGACCGCGCGTGAGGGTCGGGGCGAGACCGAACAGGTCGAATTCGTCCACCCGCCGCGCGCCGACCTGGAAACCGCCGCCGCCGAGGGCGATCGCGCCGTGGCCAAGGTGCGGTTCCTGGCCGAACTGCGCAACACCCTGGTCAAAGGCGGGACCGAGACGGTCGACGAACGGCGCACGGCCGAACACTGGACCTTCGAGCGGTCGCTGAACGCCAGCGACCCGAACTGGGTCCTGGCCCGCGTCGAGCCGGCCTCGGCGTGAGGGCCGCGCGGGTCCGGTTCGCCGCCGTCGCCCTGACGGCGCTGCTGGCCGCCTGCGCGACATCGCCCAAGCCGACGCCCGCCCGTCCCCACGTTCCGCCGCCGTCGCCGCGTCCGGTGATCCAGACGGTGTCGGTCGCCGACCTGCCCGGCTGGGATCAGGAGAACCATCTGGCGGCGCTGGAGAGCTATGCGCGGGGCTGCGGCGCCGCTCGCGAGGGCCGGGGCGCGTGCGATCTCGCCAAGGCCATGATGGCGGCCGCGCGCTGGCCGACTCCCACCGAGGCGCGCCGTTTCTTCGAAACCCATTTCGTCGCCGCCGAGGCCCAGACCGCCGACGGACGGTCCGGTCTGCTGACCGCCTATTTCGCCCCTGAGTATCCGGCGCGGCGCGCTTGGACGCCCGAGTTCGACAAGCCGGTTCTGGCCCGGCCCGCCGATCTGGAGCGGATCGAGGGCCGGTTCATGCGCCGTCGCCCGGACGGTTCGACGGCCCCCTATGACGACCGGGCGGCGATCGAGACGGCGGCGCGGCCCGAACAGGCGATCGCCTGGATGCGGGCCGAGGACCTGTTCTTCATGCAGATCCAGGGATCGGGCTATCTGTCCTTCGAGGACGGAGGCCGGGTCCGCGCCGCCTACGCCGCCGACAATGGGCAGCCCTTCGCCGGGATCGCCCGGCCGATGGCCGAACGCGGCCTGCTGCCCGCCAACGGGACCAGCGGCGAGGCCATTCGCGCCTGGCTGTCCGCCCACCGCGGGCCTGAGGCGGGCGAGATCATGGCTCTGAACCCCCGCTATATCTGGTTCCGGCTCGACGCCGACGACGGGGGACAGCCGAACGGGGCGGCGGGAATTCCCCTGCCCGAACGCCGCGCCATCGCCGTCGATCCGGGGCATTGGCGCTATGGCGACACGGTGTGGATCTCGGCAGACGCCGGGAATCTGGCGGGCGCGCGGGCGAGCTATAGCGGCCTGGTCATGGCGCTGGACACCGGCTCGGCCATCCGGGGTCCGGTGCGCGCCGACCTCTATCTGGGCCGGGGCGAACAGGCTGGGCTGGAGGCCGGGGCCGTGCGTCACCCCTTGCGGATGTGGCGGCTGGTCCCGCGCGATTGATCCTTCTCCCGCAAGGGGAGAAGGAAATCAGTGTCTGAACACCCGCACGCCGGTGAAGGCCATGGCCAGGCCCGCCTCGTCGGCGGCGGCGATGACCTCGGCGTCGCGCAGCGAACCGCCAGGCTGGATCACCGCCGTGGCCCCGGCGGCGGCGGCTTCCAGCAGGCCGTCGGGGAAGGGAAAGAAAGCTTCCGAGGCGCAGGCCGAACCCTGGGCCAGCGAATGGGCCAGGCCCTTGGCCGCACCAGCCTCGCGCGCGCGGATGGCGGCGATGCGGGCGGAATCCTTGCGGTTCATCTGGCCGGCGCCGATGCCCGCCGTCTGGCCGTCCTTGGCGTAGACGATGGCGTTGGACTTGACGTGTTTGGCCACCGTGAAGGCGAACAGCATATCCTGGATCTCGGTCGGGGTCGGTTGGCGGCGGGTGACGATCTTCAGATCGGCGGCCGTGATGCGGGCGGCGTCGCGCGACTGGACCAGGAAGCCGCCCGAGACCGAACGGAACACCCGGCCGGGCGCCAGCGGATCGGGCAGGCCGTCGGTCAGCAGCAGGCGCAGGTTCTTCTTGGCCGCGAAGATGGCCTGGGCCGCCTCGTCGGCGCCAGGGGCGATGACCACCTCGGTGAAGATGTCGGTGATCAGACGCGCGTCCGCCTCGGTCAGGGACCGATTGACGGCCACCACCCCGCCGAAGGCCGAGACCGGGTCGCATTCCAGGGCGCGGACATAGGCGTCGGCCAGATCAGCGCCGACCGCCACGCCGCAGGGGTTGGCGTGTTTGACGATGACGCAGGCCGGGGCTTCGAACTCGGCGGCTAGCTCATAGGCGGCGTCGGCGTCGGCGATGTTGTTGTAGCCCAACTCCTTGCCCTGAAGCTGGCGCGCATTGGCGACGCCGGGGCGCGATTCCGAGGTGCGGTAAAAAGCGCCCGACTGATGCGGGTTCTCGCCATAACGCAGGGTCTGGGCCAGGGCGCCCGAGATCGACAGGCGCGCCGGGGCGGCGTCGCCGACCTGATCGGCGAACCAGGCCGAGACGGCGGCGTCATAGGCGGCCGTGCGGGCGAAGGCGGCGGCGGCCAGGCGTTTGCGCTGCGCCAGGGTGGTTCCGCCCTGTGACGCGGCCTGGGCGACCTCTTCGGCGCTCGCGCGGTCGACGCAGACGGCGACATAGCCGTGGTTCTTGGCGCCCGAACGGATCATGGCCGGGCCGCCGATGTCGATGTTCTCGACCGCCGCCTCGAAACCCCCGCCCGATGCAATGGTTGATTCAAACGGGTAGAGGTCGATCCAGACGATGTCGATCGGGCCGATGGCGTGGTCCGCCATGGCCTGGGCGTGGGCCGGGGCGTCGCGCACGCCCAGCAGGCCGCCATGGACCACCGGATGCAGGGTCTTGACCCGGCCGTCCATCATCTCGGGGAAGCCGGTCAGGTCGGCCACGTCCTTCACCGGCAAGCCCAGCGCCGCGATGGCCGCCCGGGTGCCGCCGGTCGAGACCAGCTCGACCCCCGCCGCGTGCAGGGCGCGGGCGACGCCCTCCAGCCCCGCCTTGTCGGACAGGGAGATCAGGGCGCGCTGCGGCGCCACGCGGTCGGGCGCGGGCGGAAAATCGGGAGCGGCGGGCATGGGAGATGTCCGTTCGACAAGATGGGGAAGGGGAGACGCGGCGCGTCTAGCACTTTGATCCCCCTCCGAGAAGCACGGTGATCGGGATCGGTCCTCCCCATGCTGGCGAGGGAGGCGTTCCTACGCCGGATCGCCGGGCGCACCCGCCGGGCTAAGCTTCCAGCGGATTCGGGTCTCGGCGTCGGTGCGGGCCGAACCGCGCACGACGATCTGCAACGAGCGCCGCGTCAGGCCCTCGTCGATATGCACGCTGGGTTCGATGGCCACGTCCGGCCCGTCGGTGCGGAACCACCAGCCCCGGCCCGAGGCGCCGCGCAACAGGATCGAGCGCCGGTCCCGCGCCAAGCTGGCCGAGACGCCGGGTTCGAGCTGGAAGCGGATGGCGTAGGGGGCGGCGATGGCGCGCACCACGTCCTTCTGGCCGGGGACGGGGTGCAGCCGTTCCTCGGCGCGCAGTTCGTCCAGCCGCTGGTCCAGATAGAGGCGGCGCTGGTGCAGCAGGCCGTGGGGCGCGGCCCAGCCGTCGTGCTGCATCTCCAGCCACAGGGCGCCTTCGCCCTCGCGGCGCTCGACCTCGACATGAAGCGGTCGGCCGACCAGGCGCGGACCCAGCAGTTCGGCCCTCCAGCCGCCCAGAGGCTCGCCGGTCGACTGTTCGCCCAAAGTCAGGGTGGTGTGGCCGGGCGTCAGGCGCAGGCCCTGGCGCTCGGCGGCGCGGGGGGTCCAGCCGCAACCGGTGATCAAGCGGTCGCGGCCGCAGGCGATCTCCAGCGCCAGGGGCTGGGCGCAGGCGGCGCCGGACCAGGACCCGCGCGGCGGCGGGGCGGTATCGGCGATGACGGTCAACAACGGACTGCGCAACCGCACGAAGCCGCCGACGGTCTGCATACCCGGCGAGGCGCCGGGGGCGTAGGGATCGTCGCCTCTTCAATTTTCACATTCTGATAGTAAA
>JAFLCT010000123.1 GCA_017302335.1 Caulobacterales bacterium | reverse complement strand
ACCCGGCGCACGCGACGCTCGGGCCGGGGCGGCGGGGCGCGCAGTCCTTTCAAGGCGGCGGCGGCCATTTCGCCCGGCGGCGACAGGGTCCAGCGCGCGGCCCATTCGATGAAATCCACCGTCCGTTCCGGCAGGGAGGCGTCGTCCAGCCGCTCCTCGACCGGCCGCAGGCGCCGGTTCGAGCCGGTGGTCTCGCGCACCTCGGCGACCACGCCGTTCAGAAGGCGCGGTCCCAGAGGAACCACGACCCGATCGCCGCGCGCCAGATCCAGCCCTTCGGGCGCCTCATAGTCGAACGCCTCGGGCACCGGCAGGGGCAGAAGAACAGAGGCGACCTTCATCAAATCCTCCCCCAACAGGGACGGGGGACCCGCCGAAGGATGGCGAAGGGTTGCTGATGGACGAGGGGCGCGCCGCGTCGCCTGTCCGTTGCGTGGACAAGAGAAAGGGAGTCGCGCTTGGATCGGGCTGACGGTAAAAGCCGCCTCATGAAACTGTTTCTCGACACGGCCGATGTCGCCGTCATCAAAGATCTGCTGCCCACCGGCATGGTGGACGGCGTCACCACCAATCCGTCGCTGATCGCCAAGTCGGGCCGGAACATCGCCGAGGTCATCGCCGAGATTTGCGCCCTCGTCGAGGGTCCTATCTCGGCCGAGGCCGTCGCCATCGACTTCGAGACCATGGTCAAGGAGGGCGACAAGCTAGCCGCCATCGCCCCGAACGTGGTCGTCAAACTGCCCCTGACCTGGGACGGTCTGCGCGCCGCGCGCGTGTTCGCCGACAAGGGGGTCAAGACCAACGTCACCCTATGCTTCTCGGCCGCCCAGGCCCTGCTGGCGGCCAAGGCGGGCGCGACCTTCATCTCACCCTTCGTCGGGCGGCTGGAGGACCACGGGGCCGACGGCGTGGGCCTGCTGGAAGAGATCCGCACCCTGTACGACATCCATGGCTTCGAGACCGAGGTGCTGGCCGCGTCCCTGCGCAATCCGTCGCACGTCTCGGCCGCGGCCCTGGCCGGGTCCGACGCCGCGACCCTGCCGCCCGACGTGTTCAAGGGGCTGATCAAACACCCGTTAACCGACAAGGGGCTTGATGCCTTCCTGGCGGACTGGGGCAAGACCGGTCAGTCGATTCTGTAACACCTGATCTCCGGGAGAGGTCTGTTGAGCGGCTCATTGGACCTCGACCCCACGACGGAAGCGGACGCCCTGTCCGAGTCTTCGCTTCACTGGCCGCGCGTGCGGGCCTGGATGCAGGCGCATCCCGACACCCTGACCAGCGACGCCGCCCTGCTGGAGGAGATGGGGCTGGACGTGCGCGGCAAGGTCGTGGACCTGGGCCGCGCCGCCCTGACGAAGCTGGAAGCCGTGGCCGAGCGCGAGGCGGGCGCCCGCAAGCAGATCGAAGCGGTGGCCCGCGCCAATTTCGCCGCCCAGACCCAGACTCATGCGGCGGCTCTGGACCTGATGGAGGCGCGCAGTCACGCCGACCTGGCCCGGCGGCTGGATGCGGCGGCCCAGGCCCGATTCGGCCTGGTGGCGGCGGCGATCGCCCTGGAAAAACCCGGCGGCGTGCCCTTCGGCTGGCGCGGCCTGATGGCCGGTAAGGTGGATCGACTGGTCGGCGACGACGGTCTGCATTGGCTGGGCGAGAATTTCGAAGGTCTGGACTTGTTCGGCCCGGCCGAAGATCAGGTGAAGTCCGTGGCCCTGATCCGCATGGCGCCCCAGTTCGCGGGCGGCGCGGCGCGCAACGCCCTGTGCGCCTTCGGTTCGCCCGAGGTCGACGGCTTCACCCCGGCCATGGGCTGCGAACTGGCGGCCTTCATCACCCGCGTCGTGGAACGGATGGCCGAGCGATGGCCGGTCCTGGGATAGGCGCCGATCACGCCGCGTCCGGGGCGCTGGCCGACTGGCTGGCGCACCTGGCGCACGAGCGGAGACTCTCTGGGCGCACGGTCGAGACCTATGGCCACATCGGGCGGCTGTATCTGGCCTTCCTGCAACGCCACCGCGGCGAAGGCGCGTTGAGCGCCGCCGACCTGGGAACCGTCACGGCCGCCGAGGTCCGCGCGCATCTGGCCGAACGACGCAGCGGCGACCGGCCGCTGAACGCCCGGTCCCTCAGCCAGACCCTGGCGGCGATCCGCGGGTTTCACGTCTTCCTGGACCGGCGCCTGGGGGTCGCCGCGCCTCAGTTGGCCCTGGTGCGCGGCCCGCGCGTCAAGCCGACCCTGCCGCGTCCGCTGAGCGAAGATCAGACGCGCGGCCTGTTGCAGGAGACCGAGGCCGACCCCGACGCCGAACCCTGGGAGGCGGCCCGCGACCGGGCGGTGCTGACCCTGCTGTACGGGTGCGGCCTGCGGATTTCGGAGGCCCTGTCCCTGACCCGCGCCGACGCGCCCCTGCCCGAGACCCTGCGCATCACCGGCAAGGGCGGCAAGACGCGCATGACGCCGGTCTTGCCCGCCGTCCGCGCGGCGGTGGACGCCTATCTGGCGGCCCAGCCCTTCGTTTCGACGCCCGACGATCCCCTGTTCCGGGCCAGGCGCGGCGGCCCCTTGAGTCCGCGCCACATCCAGGCGGCCGTGCAACGCCTGCGCGGACGGCTGGGCCTGCCCGCCTCGGCCACGCCGCACGCCCTGAGGCACAGTTTCGCCACCCATCTGTTGGGCGCCGGGGCCGACCTGCGGTCGATCCAGGAGCTTTTAGGCCACGCCAGCCTGTCGACGACCCAGAAATACGCCGCCGTCGACGCCGCCGCCCTACTCAGGGCCTATTCAAATGCGCACCCCCGAGCTTAACATGACGCCCTAACCTCGGGGGGAGACGAGGATGGGCGTGGACCAGGGCTGGGACCGACGGACGGTATTGGCCGTATTGGCGGCGGCCGCGGCGGCGACGCCCGCCTCGGCCCAGGTCTTCTCCGCCATTCCGCGCACCGGCGACGAGCACCGCATCCTCAACAACATGGTGACCCGCATGGCCGCGCGGGTCGGGGTCAACGGCAGGGAACGCTACGCCTTCGTCATCGACACGGGCGCGGGCCGCACCTCGGTTTCCGACCGTGTGGCGGCGGAGATGCGGCTGCCGCCAGGTCCCGAGGTGCTGGTCCATGGGGTGACCTCGGCCGTGATGACGCCGACGGTGCGCCTCGACCGGTTGCAGTTCGGCGGGCGGATGTTCAACGATCTGGTCTGCCCGGTCTTTCCCGCCGAGCAACTGGCGGCTGACGGCCTGGTGGGGCTGGACGTGCTGTCGCGGTTCCGCCTGACCTTCGACCTGGGCGCCTTGCGGGTCACCCTGGCTCCGTCGGGCGGCAGCGTGGTCGAGACTTCGGAAACCTTCTACGAAGCCACGCGGATGAACCGCCAGGGTCGCTCCAGCGCCGTGGCCCAGTTCGGGCAACTGGTGCTGCTGACCGCTCGGGCCGAAGGGCAGCCGGTCAATCTGTTCGTGGATTCCGGCGCCCAATACTCGATCGGCAATCCGGCCCTGATGGAGATGATCGACCGATACGTCCCCCGCTCGGCGCCCCGCGAACGCATCCAGGTGTACGGCGTGATCGGCCAGAGCATCGAGGCGCGGATCGGCGAGGTGCGCGACCTCCAGATCGGTCGTTTCAACCTGGGAACCACGCCCCTGCTGTTCGCGGACCTGCACGCCTTCCGGGTTCTGGGCCTGGCCGAGCGGCCGGCCCTGCTGATGGGGGCCGATCTCCTGACGCGCTTCCGCCAGGTCGGACTGGACTACGGTCGCAACCGGATGGTGTTCGCGGGCCTGCGCCGGGCGCGGCCTTTCGCGGGCTATCCGACGGGATAGATCCGTTCGATCAGGCCTGCATCGTCCAGCCCTCGACGCCCATGGCCGCCTGGCGGACGGCTTCCGAACGGGTCGGGTGGGGATGGCAGGTGCGGGCGATGTCTTCGGACGCGCCGCCGAAGGCCATGGTCACCACGGCCTCGCCGATCAACTCGCCGGCCTGGGGACCATAGATGTGAACGCCCAGAACCCGGTCGGTGGCCGCGTCGGCCAGAACCTTCACAAAGCCCTCGGTCTCGTGGTTGATCTTGGCCCGGCTGTTGGCGGCGAAGGGGAATTTGCCCTTCTTGAAGGTCACGCCCGCGGCCTTCAACTGCTCTTCGGTCTTGCCGACCCAAGCCACCTCGGGGGTGGTGTAGATGACGCTGGGAACCAGGTCGTAATCGACGTGACCGGCCTTGCCCGCGATCAGCTCGACGGCGGCGACAGCGTCTTCCTCGGCCTTGTGGGCCAGCATCGGGCCATGGGTCACGTCGCCGATCACCCAGACGCCCGCCTGGCCGGTCTTCAGATGGTCGTTAGCGATGAAGCCGCGCTTGTCGGTCTCGATCCCGATCGCCTCCAGACCCAGACCCTCCGTGTACGGACGACGACCGATGGCGACCAGCACCACATCGCCGTGCACCGTCTCGGCGGCGCCGCCGGCGGCCGGTTCGACGGTCAGTTCGACGCCCGCGTCATCGACCTTGGCGCCGGTGACCTTGGTCCCCATGCGGAAGGTCATGCCCTGTTTGGTCAGGCCGCGCTGGAAGGCGGTCGCCACCTCAGCGTCCATGCCCGCGCCGACGGCGTCCAGATATTCGATCACCGTCACCTCGGCGCCCAGGCGGCGCCAGACCGAACCCAGCTCCAGCCCGATCACACCTGCGCCGATGACGATCAGCCTTTTGGGCACGGACGGCAGCGACAGGGCGCCCGTGGAATCGATGATCCGCCCGTCAACGAAATCGACGCCCGGCAGGGGGGTCGGCTCCGAGCCGGTGGCGATGATGATGGCCTTGGCGGCGGCGACGCTTTTCGACCCGTCGGCGGCCGTGACCTCGACCTGACCGGCGCCGACGATGCGACCGCGCCCCTTGATCCAGTCGACCTTGTTCTTCTTGAACAGGAATTCGATGCCCTTGGTCAGGGCGGCCACGCTGTCGGCCTTCTGGGCCATCATCTGACCCAGGTCGAGTTCCGGCGTTCCCACCTTGATGCCCAGACCGGCGAATTCCTTGCCTGCCTGCTCGAACAGCTCCGAGGCGTGCAACAGGGCCTTGGACGGCATACAGCCGACGTTCAGACAGGTGCCCCCCAGGGTGTCGCGCATCTCGACGCAGGCGGTCCTCAATCCCAATTGCCCGGCGCGGATGGCGGCGTTGTAACCGCCCGGTCCCCCTCCGATGATCACCACGTCATAGGATTGGGCGGCGTCGGCCATGAAAGTCGTCCTTAGGTGTTGAGCGGCGCAAAAGGCGCGCGGACACTAGCGTTCAACCGGCAAGGGTCAACCGCCGCGCCGGATATGGGCGCTCAACTGCCGTGACGCGAGGTTTCAGTCGGCCAGACGGCCCGGCGCCCGCGCGCGGCCTCGACGGCGCGACACCGCCAGGACCAGCACGCCGATCAGCAGCAGGACGCCCAGCACGATCCAGGTCGGGTCGATCCCGCCGACGCCCGGGGCGGCCATGGTGGTGGCCTCGATCGACCGTTCGGCCACGCCGTCGGCGGCCGGGTCCCCGCCGTTTCGGCTATCGAGCGCCAAGCGCAGCACGGCGTCGGCGATGAAGCCCAGGAAATAGGCCGCCGCCGCCTTCGGATTGCCCGAACCCAGCATCAAGGCGGCGATCAGATACAGGACGATGGCGCCGACCCACAGCAGGGTCTGGGGGGCGGTCAGGTCAAAGCCGCCCGAAGCGAAGTCCGAGACTCCGCCCTGCAGCATCGGCCCAACGATCGGCCAGGCCAGCCAGCCGACATAGCCGACCACGACCAGCACCAGGAGGAAACGCAGGCTCTTCATCACGCCGCTCCGTCAGGATCGCAGCGAGATTAACACGGCCGCCCCGCGAACGGCGACAGATACGATCAGGCCGCCCGGTCCTCGGCGCGGACGACAGGCAGGGTCACGGCCACCTCGGCGCCTTCGCCGGGACCGGAATCGATCGACAGCTTGCCGCCCGTCTGACGGGCGAAGGCATAGGCCTGCGACAGGCCCAGACCCGCCGCGCCCGGCTTGGTGGTGAAGAAAGGCTCCAGCGCGCGCGCGGCCAGCTCGCGGTCCATGCCGGGTCCGTTGTCACGCACCGACAGACGCAGGCCGCCCTCCATCAGGGTCTCCAGCCGCACGGCGACCGATCCCGCGCCGCCCACCGCCTCTATGGCGTTGGCGGTCAGGGCCTTGACCGCGCCCTCGAAGGCGACGGGGTCCAGGCGGACCGGCGCGGCCTCGTTCGGCGCCTCGATCATCAGGTCGACGCCGGGACCAGCCAGGGCGCGCAGGCGGCTTTCCATCGCGGTCAGCAGCACCCCGGCGTCCAGAACCTGCATCGACGGCGTCTCGTCGTCGCCCTGGGCGAAAGCGGTCAGGCGACGGGTCAGGGCCTCGCCCCTCTGGCCGGCGGCCAGGGCGGCCTGACCCAGGCGACGCACGCGCGACGGATCGTCGGCCTGGCGCAGCATCATGTCCAGGGCGCCGGTCATGACGCCCAACAGGGCGTTGAAATCGTGGGCCAGGCCGCCGGTCAGACGACCGACGCTCTCCATGCGACGGCCTCCGGCCAGGTCGGCCGCGGCGCGGGCCTCGGCCGCTTCGGCGGCGCGCCGTGCGGCCTGGGCCTCGGCGTGGGCGGTCTCGGCCTGTTTCAGGGCCTCGTCTCGTTGGGCCGACAGCTCGGCCTCGCGAGCGGCGGCGGCCAAGTCAACGCCCACGAGCGGGGTCGCCGTCTCGGTCAGCGGCGCGGCCGGTTCGGACGCATCCTTGGCTTCGGTCGCCACGGCCTCTCCCGCCAGCAGCAAGGCGTCCACAGTCCCGGCCGCGTCGGTCAGACGC
>JAFLCT010000122.1 GCA_017302335.1 Caulobacterales bacterium | reverse complement strand
GCTCGCGCACAGGCCGCCGGGGCGCCCAACGCCGCCGGTCGCATCAATGTCACAAGCCCGATACCCGGGGTCGTGACCACCGTGCGGGTCGGGCCGGGCGGGTTCGCCGCCCAAGGGACGGTGATCGCCGAAGTCGCCAACCCGGCGCGTGTCGAGATCGTGTTCAACGCGCCGCCGGCCCTGGCCTCACAGGTGCGCACAGGATCGTCGATCCGCGTCCGGGGGTCGGCCGGGGAATTCGAGGCTCGGGTGACCGGCGTCGCCGCCGGGGCGGGCGCGGAGAGCGGGGCGACCCTTATCCGCGCGCATCCGATAGGGACCTCGCTTCCGCCGACCGGGTCCGCCGTCACGGGGCTGGTGGTCACCGGCGAAGCGACTGGCGGCATGACCGTGCCGTCCGAAGCCGTCCAGACCGTCGAGACCGCCACCGTGGTCTTCGTGCGCACGCCTAGGGGGTTCCGCATGACGCCCGTCCTGGCGGGGCGCTCGGCCGGCGGCCGCACGGAAATCCTGCGGGGCTTGTCCGCGACAGACCGCGTCGCGGGACCGAACGCCTTCCTGCTCAAGGCCGAAATGGCCAAGGGCGAAGCCGAGCACGGTCATTGATCATGTTCAAAGCCCTCATAGAAATCTCCGTCCGTTTTCGCTGGTCCGTCGCCCTGGTCACGGCGCTTGTCGCCGCCCTGGGTCTGCTCGAACTGACGAAGCTTCCGATCGACGCCGTGCCGGACATCACCAACCGGCAGGTCCAGATCACCACCGTCGCTCCGGCGCTCGCGCCCGAGCAGATCGAAAGACAGGTCACCTATCCGCTGGAGACCGCCATGGCCGGCATCCCCGGCCTGACATCGACCCGGTCCCTGAGCCGGAACGGCTTCAGTCAGATCACGGTCATCTTCACCGACCAGACCGACATCTATTTCGCCCGCCAGCAGGTCGCCGAACGCATGGCTCAGGCGCGCGAGAGTCTGCCTGAAGGTGTTGAGCCGAACCTCGCCCCCATCACGACCGGGCTGGGCGAGGTCCTGATGTGGACGGTCGACTATAAGCCGTTCAGCACCTCCAACATCGCCAAACCCGGACAGGCCGGGTGGCAGGCGGGCGGCGGCTATCTGACGCCCGAGGGCGATCTCCTGACGACGCCTCAGGCCCGCGCCACCTATCTCCGCACGGTCCAGGACTGGATCGTCGCGCCGCAGATGCGCACGACGCCCGGTCTCGCCGGCGTCGATACGGTCGGCGGCTATGTGAAGGAGTATGCGGTCAGGCCGGACCCGGCGCGAATGTCGTCCTACGGTCTGGGCATGAACGACCTGATCCAGGCCCTGGATCGCGCCAACACCCAGGCCGGGGCCGGCTATGTCCAGCGGGCCGGCGAAGCGCTGACGGTTCGCACCGACGCCCTGGCCTCGACCATCGAGGATCTGGCCCAGGCGCCCGTGGTCAATCGCGGCAAACTGGTCGTTCGAGTCGCGGATGTCGCGACCGTGGAGATCGGCCAGGCGCCACGCCTGGGCGGGGCCAGTCGTGACGGCCACGAGGCCGTGCTCGGGACCGCCTTGATGATCGCGGGCGGCAACAGCCGCACGGTGGCTCAGGCGGCGGGCGAACGTCTCGACGCCATCCGTTCGACCCTGCCGCCTGGCATAGAGGCGGTGACGGTTCTGGACCGCAGCGCCCTGGTCAACGCGACCATCGCGACCGTGGCCCGCAACCTGACCGAAGGCGCCCTCCTGGTCGTCGTCGTATTGTTCCTGTTGCTTGGGAATCTGCGCGCCGCATCCATCACGGCCCTGATGATCCCGCTCAGCTTCCTGTTCGCGGTCATCGGCATGAACCGCTTCGGCATCAGCGGAAACCTGATGAGCCTGGGCGCCCTGGATTTCGGCCTGATGGTCGATGGCGGCGTCGTAGTCATCGAGAACACCCTGCTTCTGTTGACGCAGAGGCGGGCGGCGCTGAATCGGATGCTCACACGACGCGAGCGTCTGGACGTGGCGATCCAGTCGGCCCGTCAGATGGTCAAACCGGCAGCTTTCGGTCAGTTGATCATCCTGTTGGTCTTCACCCCCCTGCTGATGCTGGAGGGCGTGGAAGGCAAAACCTTCGTGCCCATGGGCGCGACGGTCATGCTGGCTCTGGTCGGGGCCTTCATCTTCTCCTTCACCTTCGTTCCGGCGATGACGGCGCTGCTGGTGCGTGATCCCAAGACCGTCCAACTCGATAGCGAGGGCCGCCCCGAGGAGCATGAGACCTTCATCCTTCGTTTCGCCCGGTGCTGGATCGAACCGGCGATCCGGTCGGCCGTCGGTCACGCGCGCATTGTCGTGGTGTCGGTCATCGGCGCCCTGATCGTCGGCGGGCTGGCCTTCTCGACCCTGGGCCGGGAGTTCATTCCGACCCTCGATGAGGGCGACATCGCCATGCAGGCCTTGCGCGTGCCCTCCGCTTCGCTGGAGCAGTCCCTGGCGATGCAGATGGCGCTCGAACGGGTCATCAAGGCGCAGCCCGAGGTCGAGACGGTGTTCTCGCGCACCGGTACGGCCGAGGCCGCCGTCGACCCCATGCCGCCGAACATCTCCGACAGCGTCATCGTGTTGAAGGACCGCAAGGACTGGCCCGATCCCAACCTGGAAAAGGAGGCCCTGCTCGACCGAATCGAAACGGTCGCCAGCCAACAGATCGGCAACAATTTCGAGTTCAGTCAGCCGATCGAGCTGCGGTTCAACGAACTGATCTCGGGGGTCCGCACCGACCTCGCCGTCCTTGTCTATGGCGACGACTTCGACACCTTGCAGAAGGTGGCGGACCAGATCGCCGACGCCCTGCGTGAAACGTCCGGCTCGGCGGATGTGCGTGTCGAACAGGCGTCGGGCTTGCCGACGTTGACCGTCACGGTCGATCGATTCGCGGCGGCCAACTATGGTCTGTCCGCCGCCGACATCTCGGAAACGGTCTCGGCCGCCATCGGCGGCGCCGAGGCCGGACGCATCTTCGAAGGCGATCGTCGGTTCGATGTCGTCGTCCGCCTGCCGGACGACGCCCGTAACGATCCGGCCAGCCTCGCCGCCCTGCCCATCGTCTCACCCACGGGGGTGATCGTGCCCCTGTCCTCGGTGGCGCGTATTCAGGTCACAGAGGGACCGAACCAGATCAGCCGCAATGACGGGAGCCGACGCATGGTCGTCCAGGCCAACGTCCGCGGTCGTGACCTGGGCGGTTTCGTCACGGATGCGCAAGGCAGGGTCGGAGAGATCGCCCTGCCGCCGGGCGTGCGCCTGGACTGGGGCGGGCAGTTCGAGAACCTGAAACGGGCCGAACAGCGCCTGGGCTTGGTCATCCCGATCATCTTCGTCCTGATCGGCGCTCTGCTTTTCATGGCGCTTGGCTCCTTGGCCGAGGCCGGCCTGGTGTTCGCCTGCGTGCCGATGGCCCTGGTCGGCGGTGTTCTGGCCCTCGTGTTTCGGGGGATGCCGTTCTCGGTCTCAGCGGCGGTCGGTTTCATCGCCGTCTCTGGCGTCGCGACCCTGAACGGCCTGGTTCTGATGCAGGCCATTCGAGCGCGACTGGCCGCCGGTCTCGCCCCGCGCGAGGCGGCGATCGAGGGCGCCTTCAGTCGACTGCGCGCCGTCCTGACCACCGCGTTGGTCGCCATCGTGGGCTTTATCCCGATGGCCTTGGCTCACGGCGCCGGGGCGGAGGTGCAAAAGCCGCTCGCCACCGTCGTGATCGGCGGGCTGCTGACCGCGACGGCCCTGACCCTGTTGGTCTTGCCGACCTTCGCGGCCAAAACCGTCAAGCACAGGTCGTCGCAAGCCCTGGACGATTGACGACGCTGAGGCCCGAGTCCGAGACTCGGGCCTCTCCGTTTCCAGGGCGCCCTGACCCAGGCGGCGGTCACGTCGGCAAGACGGCGATCGGGGACAAACGCGCCACCGAACACGACGACAACGGTTGCGGTAAAGGCTCGACTGTCGGCGGCATGGGGCGGGCCAGCCGCCGATATTCAACGCCCGGGCGATGCGAGGCCGTGAACCGGTCAGGGAAAGGCGAGGTCAGGCCCCGCCGAAGTCCAGATCCTTGCGCGCCGATATGATCGTCACGATGAAACCGGCCAGCACGTCCAACATGACCATGGTCACGATCAGGAAGAAGGTCGAGGTGGCGAAGCCGCGCACCAGCAGAAACTCGACCAGGCAGACCACGAACAGGATCATCGACAGGGCGTGATTGACGATCGCCACCTTCTGGCTTGACGTCGATTTCAGCAGTTCAAAGAACAACAGGATCAGCGACAGGAACAGGATCAGGTCGCCCGACCCGACGTTCCAACTGGCGCCCGAGGCCATGGGCAGCGAGAACATCGGCTCGCGCAATGCGGCGTCGGCCGCCACCACGCCAGCCCCGGACAGGCCGTTGGTCAGCACCACGATGTTGTAGAGCACCACCGGAATCAGCAGCAGCGGCAGGGCGATCAGCATGAGTCGATCCTTCGCGACGGGCGGCGTCGGAACAGCCGCGCTTGCGCCCTGAATACCTCCGTTCGCGGCTTGCCGCTACGCCCGCTCGCGCGTCAGGCGAATTGGCGGGGCGGCCCGGGCTTGGTTCAGAACTCGCGGATCGATCCGGGCTGACGCGACCGGGACTTCAGCCACATCACGCCCAGGAGGTCCGACAGCGAGGCCGTCAGCCGCCCCCAGTTGGTGTATTTCGACCGCCCCGTCTCGCGATGGCGGTGATCGACATCGAGATAACGGTTCTCATAGCCCTCGCGGATCGTCAGGGCCGGCAGATAGCGATGCACGTGATCGAAATAGGGCAGCCGCAAGAAGACGTCGCGGCGAAACGCCTTCAGCCCGCAGCCGGTGTCGTCGGCGTCATCCTTGAGCAGCCGTTTGCGGATGCGGTTGGCCCAGCGCGAGGCCCAGCGTTTGGCCTCGCTGTCCTGGCGTTTGGCGCGGCGTCCGCCGACCAGGGCCACGGTCGGCGGGGCGGCGATCAGGGCGTCGGCCAGTTTCGGCGCATCTGCGGGCGGGTTCTGGCCGTCGCCGTCCAGGGTGACCACGATCGGCGCGCGCGCGGCCAGAACGCCGGTGCGCACGGCCCGGCTCTGGCCAGAATTGGCTGAATGCGCCAGCACCCGCAGGGCCGGAAGCTCGGCCATTAGGGCGCGCAGCTCGGCAAGGGTCGCATCCTTGGAGGCGTCATCGACGAAGATCATTTCGTACGATCGCCCGGCGAAGGCGGCGGCGATCTCGCGCGCCAGGGGACCGGCGGCGCCGGCCTCGTCATGCACGGGGACGACGACGGAGATGTCGGGGGTGTCTTCCATGCGCCGATCTCTAGCAGCGGCTGACGCCGTCGAAAACGCCGTGATAGGAAGACCGGATGAACCGACCTGATCTCGACCGGTATATCCAGGGCTGGCGCGGTCCCGCGTTCGCGGCCCTGGTGGCGCTGATCGCGGGCTTGCCCGGCCTGTTGCTGATGCCGCCGTTGGATCGCGACGAGAGCCGATTCGCCCAGGCCACCGCCCAGATGCTGGAGTCGGGCGACTACGTCGACATCCGTTTCCAGGATACGCCGCGCTGGAAGAAGCCGGTCGGCATCTACTGGCTGCAAGCGGCGGCGGTCTCGGCGACCTCGAAGGTCGAGGATCGGGTCATCGCCCCCTACCGCATTCCCTCGCTCCTGGCCGCCATGATCGCGGCGGCGGCCTGCGCCTGGGCGGGGGCGGCCCTGTTCGGGGCGCGGGCGGGCTTCCTGGCGGGGGCCATGCTGGGCGGCTGTTTCCTGTTGTCGACCGAGGCGGGCATCGCCAAGACCGATGCGGCCCTGTGCGCGGCCGTGACCGTGGCCATGGCGGCCCTGGCGCGCCTCTATATGGCCGCGCGCGCCGACGAGAAGGGGCGACGGCCGCACAAGCTGATGTTCTGGACCGCCCTGGGCGTCTCGGTGCTGATCAAGGGACCGATCGGGGTGCTGGTGGCGGCCCTGACGATGATCGCCCTGTCGCTGTGGGACCGCGACTGGAAATGGATCAAGGGTCTGGGTTGGGGTTGGGGCCTGCCCTTGCTGGCCCTGATCGTCGGACCCTGGGCCATCGCCATCACCATCGCCACCGACGGCGGTTTCTGGCGCGAGGCCGTCATGGGCGACCTGGCGCCCAAGGTGGCGGGCGGGCACGAAAGCCATGGCGCGCCGCCGGGCTATTATCTGCTGGCCGCGCCCCTGCTGTTCTTCCCCGCCGCCCTGATGCTGCCCGCCGCTCTGTCCGGGGCCTGGAGTCGACGGGCCGAACCGGCGATCCGCTTCCTGATCTGCTGGCTGGTTCCGGCCTGGCTGATGTTCGAACTGACCCCGACCAAGCTGATCCACTACACCCTGCCGACCTTCGGGGCCTTGGCCCTATTGTCCGCCGCCGCCCTGACCCGACCGATCGGCGTGGTCTCGCGGCGCGTCGGCGCCGGACTGGGCCTGTTCGCGGCCGGTCTGATCTGTCTGATCGTGCTCTATGGCCTGACCCAGTTCGGCACCTCGACGGCCCAGACATGGGCGGCGATCACCATGCTGGGTGCGCTGGGGGCGGCCCTGTTCGGAGGCTTCCTGCTGCTGAACCGCGCGGCGGTCACCGCAGTGCTGTTCGCCCTGGCCTTCGGCATCGTGTCGCACGCGGCCCTGGCCGGAACCATCCGCCAACTGCGGCCCCTGGCGGTCTCGGTCCAGTTGGAGAAGGTCCTGCGCGCCGCCGATCTGCACCCGGATCAGGGCCGCACGCCCGGCCCGGTGGCGATCACCCGTTTCCACGAACCCAGCTTCGTCTTCCTGACCGGAACCACGACCCAGTTGACCGACGCCGCGGGCGCCGCCCAGGCCCTGGCCGAAGGCCGCCCC
>JAFLCT010000121.1 GCA_017302335.1 Caulobacterales bacterium | reverse complement strand
GTCGCCTGCGCGCACGATCTTGCGGCCGATGATGGGTTCCCCGGCCAGGATGGGTTCACGCACCACCGAGCCGAAATACTCGGCCTTGCCCCCGCTGGTGGCGACATCGGCGGCGGCGCGGGCCACGGTCGCCACCGCGCCCTGGGGTCTGGCGTTTTGCGGCGGCGCGGCCTTTTCGGCCGAAGCGGCGGCGGCGGCCTGGGGAATGGGAACCGAGCCGTCGGTGATGAAGGCGGGATTGACCTCGTCCACCGGCCAGTCCTTCCAGGCCAGGTCGGCGTCGGTCAGGCGCTTGCCCGGGGCCAGGTCGCGGGCGGCGACCAGCACCTTGGCCATCGGACGCGCGGCGGCGGCAGGCGCGGCGGCGGCGCTCGACACCGGCTGGCCCGACGACCCCATGGCGCGAACCACCAGCGCCAGGCCGATGGCCGAGACGGCGGCGATGCAGATGACGGCGATCTTGGCGGGCTTCATCGACACTCTCCGGCGGAGCGGCGATTCGCACGGACGGTCCGCGCGGCTCCTACCGGTTAACGAGAGTGAGGCCCCCGGGTTAACGCGCTCCTAAACTGCGGCGCGCGCCCCCTAAAGCCCGGAGGCGAAACCGGCCATCAGGTCGCACGCCGGATAGGCCATCAAGGCTCCGGCGGCGATGGCCACGCCGTAGGGGATGTCGCCCTTCGGCTCCATCAGTCGGGGAAACCAGCCCTCAGCGCCCATGACATAGGGTCGGGCGTGGAAACGCGCGAAGATCAGGGCCAGGCAGAACAGACCGCCCGTCAGGCCGGTCCACACCAGAAACAGGCCAGAGCCGGTCAGGCCCAGCCACAGACAGACAGAAGCCATCAGCTTGGCGTCGCCGCCGCCGATCCAGCGCAGGGCGAACATCCCCATGCCGACCAGCAGCGCGGCGAAGGCCACGCCCAGGTGAACGCCGACGGTCGTCAGGTCCAGTCCGGCGGCGAACGCGGCCGGAAAGAAACCGACGATCAGGGCGCCCGAAATCCAGTTGGGGATGGTCATGGTCGTCAGGTCGCGAAGACCCGCAGTGATGACCAGGGCCGGCATCACCGCCAGCAGCAGAAGCGTCAGCATATCCATGACCGTCACCCTGACACAGCCGCGTTAAGGCCGCGTTGCCGTACGAAGCGAAAGGGCCGGGGCGTTTCCGCCCCGGCCCCTTGCCGGTTTCAAGACTTTCCGTCGGGCGATTAGGCCCCGGCGGTGCCGCCCATGCCGGTCACGACGGCGTTGAACTTGGTCTTGATGGTCGTGCCCAGGGCGGTCACGGCCGAGATGATCACCACGGCGATCAGGGCGGCGATCAGGCCATATTCGATGGCCGTGGCGCCCGACTCGTCGTTCATGAAGCGCGAAACAAACTTGGTCATTTTAATAGTCCTTCTCGATGAGGTTCAGAGCAACTGACTGGGGGAGAAGCCGGTCGCCCGTTGACCCCCAAAACGCACGATCACTATCGCCGCCATCGGTTAAGGTCGGGTCTTCGGGCGTGGTTACTTCGACGTTCACCACGAATATTTTAATCGGGCCGTTTTCAGACATGGCCGCACAGCGAAAGGGCCGGGGCGTTTCCGCCCCGGCCCCTTGCCGGTTTCAAGACTTTCCGTCGGGCGATTAGGCCCCGGCGGTGCCGCCCATGCCGGTCACGACGGCGTTGAACTTGGTCTTGATGGTCGTGCCCAGAGCGGTCACGGCCGAGATGATCACCACGGCGATCAGGGCGGCGATCAGGCCATATTCGATGGCCGTGGCGCCCGACTCGTCGTTCATGAAGCGCGAAACGAACTTGGTCATTGGATTCATCCTTCTATCAGCGAGCTATTTGACTTCCACCACCGGGGTGGTCGGTTAGCCCGCCTTCCCCGTTTGCAGGATCACAATGCACGCCACGGCTTAAAACCAAGTAAAACGAAGGTAATTCATTCGTTGATTTGAATGGTTTCCGAAACGTTTACTCTCCCGGAAACGATTTCAGAATTTATTGAGGTTTGCGCGCGACCTTGCGCGGGTCTTCGCGCGCACGCGCCGCCTGTCAGAGAACCCGGCTCATGAAACGAACCGCCCTCATCCTCGCCCTGGCCGTCGCGGCTGTCGCCAACACGGCGATCGCCCAGACCGCGCCGTTAAACGTCGAGATCGACCGGTCGGCGCGGATCGCCCTGCGCGGCGCGGCCGCCTCGGTGATCGTCGGCAACCCGGCCATCGCCGACGTCACCGTGGTCGACGCCAACACCCTGTACATCGTCGGCAAGGGCTATGGCGTGACCGAGGTCGTGGCCGTGGACGCCATCGGTCGGCCGTTGTTCCAGAACCAGATCGTCGTCACCGGCGGCTCGACCGGCGCGGTGCGTATGTGGCGCGGCGGCCAGATGACGGAAATGGCTTGCGGCGGCTCCTGCGCACCCAGCATCCGTTCGACCGGACCCGGCGCGGCCGCCGCTCCGGCCGTGTCGCCGCCCTGACCGCCATGGGACGCCGCGGCCTGAAGCGCATGATCGATCGGCGCCGCGCCCGCGAGGGTTCGGCCGCGATCGAATTCGCCATGGTGGCCCTGCCCTTCTTCTTCATGATGTTCGCCGTGCTGGAGCTGGCGCTGGTGTTTCTCATCGACTCGGTGCTGGAAAACGCCGCCATCGAGACCGGCCGCCTGGTCCGCACCGGCCAGGCCGACGCCCAGGAATTCAACGCCGCGACCTTCAAGTCCAACCTGTGCAATCGAATGAGCATCTTCTCCAGCGACTGCTCGTCGAAGGTGATGGTCGATGTGCGGCCCATCCCGCAATTCTCCAACCCGAACGTGCCCGATCCGCTGGGCGGCCAAGCGTTCGATCCCAACACCCTTGGCTATGACGGCGGCGCGCCCGGCGATATCATGCTGGTGCGGGCCTGGTACCAGTACACATTGCTGACGCCCTTCCTGGCCCAGGGCCTGTCCAAGCTGAGCAACGGCAAGGCGGTGCTGACGGCCACCACCGCCTTCCGAAACGAGCCTTACGACTGATGGCCGCGCCCGTTCATCATTCCGGGATCCTGCGCCGCCTGGCGGGCGACCGCCGCGGCGTGTCGGCGGTGGAGTTCGCCCTGCTGGCGCCGATCATGATCGCCTTCTACTTCGGCCTGGCTGAGTTCTGTCAGGGCTTCATGGCCCAGAAGCGGATGGGCCACGCCTCGGCCATGGTGGCCGATCTGGTGTCGCAGACCGATATCGTCACCCCGACCCAGCTCGACGACATCTTCGGGATCGGCGGCCTGATCATGAAGCCCTTCTCGGCCACGCCGCTGAAGTTGCGGGTCAGCCAGTTGACGCGCGACAACAACGGCGTGGTCAAGGTCGTCTGGAGCCGCGGCAAGAGCTGGACCGCCCGCGTCACCGGCAGCACGGTGACCATTCCCGCCGGTCTGATCGACAACGGCGAGAGCATCATCTTCAGCGAGGCGACCTATGATTATGACTCGCCAGTCGACTATCTGATGCCCGCGATCACCCGCTTTTCGCACACCTATTATCTGCGGCCGCGCCTGACCGAACAGGTGACGCTGGACACCAACTAGCCGGTCAGCGCCTGACGCATCGCCGAGATCTTGACCTCGGTCTCGGCCAGTTCGGCGGCCGGGTCGCTGTCGGCCACGATGCCGGCCCCGGCCAGGGTGCGAAACCGCCAGCCCGCCTGATCCCTCTCGAACGCCGCGGTGCGGATCAGCACCGAGGCGGTCAGGGTCCCAGCTTCGCCCAACAGGAACAGGGACCCGCACCAAGGCCCGCGCGGCGGTTCGTGACCGGCGATGACCTTCATGGCCTGATGTTTGGGGGCGCCGGTGATCGAGCCGGGCGGGAAGGCGGCGGCCAGAACCCGGCCCGGCCCGACGTCGGGCGCCGCTTCGGCAACGACCGTCGACACCAGATGGTGCACCGTCGGCAGGGTCTCGATCTCGAACAGGCGCTCGACCCGAACCGAGCCGGGTCGAGCCGCGCGGGCCAGGTCGTTGCGCATCAGATCGACGATCATCAGGTTTTCGGCCCGGTCCTTGCCGCTGGCCAGCAGTTCGGCGGCTAGCGCCGCATCGGCCACCGCATCCGCGCCGCGCGGCCGCGTACCTTTGATCGGTCGCGTCTCGATCCGTCGCCCGTCGAAATCGAGGAACAGTTCGGGCGAATTGGACACCAGCGCCCGTTCGCCCAGCCGCCAGAAGGCGCCATAGGCCGAGGCGCGGCCCGCTTGCAGCCGTAGGAAGACGTCGAACGGATCGGCGTCAGGCCGCAGACGCCCGGACCAGGCGCGGGCGATATTGGCCTGAAACAGCTCTCCGGCCGCGATGCGGGCCACCACATCGGCCACGGCGGCGCGATAGGCGGCGGGGTCGGTCTCCGGTTCAAACGTCTCGGCGGGCGGCAGCGGCGTCTCGGTCGAGGCGACTCGGGCGACGGCCCAGGCGGCGGCGGTGTCGGCGGCGGCCTGCGCTGCTTCGGCCGTCTCGCCGCGTCCCACGGCGACGAGCGTCCGCTCATGCAGGTCGAAGCGCAACAGGGCCGGATAGCGGGCCAGCATCAGGTCCGGCCAGACCCGCGTCCTGGGTCCCGTCGCGGGGCGCGCGCCCAGATCATAGGCGGCCAGGCCGACCGCGCCCGGCCCGAAATTCTCTAAAGTCTGGAAGGGGTCGTCGCCCCCGGTCTCAGTGATCTGGACCCGATCCGGTTCGACCCCGACCCAGGACCAACGCCCATGCGATCCGCCATCCGACAGCAGGGCCAGGGCGCCGTCCCGGTGCGCCAGCCCGGCGGCGACCCTTAACGGGTCGCGCCAGGTCAGGGGACGTTCGACGGTCGCCATCAGGCCGACAGCCGCGCGACGATCCGATCCCGCAGGGCCGCGTCCACCCCCAGGGCCTGTTCCAGGTAGGCGTCGACCGAGCCGCCTCGTTCGATCATGACGGCGAAGGCGGCGTCCAGATAGGCGGCCTCGACTCCCAGGAAGGCGGTGACGGCGGCGTCCGAAGCGACCCGACCGGTCATGGCGTGCAGTTGTTTGGCGATGGCCGGCGCACGCCCGGCCAGATCCACGGCGGCGTTGGTCAGCAGATAGTCCTCGACCAGATCGTCATGGGCCACCCCCAGCAGCCGATGGGTCAGGGCCGCCAGCAGGCCCGTGCGGTCCTTGCCCGCCGCGCAGTGGATGACGATCGCCGCCTGGCCCTCGCCGAGCGCGCGGAAATAACGGGCGAAGACATCCAGATGGCCGGGATCGAACGGCATGGACCGATAGGCGCCGATCATGAAGCCGCGGCCCGAGGTCTCGGTCAGGTCGGTGGTCTTCAGGAAAGTCAGATGCGGGGCTTCGCCGCCGTCGTCATGGGCGACCTCGATCACCTGGCCGGAGAAACCCGCGGGGCGGCGCGACGGCTGGTGGCGGCGCTCGCTGGGGCGGCGCAGATCGACCACGGTTCCCACGCCCCAGTCGGCCATCCGTTGCAGATCGGCGTCGCTGGCCCGCGCATGGTGGGCAGTGCGGAACAACACGCCCGACCGCACGTGGCGGCCCGCGGCCGTGGCGTAGTCGCCATAGTCGCGGGCGTTGTCGACGGCGTCGAGGCGAAGCAGACGGGTGGCGCTCATCCCGCCTTGTTAGCGCCCCGCGACAAGACCCGCCATGGCGTCCAGATAGGCGACCCAGGCCTGGCGCCCAGTCTCGGTCATGGCCGCCTCGGTCAACGGCTTCTTGCCGACGAAGCGTTTGGAGACCGCGACGAAGCCCGCCTCCTCCAGCTTCTTCAGATGCACCGACAGATTGCCGTCGGTGGCCTGAAGCCGCGCCTTCAAGGTGTTGAAGTCGGCGCTCTCCACGCCCGAGAGCACGGCCATGATCCCCAGTCGCATCCGGCCGTGAATGACGTCGTCGATGCGGCCGATGTCGAAATCGTCACCCATCAGGAACGCCCCGCCCCGCGCATCAACAGAAAGCCGGGCGCGGCCATCAGCACGAACAGGCAGACGGCGTAGGCCAGATATTGCGCGGTGTCGCCGGTCAGAAGCGCCAACAGCGGCGCGGCGATCAATGACGCCACCGACAGCCAGCCCAGGGGGCGGGACTTCAGCATCGCGGCCGTCACGGCCCAGCCCACGCCATAGAAGACCATGATGATGGACGGGATCAGGGCCAGGCTGACCAGGGCGGCCTGCTCGCCCAGGCGGTAACCGACCACGGCGATGGCGCTCATCATGGCGAAGATGCCGTAGCCGACACCGGTCCAGACCGCGCCCGTGGCGCGCCCGGCGCCCGTCTTCACCCCGCCGTCGCGTTTCAGCCTCACCGTCAGGAAGGCCAAGACGACCAGGAACACAGCGGTCGCGACCAGCCAGACGACGCCCTGGATCGGACCCGGTTCGGAGAGCAGCCCCGTCTGGACCGCCCAGTGGACCAGGCTGGCGACGCCGTAGATCGCACCGGCGGCGAACAGGATCGGGGCGCCGCGCATCGGCGCCCGGCCGCCCTCTTCCGCCAATTGGCGCATCCAGGCGATGTCGGCCTGGGCTTCGTTATCGGACAGGTTCATTCGCTTATCCTTTTCGCGAACCGGCCGTCGCCGGCGCGGGGGTCGATACGATGACGGGCAAGGCGCGACGGTCATGACGGCGGCGCTTGCCTTGTGTGTCATTCGTTTCTCACATTGACTTTAATATGTAAAGTACTTTTCATGACCGCTTGGGTCGTCTCGCATCAGCGGCTAAAGCGGGACCATGCGCACCAGCTTCCACCTCATCGCCTATCGGGCCTTGGACGTCTGCAACGCCCTGGAGATGGGCGCCATCGAAGCCGCCGTCGCCCGCGCCGATCCGCCCGCCGGAGCGGCGGCGCTGGACATCGGCTGCGGCAACGGCGCGGTGGCGGCCATGCTGGCGCGGCGG
>JAFLCT010000120.1 GCA_017302335.1 Caulobacterales bacterium | reverse complement strand
ACGAGCCTTCCAGCGCCGTCATGGCCCCGCGCTCGGCGGCGACGCACAGGGCGGTGTCGGCGTGGTTCAGGGCCTTCAGCCAGGGGGCGTCGGCGTCGTCGGCCCGGCTCTGAAGGGCCAGGGCGCCCTGACCCGGCGCGGGCAGGAAGGCGTCGGCCGACAGCCGCTCGCCGATCGCCTCGGCCAGGCCCAGCCGCGACAGGCCGGCCGAGGCCAGCAGGATGGCGTCGAAGTCGCCCTGCTGGAGGCGGCGCAGACGGGTGTCGACATTGCCGCGCAGCATCTCGATCTTCAGGTCCGGGCGCAGGGCCAGGGCCTGGGCCTGGCGCCGCAGCGAGGCGGTGCCCAGAACGGCGTCCGGCGGCAGGTCGTCGAAGGCGGCGACATGACGGCCGATGAAGGCGTCGCGCGGGTCCTCCCGCTCGGGGATGGCGGCTATGGCCAGGCCCGGCGGCTGTTCGGCCGGCACGTCCTTCATGGAATGGACAGCCAGGTCGATGCGGCCGTCCAGCAGCGCCTCTTCGATCTCTTTCGTGAACAGGGCCTTGCCGCCGATCTCCAGCAGGCGACGGTCCTGAACCCGGTCGCCGGTGGTGACGATCTCGACCAGGCAAACCTGCTCGATCGGCAGGTTCGCCGCCGCGGCCACGGCGCGCTGCATCATGCCCGACTGGGCCAGGGCCAGTTTCGAGCGGCGCGTGCCGATGCGGATGGGACCGTGGGTGGGGATCATGGGCGTCGCCCGAACCGTTGCGCTGAAGGTGGGGGGTCGCTACCTCGACCCGATGAACACAGGCGCGGACTACAGCAGGGCGGACGGGGCGGCAACCGAGGTCCTGACCGTGCTGGGCATCGAAACCAGTTGCGACGAGACCGCCGCCTCGGTGGTGCGGTTGTCGGCGACGGGGGCCGAGGTGCTGTCGTCGGTGGTGTACAGCCAGATCACCGAACACGCGGCCTTCGGCGGGGTGGTGCCCGAGATCGCCGCCCGCAGCCATGTCGAGATGATCGGCGGGGTCGCGGCCCGCGCCCTGGCCGAGGCCGGGCTGGACTATGGCGACATGGACGGCGTCGCCGCCACCGCCGGGCCGGGGCTGGTCGGCGGGGTGATGGTGGGGCTGAGCTTCGCCAAGGGCGCGGCTCTGGCGCGGGACTTGCCGCTGATCGCGGTCAACCACCTGGAAGGGCACGCCGTGTCGGCCCGCCTGGGCGCCGAGATCGCCTATCCCTTTCTGCTACTGCTGGTCTCGGGCGGCCATTGCCAGCTTCTGGAGGTGCGCGGGATCGGCGACATGAGCCGATTGGGCACCACCATCGACGATGCGGCCGGAGAAGCCTTCGACAAGATCGCCAAGGCCATGGACCTGGGCTATCCTGGGGGTCCGGCGCTGGAGCGATTGGCCGAGACGGGCGACGGATCGCGTTTCGCCCTGCCGCGCGCCCTGTTGGGGCGCAAGGACTGCGACTTCTCCTTTTCGGGCCTGAAGACGGCGGCCTCGCGCCTGGTCGAGACCTGCCGGACGGATCAGGACCGCGCCGACCTGGCCGACGCCGTCCAGACCGCCATCGCCCGGCAACTGACCGAACGTTCGGAACGGGCCATGCAGGCCTATGCGGAACGACACGCCCCCGCCCTCAAGCCACCTCGCTCCGCGAGCGAGGCGATGGGGCCAGGCAAGATGCTTTTCGTCGTCGCCGGCGGCGTGGCGGCCAACAAGACGGTGCGGCGGACGCTGGAGGCGGCGGCGGCCAAGCACGGCTTCGACTTCGTGGCCCCGCCCCTGGCCTATTGCACCGACAACGCCGCCATGATCGCCCTGGCGGGGGCGGAACGGCTGGCGAAGGGACTGGTCTCGGACCTGGATGTGGCGGCCCGTCCGCGATGGCCGCTGGACGAGGCGCGCGCGACAGCCGATCCTGTCCATGCCAAGACGGGGCGCAAGGGCGCCAAGGCGTGAGCGGGGAAGACCGGATGGAGTTTCGCACGGCGGGGGTGATCGGCGCGGGCGCCTGGGGCACGGCCCTGGCCCAGGTGGCGGCGCGCGCGGGGCTGGACGTGCTGTTGCAGGCGCGCGAGCCGGAGGTGGTCGAGAGCGTCCGCGAGCACCGCGTCAACGAGGCTTTTCTGCCCGGCGTGATCCTGGAGGACCGGGTCCAGGTGACGGCCGACCTGGCCGACCTGGGGGCGTGCGACGTCATCCTGGCGGTGCCGCCGGCCCAGTTCATGCGCTCGACGCTGCAAGCCTTCGCCCCGCATTATCGGGCGGAGGTTCCGATCGTCCTGTGCTCCAAGGGCGTCGAGCGCGGCTCGCTGAAGCTGATGACCGACGTGCTGTCGGAAACGATCCCCGCGGCGCCGCAGGCGGTGTTGTCGGGTCCCAGTTTCGCCGGAGAGGTGGCGCGCGGCCTGCCCAGCGCGGTGACCCTGGCCTGCGCCGACGAGGTTCTGGGCGAGGAGCTGATGTGGACCCTGTCGGCGCCCGGCTTCCGGCCCTATCTGGCCGCCGACCTGATCGGGGCCGAGGTCGGCGGGGCGATCAAGAACGTGCTGGCCATCGCCTGCGGCATGAGCGAGGGCCGCGGCCTGGGCCGATCCGCCCACGCCGCCATCATCACCCGCGGCTTCGCCGAAATGACCCGGCTGGGCGTGGCCATGGGCGGTCAGGCCGAAACCGTGGCGGGCCTGTGCGGCCTGGGCGATCTGGTGCTGACCTGCTCCAGCCCCCAGTCCAGGAACATGAGCCTGGGTCTGGCCCTGGGCCAGGGTCAGACGGTTCAGGAGGCCCTGGCCGGCAAACGGTCGGTGGCCGAGGGCTATGAGAGCGCGCCCGCCGTGCGCCAACTGGCCGCCAAGATGGGCGTCGATATGCCGATCTGCCTGGCGGTCTCGCACCTGCTCAGCGGCGAGACGACGGTGGACCAGGTGATCGACGACCTGTTGTCGCGGCCGCTGAAGACCGAGCGGGAATGAACCAGCCGATCCCCGCCGACCGGCCACGCGTCTGGAAGACGCCGCCCAATGTGACCCTGTGCGCCGAGGGCGACATCGCCGATCCGGGCGCGCGGTCGTTCGTCTTGCAGATCGGCGAGAGCTATTTCCACGGCTTCGTGGTCAGGAAGGACGGCCAGGTGGCCGGGTACGTCGATCGCTGTCCCCACGCCGGAAATCCGCTGGCGGTCGAACTGGACCGCTATCTGACGCCGGACGGGTCGTTGATCCTGTGCGCCTGGCACGGGGCGGCGTTCGAGCCGCTGACGGGGCTGTGCGTG
Source organism: Caulobacterales bacterium (assembly GCA_017302335.1). Classification (GTDB taxonomy): domain Bacteria; phylum Pseudomonadota; class Alphaproteobacteria; order Caulobacterales; family Caulobacteraceae; genus Brevundimonas. The sequence continues at coordinate 3,725 of JAFLCT010000120.1, read as the reverse complement.
GCCGGGCCGTGCGCGGGCGGGCGGTTGACGCCCTGGCCGGTCAGGGCCGAGGGCGGGATCGTCCGCACGGCCTAGGACAGGGCGGGCAGGCGTTCCGCCGCGAAGGCCGTGACGTCGTCCAGCAGGCCGGCCTTGGCCACGTCTATGATCTGACGGCCCTTTTCCGGGCTGGCCTGGGCCGGATCGGAACCGATGCGGCCGTCCGGGAATCTGGCCCGATAGTCGGCGGCGTCGCGGATCGGGCCGGTCGGCGCGATCCTGGGGCTGTAGTCGGCGGTCTTTATGCGATCGGGATAGGCCGCCTGGGTCACGGCGATCTCGGACGGGGTCGCGTGCGAGCCGTGGCCGGTCGGGAACAGGCTGTTGCACAGCGCGGTGACGCCCGGCAGGTCCCACCAGTTCTTCAGCTTCAAGGCGAAGCCCATGGGCGCAGCCCTGTCCCCTATCGCGTCGCGCGCGGCGCTCCGCTGCTTGAGGGGCGACGCGAACGACCATTCGGCGTGGATCTCGGCGAAGGCCGCCTCGATGGAGGCGATGTTGCCGCCGTGGCCGTTGAGGAAATAGATTCGCTCGAATCCGTGCCGGTTCAGAGACGACACCCAGTCGCCAATGGCGGCCATGAAGGTCGAGGGCCGCAAGGTGATGGTGCCGGGAAAGCCCAGGTGATGCTGGGCCATGCCGATGTTGAAGGTGGGGGCGACGATCAGTTGGTCGGCCTGGGCCTCCAGATCGTGGGCGATGATCTCGGGGCACAGCCAGTCGGTGCCCAGAAGGCCGGTCGGCCCGTGCTGTTCGTTGGAGCCGATCGGCACGACTACGGTCTTCGCCAGCGGATCGCCGGACTTCAGCCGGGCGTCGATCTCGGGCCAGGACGACAGGTGGATCAGCATGGCGGGACTCCTTGGAACAGGGGTCCGGTCTAGGCCGATCCGGCCGGTGTGTCAGCCTTCGGGGGCGAAAGCGCGGATGAAGCGGCGGGCGGTTTCGCGGGCGCGGGTCTCGACCTTGTCGGCGTCGGGATGGGGTACGCCCAACAGACTGCGCAGATGTCCGTGGCCCACGGCCATGCCCGAAAACATCTCGGCCGCGTGATCGGGATCGGGCACGGTCAGACGCCCCGCCCGGTCCTGCTCGCTCAGCCAGGCCGAGATGCGGCGCAGGGATTCGCCAGGCCCGGCGGCGTAGATGGCGCAGGCCAGGTCCGGCGCCTCGGGCGACATCAGGACCACCCCGCGCAGCGAGGCGCCCTTGTCGGCATCGCGGACGCGCCGGATCAGAGAGGCGGCCATGGCCGTCAGAACGGTCTCCATGTCGCCCCCGGCGCGCAGGGGGGCGGTGATGGCGTCGCTGCGCCGCGCGGCCAGGGCGCGGCCGATCTCGGCCTTAGAGGCGTAGCGGTTGTAGAGGGTCTGTTTCGACACCCCGGCGCGGCGCGCGATCTCGTCCATCGAGGCGCTCAGCCCCTTCTCGCCGAACAGGACGGCGGCGGCTTCGAGGATGGCCTCGGTCTTGGCTTCGTCGATCTGTCCGGCCACGCGGGGCATATCAGTGAATCTCCGAAGGGGCGGCGCGGGATTGGACCTTCACCGGCCGGGACAGCAGGGTCACGAAGGCGGCGAAGGCGCAAGCGACCGCCAGGATGGCGAAGGCGTCGCCGAAGGCCAGGGTCGTCGCCTGACGCCGCAGCATACCGCTAAGGGCCTGCATCGCCGCGCCCTGGGGGTCGATGGAGCTGGAAAACCGTTCGGTCATGCCGGCCAGAAGCTCGGCCATCCGGCCGTTGGTCAGGTCGATGCGCGACGTCAGCTCGCCATAGTGGACGGCCGTGCCGGTGATCAGCGAGGTGTTCAGGAAGGCCAGGCCGAAGGCGCCGCCGACGTTGCGACTGAGGTTCACCAGGCCCGAGGCGTTCTTGACCATGTGCGGCGGCAGGGTCGACATGGTCACCTGCTGCGAGGCGATCATGGCCAGCATGACGCCGACCCCGCGCATGGCCTGAACCCCGGCGAATTCCCAGAAGCCCCACTCGGCGGTCAGAGCGTGGGCGTCCCACATCCCCCAGGCGCACATCATGAAGCCGACGAACATCAGGACCCTGGGGTCCAGACGCCGCACCAGCCGTCCGGCGAAGGGTCCGGTGGCGAACATGGCCAGACCCGAGACGACCATGGTGGTGCCGACCTCGGCCGGGGAGTAGTCGCGCACCCGCGCCAGGAACAGGGGCAACAGGAAGGTGCCCCCGAACAGGGCCGCCCCGACGGTGAAGGTCATGACCACGCCGACGCTGAAGTTGCGATTGGCGAAGGCCCGCAGCTCGACGATCGGATTGCGGTAGGTCAGCGAGCGCCAGATGAAGGCCGGGCCGGTGACGGCGGCGACCACGCCGAGCAACAGGATCTGGTCGTCGGCGAACCAGTCGTTCTTGGCCCCTTCCTCCAGCACGAATTGCAGGCTCATCAGGAAGGCGGCCATCAGGCCCAGGCCCCACCAGTCGAACCCCTTGGCCAGCGATGGATCGCCCTTGTCGAAATGGGCGTAACGACCGACCAGGAACAGCACCAGGGCGCCGGGCACGACATTGATGAAGAACAGCCAACGCCAGCTCAGCCATTCGGTCAGATGGCCGCCCAGGGTCGGGCCGACGGTCGGGGCCAGGGTCACGATCAGCCCCATGACCACGCTGGCCGTGACCCGTTTCTCGGGCGGGAAGGCGGTGAAGGCGACGGCGAAGACGGTCGGGATCATGGCTCCGCCGACGAAGCCTTGCAGCGCCCGGAAGACGATCATCATGTCGATCGACGACGACAGGCCGGTGGCCACGCTCATGATCAGAAAGCCTGCGCAACTGACCAGGAACACCTTCTGGGTGCCCCATAGGCGCGACAGATAGCCCGACAGGGGGATCATCACGACCTCGGGGATCAGATAGGCCGTCTGGACCCAACTGATCTCGTCGGCCGAGGCGCCGACGCCCGCCTGGATCTGCGGCAGGCTGGCGGCCACGATCTGGATATCCAGGATGGCCATGAACTGGCCGATGACCATGCCGGCGAAGCCGAGCAGCAGCATCGTCCAGTCAACCTGGCCGTCGGCCTTGGTCGGGGCGGGACTCACGAGCGGGCGCGTCCCTGACCTGTCGTGGACGGCGCGGGCGCGATCTCGGCCAGGCGGGTCTCGCCCACGGCGGCCTCGGCGAAGGTGGGACCGGCCGCGCCGCTCTTGAGATCGACCTTGACCTCGACCGACAGGCCGGGGCGCAGGGCGGCCCCCGCGTCGTCGATGACGATGCGCACGGGCACGCGCTGGGTGATCTTGGTGAAGTTGCCGGTGGCGTTCTCGACCGGGATCAGGGCGAACTCGGACCCGGTGGCCGGGGCGAAGCTGTCGATACGGCCGTGCAGGCGGCGCCCCGGGAAGGCGTCGGCCGTGACCTCGACCTCCTGACCGATGCGCAGACGGCCGACCTGGGTCTCCTTGAAATTGGCGACGACATAGGTGTCGGCCAGGGGCACGATCGACATCAACTGCCCGCCGGGGCGGACATACTGGCCGGATCGCACGCCGCGCGCGCCGACGACGCCGGCCACGGGTGCGCGGATGACGGTGCGGTCCAGGGCGATGCGCGCCTGTTCGACCACGGCGCGAGCCTGTTCGACGGCGGCGACCGACTGTTCGCGAGACGAGCCGAGCACGGCGGCGGTGCGCTGTTCGGCGGTCAGGGCGGC
>JAFLCT010000012.1 GCA_017302335.1 Caulobacterales bacterium | reverse complement strand
TGGACCGGCGCGAGAGCCGGGGCGGCCACTGGCGCCGCGACTGGCCCGAGGCGGCCGACCGGGCGGCGCACACTCATGTTCGACTGAACCGACGTGCGAGGGCCGCGGCATGATGGATGTTCTGATCGCACCGGTGGTGCGGGCGGCCCTGGCCGAGGACCTGGGCCGGGCGGGGGACCTGACCAGCCAGGCGTGCATTCCCGCCGACGCCCGGATGAACGGCGTGTTCGCGGCGCGCGCGGCGGGCGTCGCGGCGGGGGTGGATGCGGTGCGCATCGCCGTGCGGATGCTGGACGCCGAGGCCGTGGTCGAAACCCTGGTGGAAGACGGTCAGGCCTTCGACGCCGGGGCGGCCCTGGTGCGGGTTCAGGCCAACGCCCGCGCCCTGCTGGCGGCGGAACGGACGGCGTTGAATATCCTGGGCCGGATGTGCGGGATCGCGACGCTGACCCGCGCCTATGTCGAGGCGGTGAAGGGAACCCAGGCGCGCATCGTCGACACCCGCAAGACCACGCCCGGCTTGCGCGCGCTGGAAAAGCACGCGGTGGCGTGCGGCGGCGGCATGAACCACCGTTTCGGTCTGGATGACGCCGTCCTGATCAAGGACAACCACGTGGCCGTCTGCGGCGGCGTCGGCCCGGCGGTGCGCCGCGCCCGCGCCCATGTCGGTCATCTGGTGAAGGTCGAGGTCGAGGTGGATTCCCTGGACCAGTTGGATCAGGCCCTGGCCGAACGGCCGGACGTGGTCATGCTGGACAACTTCACCCTTCCGGCCCTGCGCGAGGCGGTCGAACGGGCCAAGGTCAGTCCCTTCGGACAGCCGGTGCTGGAAGCCTCGGGCGGGGTGACGCTCAAGACGGTCGGCGACATCGCCCGCACTGGGGTGGACGTGATCTCGGTCGGCGCACTGACCCATTCGGCGCCCGTGCTCGACATCGGGCTGGACGCGGCTTGAGCGGTCAGGCCGCAGCGGTCTCCATCTGGGGCTGAGGCGCGGGGCGGCGGCCGAACAGGCGGGCGTTCAGCGCGCGTTGGATCGGACTGTCTACGAAACGGTCGTACAGGGCCGCGCCGATCACCGTGGCGACCAGGGCGCCGCTCCACATCGCCCAGGCCAGCGCCGGGCTGTCGGCCAGAGCCGGAACCAGGCGCGTGGCTAGCGGCTGGACCACGTCGAACCAGACCGCGCCGGTCAGGGTGTGGACCATGAACAGGCAGAAGCTGACCCGCGCGCCCCAGGCGGCGAAGGGCAGGGCGCGGGTGGTCGGCGAGGCGCCGCAGCCGATCATGACGGCGCAGATCGACAGGATGTTGATCATGTCGGGACCGGCCAACACGGCGTTCAGCACCAGGACCGCGCCGCCGCCGAAACCGATCACGCGCGCCGTCGAGGCCTTGAAGCGGGCGGTCTGCACCGCGCGAGCCAGGGTCAGGCCGACCAGGAACAGGGGCGCGGCGCGGAAGAAACACCATTGGAACGGCAGGTTGAACTGTTCCGAACCGAACAGGGCGACGCTGAGCAGGTTCGAGCCGGTCAGGATCAGCAGGCCCAGGCTGAGCGCGGAGGCCGGATTGGCGATGCGCAACATGGCGCGCCACAGCATGGGGAAGAAGGCGTAGCAGATCAGCAGGGTGGAGATGGTCCAACTGGGGATGTTCCAGTGGCCGCCGCCCAGGCCGAAGGCGTGCAGCAGCAGCACCTGGGCGGGCAGGCCGGACCAGTCGAAACGACCGGCATTGTCCGAGGTGAAACCCAATAGGGCGCCAGCCCCGACCATGGCGGCCAGCAGGGCCAGGGTGATCAGGTGCGTCGGGTAACAGCGCGCCAACCGTTTGGACCAGAACCGTCCCAGCGAGATGCGCCGCGCGGCGACCGCCGGGCCATAGGCCTTGGCCAGGACGAAGCCGGACAGCATCAGGAAGAAGTCGGTGGCCAGATAACCGCGGTCCAGGAAGGGATGCAGCTCGTTGAGAGCGATCGGCGCCTGATCTCCGAAATGGAACACCACGACGAACAGGGCGGCGACGAAACGCAAGGCGTCCAACGCCCCGCCACGCAGGGGGGGAGAAGACGCCGGGGACAGGGACGCGGACATGATCAAGCCTCATCCGTCCCGGAGCGGGACGGTCGCCGGTCAGTCCCGCAAGCCCTGTTCCATGATCATCATGGACGACGCAATGAGTGGTGTTGACGCCGCCCCTAGGCGGGGTTGGCGGGGGCGGCTTCCGATGCGGCGGAGGCGGCCTGAGCCGTCGGCGCCTCGGGCGTCGAGGCGGGACGGCCTTCCTGCGCCAGCAACAGGGTGTAGGCCACGGCCTGACCCGCCTGGCGCGCGGTCTCGACGGGATCGAGACCGGCTTGGATCAACTGGCCCTGGTCGCTCGCGACCGAGGGGCGCGCGGCATAGGTGAAGGCCGCGCCCGAACCGGAACGCCCGCCGAAGCGGTAGAACAGGTGCTGGCCGACCTGGGTCACGCGGATCAGAGAGCCGCGCCACGCCGGGCTGACGCCGGTGGTGTGGAAATGGGTGGCCGAACCGACGGGCGCATAGACGTAGCCGGACAGGGCGCGCGAGGCGATGTCGCGGGCGCGGTTCCAGGCGGCGCGGTTGACGCGGCCCCGCATGGAGCCGTCGCAGGTGAAGCTGAACTGGCAGCCGGTGCGGCGCCCGGCGCCTTGGAACACCACGCCGCAGACGCTGTTGGGGAAGGCGCCGTGACGGGCGCGATTCAGCACCACCTGAGCCACCGCCCGCATACCATCGGAACCTTCGCCGCGCGCCTCGTAATAGGCGGCCTGGGTCAGGCAATCGAGATCGCGGGATTCGTCGATGGCGACGCCCAGGCGGAAGGGCTGGACCTTGGGACCGGTCAGGCTGACCTGACGCAGACCGGCGTCCTGGGTTCCACGAAGCTGCTCCAGCCGGGCGGTCAGCAGCGCCGCCTGGCGGTCCCGCTGGGCCGAACCGGCGACGGTGTAGGGATCATGACGCCGGGCGATGGCCAGGGCGCCTTCGTCCAGGCCGCCGGCGGCGGCCGACAGGGCCTCTTCGGTGAAACCGGCGGACGTCGCCGCCTGAATGCGCTCAGCCTGGCCCCGCACCGTGCTCGCCCGCGCCGCCGCGCCGCCCAGATAGGCACCGCCCACGGCCAACCCGACCAGACCGCCGAACATGGCCGCCATCGCCATGGGCCGCATACGCGCCACACGGTCGGCAGGCCTGAAAGCGCTCAGGCTGAGGGTATGGGACAAAGGCGTGGTCCTGTTCAGCAGGGCGGGAATCGTCGCCCTCGGGTCGTCTCGCCTGCTGAACGCCCGTCTCGGGGTTCGGCCGCGGAACCGGTGCTCGGCAAAGGGCCGGGCGTCGGGAAGGCGCGCCTATAGCCATCCGTTTATGGCGTCAATGTGGTTGATTCGCAACTTTATGCTGCGCCGCAACAAAAATGAGAAGAATTCGCACATCCGAGCGCGTTGGACAGACAAGACGCTGTCGTCGTCACAGCTATACGACGCAATACTGTATCCATTGTCTGAATGTCTTCCAGCCCGTTGTCGAATCGGTCGCGGCGAGGATTTGTCGTCAGGATTCACGGCGTCACATTATCCGCCGATATCTAAAAGCGACTGCGCAAGGGGAACTTCCGCTGTGACCGGTTCGTTCCTTGGTCGCACAGGAGACACGAGAGCATGAGAGTTTCGAACATGACTGTTGCGGGCGGCTTGGCCTTGTTGATGCTGGCGGCCTGCGGAACGACCATCGAGCAGAAGGCGGCGACCGGCGCCGTGGCCGGGGCTGTGGTGGCCGGTCCCGTAGGCGCGGCCGTGGGCGGCGCGGCGGGCGCGGCGGTGGGACAGGCGTCGAAGCCGGACTGATGCTCTTGCTCTGACACGCTCGCCCTGACGCGGGACGACGGCGTCAGGTCTCGACAGACGACGGGCGAGGTCCGAACCGCTCCAATCGGCGCAACGGAGACGCCGATGAAGACCGCCGCCCTTGCGCTGTTGAGCCTCGCCGCGCCCCTTGTCGCGTCCCTGGCCGCCAGCCAATCGGCGACGATGCGGCTGGGCGGACTGGAGACCGCCTATGACCCGACCGCGATGCGGGTCGAACGGTTCGAAGGCGGTCTGGTGCTGGAGAGCGACGGGGCCTGGACGCGCAGCGCCGCCTATGTCGAGGTGTCCGAGACCGAACCCTGCTCGCCCCAGGCCATGCGGGCGGCCCTGGGCGAGCGCGGCGACACGGGCGAGGACGCCGGGTCCCGCACCCTGGCTTCGGGACTGACCCTGCACTGGGCCACGAGTTGGACCGGGTGTCGCGCCTTGACCGGTCGGCCCGTCGCGGCCTGCATCCGCCACGACGGCGTGACGACGCGGGTGCGGGGCCTGGATCTGGGCTGCCAGACGCCGGTGGACCAGGACATACTGATCCTGGCCTTGCTGCAAGGTGCGCGTCCGGCGGGCGAATCCGGCTAGCGACCCTTGATTTTCGCCGCCGTTTGGGGTTCAGCGTGCGGCATCCCACATGAAGACGACGGCGGTCGCCGTTTCGACCGCGCGATGAAGGACACCCATACGCTCGCATGAGAGATCTGAAGAACACCGGCTTCACCGACCGTTTGACCGCCCAGCAGGAGGCCAAGAAGGCCCTGCTCGCCCGTTTCAAGCCCAAGGCCGCCGCCCCGGACCCCGAGTTCGAAAAGCTGGCCGCCAAACGCGCCGCCGAGAAGGAGGCCCTGCGCCAGGAGCATGAGCTGGCCAAGGCCGAGCGCCGTCGCGAAAAGGCCGAGAAGGAAGCCGCTCAACTGGCGGCCGAGCGCGAAGCCCAGGACGCGATCGACGCCGAGAAGCGCGCCGCCCGCAAGGAGCGTAAACAATTGACCAAGGAAGAGCAGAAGGCGCGCCGCGACGCGCGCTACGCCGCCCGCAAGGCGCGACGCTGATCCTGACGCATCGTTGAACGGATACGGCCGTCGGGGCGACCCGGCGGCCGTTTTCGCATCAGGCCGGCAGTTCGCCCTCGTCGAGGATGCGGCGCAGCCGGTCGGCCGAATAGGGTTTGGGCAGGAAGGGCCAGGGGGCGTCCTTCAACGCTTCGTCGACATCTTCGCCGACATAACCCGAGGTCAGGACGATGCGCATGGTCGGGTGCCGGGGGGCGACCCGGCGCGCCAGTTCGACGCCCGTCATGCCGCCGGGCATGACGATGTCGGTCATCATCAGGTCGAAACGCTTCTTCTTCAGTACGTTCAGGGCCTGGGGGGCGGTTTCGGCGACGGTGACCTCCAGCCCCATGGATTTCAGCAGGTCCGCGGCCACGGCGGCCACGGCGGCGTCGTCCTCGACCAACAGGATGCGGCGGCCCGCGGGCGCGATGGGCGAGGCGGCGCGCGCGCTTTCGACCGGCGCCTCCTCTGTGTTGGCCAGCGGCGGCAGGAACAGGCGGACCTCGGTCCCGCGCCCGACCTTGGACGAGATGCGGACGCCGCCGCCGGACTGGCGCGCGAATCCATACACCTGGGACAGGCCCAGGCCGGTGCCCTTGCCGACGGACTTGGTGGTGAAGAAGGGTTCGAACACCCGGTCCATGACTTCGGGCGTCATGCCGGCGCCGTCGTCGCCCACGGCGACGCAGACATAGGTTCCGGCGGCCAGTTCCGGAATCTCGCCGGCGGCGACCGTACAATCCAGGGTCAGGACGGTGATGCGGCCCTTGTCGCCCACGGCGTCGCGGGCGTTGACGATCAGATTCAGCAGGGCGGCCTCGAACTGGGCCGGGTCGACATTGACCCGCACGCCGCCGCGTTTCAGCTTCAGCTTGAACTCGACCGCCTCGCCCACGGCGCGACGCAGCAACGGCTCGCCTTCGCGGATCAGGCCGTTCAGGTCGATGGCCTCGGGGCGCAGGGCCTGGCGCCGCGAAAAGGCCAGGAGCTGGTGCGTCAACCGTTCGCCGCGTCGGGCGGCGGCCAGGGCGGCCTCGCCCAGCTTCTTGCGCCGCGCGGCGTCCTCGGGCGCGCGCAAGATCATGTCCAGGGCGCCGATGACCACGGTCAGCAGGTTGTTGAAATCATGGGCCACGCCGCCGGTCAGCCGTCCGACCGCCTCCATCCGCTGGGCGTGCAGCAAGTCGGCCTCGGCCTTGGCCTTTTCGGCGAGGGCCTCGCCGACGCGCTCTTCGAGCAGTTCGTTGATGCGCTTCAGGTCATCCTCTGCCCGCTTGGCGTCGGTGACGTCGATCGAGGCGCCGACATAGCCCTGGAAGACGCCCGAGGCGTCGTAGCGCGGCACGCCTTCTGTGCGCAGCCAGCGTTCGCCCAAGGTGGGATGGGCCATGCGCACCACGGCTTCGAACCGGTCTTGCACCTGATGCGCCGTGGCGAAGCCCGCCTCGAACCGGGCCAGGTCCTCGGGGTGGATGCGGCGGCGCCAGGCGGGGGTCAGGCGGCTGTTCGAACGGACGCCGAAGAAGGTCTTGTAGCGGCGGTTGGCGAAGATGATCTGAAATTGATCATCGCTCATCCAGATCAGGGCCGGGGCGCTGTCGGCCACGGTGCGGAAGCGGGCCTCGGATTCGGCGATGCGGTGCTCGGCCTCGACGCGCGCGGTCTCGTCGCGCAGGGTCAGGACGGCGCCCATGCGCGCGCCATCGACGCCGAAGACCGGACGCGCGTTGCCGACCGCCAGCACCTCGACGCCGTCAGGTCTGCGGATGCGCCAGCGGGCGTCCAGCACGGTCTCGCCCTTTTGCACGGCGCGGGCCAGCGGCAGGGTCTCCGGCGGGTGGACCTGGCCGTCCTCGGTCAGCAGATTGTAGGTCGCGGCATAGTCTTTCGGCGCGACGTCGAGCGTCAGCACCCCGTGCAGGCGAGCGGCCGCTTCGTTGATGAAGATGACCCGGCCCTCCGGGTCGGTGACGACGACGCCTTCGGCCAACTGGCCCAGTATGGCGTCGCGCTCGGCGGCTGCGGCGGCCAGGCGCGCATTGGTCTCACGGATCTCGGTGACATCGAAGGCCACGCCCACGAAACCGGCGACGGGACCGGTCGGACCCATGCGCGGACGCGAAAACGTCTTCAGCCAGCGGTATTCGCCATCGTGACGACGATAGCGCGCCTCCATCGAGAAGGGCGCGCCGGCGGCTTCGCCGGCCAAGGATTCGGCGACGATCCGGTCGCGGTCGTCAGCATGGATCATGGCGCGCCAGTCGGCCTCTCGCGCCTGCTCATAGGAACCGCCGCTGAAGGCGACATAGGCCTGGTTCACAAACTCGCGCACCTGATCGTGGCCGGTGACCCAGATCAGCACCGGGGCGGTGTCGGCGACGGCGCGGAAACGTTGCTCGCTTTCGCGCACGGCGGTTTCGGCGCGAGCGCGCTCGACCTCGGTCCAGGTGCGCGAAGCCACATCCTCGACCAGGGCGATCTCATCCGATGTCCAGTCTCGGACCTGGGTGTGGTGGACATAGAGAAAGGCGCGCAGCCGACCGCCGCGCATCAGCGGCGCGCGGATTATGGCGCGGGTCTGGATGGCTTCGAAGGCGTGGGCCACATCGGCGGTGCGCGAATCCAAGCGCACGTCGGGAGCCGCGACTGTCCGGCCCTGGGCCAGGTCCTTCATAAGGGCTTCGCCGAAGACGTGCAGACCGAAGCGGCCCTGGGCGCTGGTGACGCCGGATGTCCAGTCGGGGGTGTTGGCCACGACCCCGCGTCGTGCATCCAATTCGCCATAACCGACGCGGTGAACGCCCAGTTCGTCGCCCAGGGCCTTTTCGCTCGCGCCCATGATCTCGATGGGGTCCGACAGATCGCGGATGCGATCGCTGAGGTCCAGAAGGAAGCTCTGGCGGCGCTCCTGCGTGGCCAGGGCGTCCAGGGCTTCGCGCGTGTCGGTGGTGTCGAAGGCCATGCCGACATAGCCCAACAAGCCGCCTTCGCCGTCGCGACGCGGCTTGACCGCGACCCGCATCCAGCGCCACGCGCCGTCGGCGCGCGGGAACCGGGCTTCGAAGCCGTAGGGCAGGTGCGAGGGCCGGGCCTGAGCCTGGACGGCGGCGACGGCGCCCAGGTCGTCGGGGTGCACGGCCTGTTTCCAGGCATGACCCAGGATACGGTCGGCGGGACCGCCCAGGAATTCGACCAGGGCCGTGTTCGCGAATTCGACCTCGCCCTCGGTGTTCGTCAGCCAGACCGGCGAGGGCGCGGTGTCGGCCATCAGGCGGAAACGTTCCTCGCTTTCCCGCAGGGCGGCCTCGGCGGCGCGGGCTTCGGTGACGTCGGTGTTGACCCCCGCCATGCCCAGGAAGCTCCCATCACGGGCGAAGCGGGGCTGGGCCTGGGTGCGCAACACGCGCCAGACGCCGTCGGCGCGCCGATAGCGCGCCTCGACGACGAAACCCTGGGCCGCGCGAGCGGCGGCGATGGTCTCGGCCCTGACCCGCTCCTGATCGTCGGGGTGAAGGGTCGAGGCGAACTCGAAGGCCGAAAGATCGTCGTCCACCCCCCAGAATTTCCGCTGAGCCTTGTTCAGATGGACGCATTCGCCCGCCGGGCCGCTCATCCACAGAAGGGCCGGCGACAGCTCGCTGAACCCGTGCAGCCAGGTCTCGGTCTCCTCGGCGCGGGCGTCCGAAACGGTCAGGGCGCGTAAGGAAGCCTCCAACCGCATCACCGTCTCGCGCAAGGCGGCGGCGACGAAGGTGATGAAGACGCCCACGATGACGAAATTGACCGTGGAGGCCACGCCGGCTCGATCCCACACCCCGACGCCCTGGACATCCTTTCCCAGAACCATCTGGACCAGCACCAGGCATCCGGCGGTGGCGGTGAAGCCCGCGATGCGCCCCCCCGCCAGGGCCGCCAGGATCACGCCGGGCAGCAGAATCATAAAGCCGCTGGTCTGGGCGTACAGGCTGGAAGCCGCGAAACGAAAGCCGACGGCCAGGGCCGCGCAGACGACGCCGATCAACAGGCTTTGAAACGGAGACGTGACGGGGCGTCGCGCCAGGCGCGACAGCACGGTCCCGAAATCGAACGCCCGCGCGAAGACGTGGACGGCCCTCATATCACCCCCGAATTTCGCCAGGACGCGAAAAACCGCAACGCTTGGGTCCGCTCGAGCGTTCCTTGGCGTTCCATCCCGTTGGAAAGCCATGAGTAGCGCCGCTGCGCGGGCTTGGCGAAGGGTTTCGTGCTTCCTACTTTCGGTCGTGTCAGACTGGCCGAATTCGGAGACCCTGTACCTGATGAAGGCCGCGACCAAGACCGGCACGACGGAGATCGGCGGGCGCGAAATCGTCTGGGCGATCCGACGTTTGGTCTTCGGCCAAAAGCCGACTGGATATTGCGCATCGTCCGGGGAGGGCGCTAAACCGCGCGCCGACCGTCGATATCCGGTCGTGAAACGGCCGCATCGGGCCGCTTAAAGGGTGTCCATGCACCGCGTCCGCTGGAACAGGCTGAAGGCTTTGGGAGGTCGCGGCGTCGCCGCGGCTCCGGCCGTGCTGGCCGCCCTGGGCGTGGCCATGGCCGCCGGGTCGACGCCGCGTCCCGATATGGACCGCACCGCCGAGGCGGTGGCTCGGCTGACCCATGGCGACCTGTCGGAAAACGGCATGGCCGCCGTGCGCGGACGGCTGGACCCGGCGCAACTGGCCCTGGCGCGGCGGCACGATCCGTTGTTTCGACAGGCGGCCCTGTATGGGCTGACGCCGGGTTGGGAGACCTTGACCCTGGCCGGCAAGCCGGGACTGGACCTGGGCGCCACGGGCCTGGAGGCCCAGAAGCTGAACGCGGCCATGCCGACGGCCGCCAACGCCCTGCGTCCCGCCCAGGTCTTCAAATTCACGCCCAAGACGGCTGAGGACCGTCGCCGCGCCCTGCGCTGCCTGACCCAGGCGGTCTATTATGAAGCCGCGCTGGAGCCTTCCCTGGGCCAGGAGGGCGTGGCCCAGGTGGTGCTGAACCGGGTGCGCGATCCCAACTATCCCAACAGCGTCTGCGGCGTGGTGTTCCAGGGGGCCGAGCGGACCACGGGCTGCCAGTTCAGCTTCACCTGCGACGGGTCCTTGGGCCAGTCTCCCGTGGCCTGGGCCTGGAACCGGGCGCGGCGCGTGGCCGAAGCCGCCCTGGCTGGCCGTGTGAGCCAGAACGTCGGTACGGCGACCCACTATCATGCCGACTATGTGCACCCCTGGTGGTCGCCGACCCTGGCCAAGATCACCCAGATCGGGGCGCACATCTTCTATCGCTGGAAGGGCGTCAGCGGCGAAACCGCGGCCTTCCGTCAGGCCTATTCCGGTCGCGAACCTCTGATCGACGAGGCCCGCTTCTCACGTCCGCCCCTGCTGGCGGCCGTTGATGTCGGCGCCACGGCCGATCCCGAGAGCGTCGAGGCCATCGCCAGGGCCAACGGCGTGGAGATGCGTACCGTCCAGATCGACGGCCAGACCCGTGTGGTGGGCGCCGCCAGCCTGGGCGGGCGTCGCCTGCCGACGCGCGAGGAGATCGCCGAGATCAACGCCCGTCTGGACACCTTCCAGGCTCAGCCGCCGCACGTCGCCCCGACTGCGTCCCCGCCCGGCGTGACGGCCATGGCCGTGGAAGAGGTCGGCAAACCGCAAGGGTGATCGACGCGCGGTTCGCCATGGCCGAGTCTCCTTATCGCATCCCGCCGGAATGAGGCGTTCGCCCGGCGCGCGCGTATAAGGGGTATTGAGCGCAGTCTCGCGGCCGAGGTTTGAGGCCCCGTTCGTCGCGTCATGCGCGTTTGAGGACCGCAGGATGAAACCGGACGCCGCGCCGCCGCACCCTCACGATCATCATGACCATGGTCATGACGCAAGTCAGGCCGAACCCGCTTCGGGCGCCGCCGCCCACGCCGCCCACGGCGGAGGTCACGACCACGGGACGATGATCGCCAGCTTCCGACGGCGCTTCTGGGTGGTTCTGGCGCTGACGCCGCCCGTCCTTCTGCTGTCGCCGATGATCCAGCACTGGCTCGGCCTGACGGGACGACTGGATTTTCCGGGAGACGACCTGGTTCTCTTCGCCCTGTCCACCGTGGTCTACGTCTATGGCGGCTGGCCCTTCCTGACTGGCTTCGTCTCGGAGATGCGCAAGCGTCAGCCGGGTATGATGACCTTGATCGCCCTGGCGATCTCGACCGCCTATTTCTTCTCTGCCGCCGTCACCTTCGGATTTCCCGGCGAGGCCTTTTATTGGGAGTTGGTGACGCTGATCGGCGTCATGCTGCTGGGTCACTGGATCGAGATGCGCTCGGTCATGGGGGCGTCGCGCGCGCTGGAGGAACTGGTTCGCCTCTTGCCGGACACGGCGACGCGCATCGAAGTCGACGGCTCGACGCGCGAGACGCCGATCTCGACCCTGAGACCGGGGGACCGCATCCTGATCCGCCCCGGCGCCAAGGCGCCCGTGGACGGCGACATCGTGGAAGGCCGGTCGGCCTTCAATGAGGCGATGCTGACCGGCGAGTCGCGTCCCGTCACGAAAGGCATCGGCGACAGGGTGATCGGCGGGGCTGTCAACGGTGCGGACGCCGTCACTGTGGTGGTGACCGCCACCGGCGATCAGACCTATCTGGCCCAGGTCATCGATCTGGTGAAAGCGGCGCAGGCGACCCGTTCGCGCACCCAGGATGTCGCCAATCGCGCCGCCGCCTGGTTGACCTACATCGCGCTGGCCGCCGGGATCGGCGCCTTTTTGGTCTGGTTGGGGCTGGGTCGATCGCCCAGCTTCGCCCTGGAGCGGATGGTGACGGTGATGGTGGTCGCCTGTCCGCACGCCCTGGGACTGGCGGTGCCTCTGGTGGTCGCGGTCAGCACCTCGCTTAGCGCCGCACACGGCCTGTTGATCCGTGATCGCGCCGCCTTCGAACGCGCCCGCAAGCTGAACGCCGTGGTCTTCGACAAGACCGGCACCCTGACGGAAGGCCGTTTCGGCGTCAGCGACATCGTCCCGCTTGGCTCGGGCGACGAGAACGCGGACCTCGCCGCCGCCGCCGCCGTCGAAAGCCAGTCAGAGCATCCCATCGCCCGCGGCATCGTCGCCGAGGCGCGTGCGCGCGGCTTGAAGCTTCCCCGGGCCAGAGGCGTGCGCAACCTCACCGGCGAGGGGATCGTCGCCCAGGTCGACGGCCGCGACGTCCGCATCGTCAGCCCCGGCCACCTGGCCCGTCAGGGCCGCGCCGTCGATCCGGCGCGCGTGGCGGCGCTGGAATCTCAGGGCAAGACCGTGGTGGTGCTGGTGCGGGACGGACAGCCCCGCGCCCTCTTCGCGCTGGCCGACATCGTGCGCCCGGAGTCCCGTGAGGCGATCGCTGGACTTAAGGCGTTGGGGATCACCTCCATCATGCTCACCGGCGACGCGCGCGGCGTCGCCAAGGCGGTGTCCGAGGATCTGGGCGTCACGGAGTTCATCGCTGAGGTGCTGCCGGATCAGAAGGCGGCCAAGATCGAGGAACTCCAGGGGCGCGGCCTGACGGTCGCCATGGTCGGCGATGGGGTCAATGACGCCCCCGCCCTGGTCGTGGCCGATCTGGGCGTCGCCATCGGGGCGGGAACCGACGTCGCTGTGGAATCGGCTGATGTCGTTCTGGTGCGCAGCGACCCGCGCGACGTCGTCTCCATTCTCGGTCTGTCTCGCGCCACCTATCGCAAGATGGTCCAGAACCTGCTGTGGGCCACGGGGTATAACGCCGTGGCCATTCCCATGGCCGCGGGGGTCACCTTCGGCACGGGCTTCATGATGAGTCCGGCGGTCGCCGCCGTCTTCATGTCGATCAGCACGGTCGTCGTCGCGATCAACGCCCAACTATTGCGTTTCTACAGGAGCTGAAGACAGGCGAGGCGGACGCGGCGAGGTCGGGGCGAGCCGAGGGTCGCTTACCAGACCCCGATCTTCTCGGCCTGTTTGTGGCTGATGGGATGACCGGCGGCCTTGTGATCCTCTTCGGCCAGGAAGCGGGCGGCCTCCAGGGCGGCCATACAGCCCATGCCGGCGGCGGTGACGGCCTGGCGATAGACGTCGTCGGTGACGTCTCCGGCGGCATAGACGCCTTCGATCGTCGTCGAGGTCGCGCCCGGCTTGACCACCAGATAGCCGCCCGCCTTGGTCTCCAACTGATCCGCGAACAGCGCCGAGGACGGGGCGTGGCCGATGGCGATGAAGACGCCGTCGGCGGGGATTTCGCGAAGGTCGTCGGTGTTGACGTTCTTCAGCCGCACGCCGGTGACGTTGCGGGCCGTCCCGTCGACGACGCCCAGGATTTCATCCACGGCGACATCCCAGATCACCCGGATCTTGGGATGGGCGAACAGGCGATCTTGCAGGATCTTCTCGGCGCGGAACTCATCGCGGCGGTGAACCACCGTCACCGTCTCGGCGAAATTGGTCAGGAACAGCGCCTCTTCCACGGCGGTGTTGCCGCCGCCGACCACCACGACCTGTTTGCCGCGATAGAAGAAGCCGTCGCAGGTGGCGCAGGCCGAAACGCCGAACCCCTGATACTGCGCCTCGGACTCCAGCCCTAGCCATTTGGCCTGGGCGCCGGTAGAGATGATCACCGTCTCGGCCAGCAGTTCGTCGCCGGAATCCAACGTCAGACGGAAGGGGCGGCTCGACAGGTCGGCCTGGGTGACGATGTCGTGGATCACCTCGGTCCCGACGTGACGGGCCTGGGCCTCCATCTGCTCCATCAGCCAGGGACCCTGGATGGTCTCGGCGAAACCCGGATAGTTCTCGACATCGGTGGTGATGGTCAGTTGGCCGCCCGGCTGGATGCCGGCGATCACCACCGGATTCAGCGAGGCGCGGGCCGCATAGATGGCGGCGGTCCAGCCGGCGGGACCGGAACCGATGACGGCGACTCTGACAAGACGAGGCTGGGCGGTGCGGGGAGTGCTCATGAGTCCCTACTTAGCGTCGATTCCGCCCAGGGCCAGCGACGCGACCGCCATTCGGCCGAATCCATCACGGAAACCGCTGATCGGTGATTGACCCCTGGCGGCGATATCCGTCATCAAGGGCCATGACGACCGACAGCCGAATTCTGAAGGAAACACGCGGCCAGATTCGCAAATTCATGGCTGTGACGCGCCGTGGGGTCGATCACGCCGAGGTGGCCCAGACCGTCTATGACAATGGCGGGCTGAGCGCCCAATACCTGGTCATGACCGTGATCTCGGCGGCCATCGCCATCCTGGGTCTAATGCTGTCGTCGCCCGCGGTGGTCATCGGGGCCATGCTGATGTCGCCGATGATGGGTCCGATCGTGGCCTTGGGCTTCTCCTTGACGTTGCTGGATCTCAACGAGCTGAAGCGCGCGCTCAAGGCTATCGTCGTCGGCCTGGCGGTGGCGCTCAGCGTGTCGATCATCCTGACCTTGATCTCGCCTCTGAAGGAGCCGACTGCCGAGATCTTGGCGCGCACGCGGCCGAATTTCTTCGACCTGTTGATCGCGGTCTTTTCCGGCATCGCCGGCGCCTATGCGGTCATCACGCAGAAGGGCGCGACCATCATCGGCGTGGCCATCGCCACCGCCCTGATGCCGCCGATCGCGACGGTCGGCTTCGGTCTGGGCACGGGCGACCTGCGTATCGCGGGCGGGGCCTTCTTCCTGTTCATGACCAACCTGGTGGCGATCGCCTTCGCCGCCACCCTGACGGCTGGTTTCTATGGGTTCCGTCCGCGTCTGAAGGAACGGCCGGGCAGCGGCCGCTGGCGCGCGGCGGCGGTGGTGGTCGTGTTCGTCCTGCTGTCGACGCCGCTGGTGCTGTCGCTGCGGGCCATAGGTCTGGAAAGCAAGGCGACAGCCGAAACGCGGATCGCGGTTTCGGACATCTTCGCGGGCGCGGATTCACGCATCACCCTGCTGGATGTGCGCAGCGAACATGGGCAGGTCAACGTCTCGACCCTGGTCAGCACCCGCGAACTGGCGCCCGACGCCGAGCGCCGCTTGAGCGACCGGCTGGCCGCGGCGCTGCACACGCCGGTCCAGGTGGAGCTGGACCAGATCGTCGTGGCCGACCCGCACGCGACGGCCCGCGCCGTCCAGGCCAGCCAGACTGCGGCGGCGGACCCCGTGGCGGCCCTGCGGTCGCGACTGATCGAATCGGTTCCCTTCCCGACCGACGCCGTCATGCTGGACGAGTCGAACAGCCGCGCGCTGATCGTGCTGAGGTCCGATGCGGGACTGGACCTGAGCAGCGCCTATGCGCTGGAGAAGGCGTTGCAGGCCCGGTTCGAGACCATGACCATCTGGGTGGCCCCGCCTTTGACGCCCTTCGATGCGGTGGACCTGGGTGATCCCGCCGCGGTCGAGCAGGCCGCCTGGGCCTTGATCCGCTGGCGTGCGACGCCCGCCGTCACCTTCTGCCGTCCGACGCCCGCGCCGCCGCTCACCGCCCAGCAAACATCCGAGGCGTCAGCCGACGCCCCCCCGCCCCAGAGCGACCGCGAGCGATTCCTGGCGGCCTTGGCGTCTCGGGGCGTGACCTTGTCGCCGCACACGGGACCGACTTGCCGTCGCGGCGACATCAATCTGGCGCGGATCGCCCTGAGTTAAGACGGGCGACGGCCCAGGGCGTCCAGCACGGCCTGGGCGGCGCGGTCGGTCTCGGTCAGGGGCGCATAGCGCCAGGTCTGCAACGGCAGGGCGAACGGTCGTGCGGCGCCGTGGGCCGACAGGGCCTCGTGCAGGCGGGTGAATTTGTCGCCCGCGCCGGTGGCGACCATTGACAGGATGTGCACCGGCTTGCCGGTCGAGGCGGCCTCGGCGGCCATGTTTGCGCTGTCCTCGGTGACCAGGATGTGGTCGGCGGCCTCCAGGAAGGCGAACAGGGGGTTGGGTCCGCTGCCGCGCCAGATCCAGCTCGGCAAGGTCCGCAGACGGCGGGTCATGATCTTGCGCGCGCTCTCGGGCGTGCGACGCGAGAAGGTCATCAGCAGCGAGCCGCCGGTCTTGGTCACCGTGTCGGCGATGCGTTCGGCCAGGGCCGCGGCATGGTCGTCGGTCAGGTCGAAGACCTTGGACTTGCCGCCGATCATGGCGACGATGCGCGGATGCGGCAGGGCGCCGATCTGATCGACATAGACGGGGGCCGCCTCGGTCAGGCGATCAGGCGTGATGCGGTGCGGACTGCCGACGATGGACAGGACGTTGGCGCCCTTCAGGCCGTCATGAGCCGGGGCGATCACCATGTCGAAACGCGCCGGGTCCAGGCGCGGGTCCTGAATTTGCACGACGAAGGGGCGGGGCGCCGTTCCCCGTCGCATCCACAGCGACAACGGCAGGCTGGCGCGACCGGCGGCGATCCACAGATCGGGCGGGTCGCCGTCCAGGGCGTTGGTCGCCTTGTCCAACATGAAGGGCTGTTTCAGGTCGGCGGGCAGCCAGTCGAAGGCGCGTTTCCAGCGGACCTTGCGGTCCTGGATGCGCGCGGACGTGCGGCGGGCGACAGCCTCCGCCAGCCCCAGGGCCTGATTGCGGATGCCGGCGCGGCCGTCGGTGACGACGCGGATGACAAGGGGTTCGGCGGACGGGGAGGATCCGGCCGCCGTCACCGTCTTATTTCCACTCGACCTTGGCGATTTCATAGGCCTTGACCCCGCCGGGGGTGTTGACCTCGACCGTGTCCCCGACGGCCTTGGAGATCAAGGCCCGCGCGATCGGAGACGCCACCGAAATCCGGCCCGCCTTCACATCGGCCTCGTGCTCGCCGACGATCTGGTAGCGGCTCTTCTCGTCGGTGTCCTCGTCGATGACGGTCACCGTGGCGCCGAATTTGACCTGGTCGCCAGACAGTTTGGAGACGTCGATCACCTGGGCGCGCGAGATCTTGTCCTCGATCTCGGCGATCTGGCCCTCGATCCAGCCCTGGCGCTCCTTGGCGGCGTGATACTCGGCGTTTTCGCTGAGATCGCCGTGGGCGCGGGCCTCGGAGATGGCTGCGATCACGCTCGGCCGTTCGACCGACTTCAATTGCTTCAACTGATCGTCGAGGGTGCGATAGCCCTCGGCCGTCATCGGCACTTTTTCCATTGTGTCGTGAGTTTCTTGGTCGCCCTGGAGACTGGAAGGAGGTCGGTGGAAAGTGAATCCCGCCGCGGGGCGAGCGCGGCGGGGGACGAAAAGACTAGGCCGATGGACGAGAAAATTCAAGATCGCGGATAACGGCGCTCCATTCGGATCGGATGACATTCCCATCGCGCGGCGGTCTCGGCCAGGTCGACGGGCGCCAAGCCGCGCTCAGGAATAGGCATAGGGACCGCCGCGCTCCAGCGCCCTTTGATAGGCCGGACGGGCGTGGATGCGGCTCAAGAAGGCGTCCAGCCGGGGTCGGTCCTGACGGCGGAAGGCGCGCTGGGCGGCGGTCTCGACCGGAAAGCTCATCATGATGTCGGCGGCGGTGAAGGCGTCGCCCGCGAACCATTCGGACTTGGTCAGTTCAGTCTCCCAGAAGTTGGCGTGGGCCTTCAGTTGCGGGTCGATGAAGCCGGACTGGGCCTTGGCCGCCACGCCGTTGACGATGGGCCGCACCAGGCCCGGCGCTCGTTTGGGCAACTGGCCGAAGATCAGCTTCAGCAACAGGGGCGGCATGGCCGAGCCTTCGGCATAGTGCAGCCAATAGGTGAAGCGGCGACCCTCGGGCGTGCGCGGCGGCGGGCGCAGACGGCCGTTTGCGTGCGTGTCCAGGAGGTGTTCGATGATGGCCCCCGTCTCGGCCACGCGGACGTCTCCGTCATCGACCACCGGCGACTTGCCCAACGGATGGATCGCCTTCAACTCGGGCGGGGCCAGCATGGTCCGGGCGTCGCGCTGATAGCGTTTCACCTCATAAGGCAGGCCCAGTTCCTCCAGCAGCCACAAGATGCGCTGGCTGCGGCTGTCGTTGAGGTGGTGGACGGTGATCATGACGGCGGCCCTCGATGTGAGATCGGCAGCATGGGCGGCGGATGCGGGCAAGGTAAAGTGCGATCCGACGGCCATGTTGCGTTCGGGGACGGTTGGGCTAAGCCGTTGGCATGGAGACGCCCGAACCCCGCCTGACCTCGTTGGCCCATGGCGGCGGCTGCGGGTGCAAGATCGCGCCGGGCCTGTTGCGCGAAATGCTGGCGGCGACGCCCCAGACGGCGAGCTTCGCCGATCTGATGGTCGGAACCGAAACCAGCGACGACGCGGCGGTGTGGCGGTTGAACGACCGCCAGGCTCTGGTGGCGACGACCGACTTCTTCATGCCGGTGGTGGACGACCCCTTCGACTTCGGCCGCATCGCCGCGACCAACGCCCTGTCCGATGTCTACGCCATGGGCGGAACGCCGATCCTGGCCCTGGCCCTGGTCGGGATGCCGATCAATGTGCTGTCGACACAGACCATCGGCCGGATCCTGGCGGGGGGCGCCAGCATCTGCGCGGAGGCGGGCGTTCCTATCGCTGGCGGTCATTCGATCGACAGCGTGGAGCCGATCTATGGGCTAGTGGCGCTGGGCCTGGTCGATCCCGAGCAGGTGTTGACCAACCGGGGCGCGCGGCCCGGCGACGTGCTGATCCTGACCAAGGCGCTGGGCGTCGGCGTGTTGAGCGCGGCCTTCAAACAGGGGCGGCTAGACGCGGCGGGCTATGCCGCCATGATCGCCTCGACCACGCGGCTGAACACTCTGGGCGCGCGACTGGCTGGGCGCGCGGGCGTGCACGCGGTGACCGACGTGACGGGCTTCGGCCTGTTGGGCCATGCGCTGGAGATGGCGCGCGGCGCGGAGGCGACGGTTCAGATCACCGCCGAGGCCGCGCCCATGCTGGCGGGGGTCGAGACCCTGCTGGCCCAGGGGGTGCGCACCGGCGCCTCGGGCCGCAACTGGGACAGCTACGGCGAGGCGGTCGAGGGGCTGGAGGCGGGGTCGGTGCGCGACCTTCTGACCGATCCCCAGACCTCGGGCGGCCTGCTGATCGCCTGCGCGGCCGAGGCGGCGGACGCATTGCTGGCCCTGGCCCATGCAGAGGGCTTCGACCGCGCCGCCGTGGTCGGCCGGGTGGTCGCGGGACCGGCGCGGGTGCGGGTCGCGTGATCCGCCGCACGAGCGACCTCGACCGTGCGGCGCGAGCGGCGTTCGACGCGATCATCGACGTGCGCAGCCCTGGCGAGTTCGCCCAGGATCACCTGCCCGGCGCGATCAACCTGCCGGTTCTGGACGACGCCCAGCGCGCCGTCGTCGGGACCGAATATGTGCAAGGCTCCAAATTCCGCGCCCGACGCCTGGGCGCGGCCGTGGCGGCGCGCAACATCGCCGATCACCTGGAGGGGCCGCTGGCGGATCGCGACGGAAGCTTCCGGCCGCTGGTCCATTGCTGGCGCGGAGGCCAGAGGTCCGGGGCCATGGCGGCGGTGATGGACCAGGTCGGCTGGACCGTGACCGTGCTGGACGGCGGCTATGTGACCTGGCGGCGGGCGGTGACGGCGGCGCTGTACGACCGACCGCTGGCCCATCGGCTGGTGCTGCTGGACGGGCCGACGGGCGCGGGCAAGACCGAGGTGCTGAAACGGCTGGCGGCGCGCGGCGTGCAGACCCTGGACCTGGAGGGTCTGGCTAATCATCGCGGCTCGCTGTTCGGGGCGATGCCGGGCGGCCAGCCCGGCCAGAAGCTGTTCGAGAGTTGGCTGTTCGACGCCCTGGAGCGGCTGGACCCCGCGCGGCCGGTGGTGGTGGAGGCCGAGTCGAGCAAGGTCGGCGCGCGGTCGGTTCCGCCCCGTCTATGGGCGGCCATGCGGACAGCGCCCCGGATCGGCCTGGCCGCCTCGGTCGCGGCGCGGGCGGCGTTCAGCGCACGCGCCTATGCGGCGACGGCGGCCGACCACGAAGCCTTGGAGCGCGCCTTCGTCCGTATGCCGCGTCACGTGTCGAAGGCGACCCTGGCCGAATGGCGCGGCCTGGCGGCGGCGGCCGACCACATCGCCCTGGCGGCCGCCCTGATCGAGACCCACTATGATCCCGCCTATCGCCGCAGCGGCGGCGAGGCCGAGCGGGCGGCGACGGTGGACGTGGGCGACCTGTCCGACGCGGCGCTGGAGGCGGCGGCGGACGCCGTCGCGACCATGACGGCGTCTCTTCCGAAGGGCTGAGCGGCCTATTCCGAACGCTTGGGCAGCAGGCTCATGGCGCTTCTCACCATGGCCTCGACGCCGGTGGTGACGGCCGGGCGCGGCTCGATGCGGAAGTGGGACGAATGGTGGGGCGCGGCCTCGGCCAGGTGGTCGGGCGCGGCGCCGCCGACATCCATGAAGACCGCCTTCACCCCGGTCTCGGGCTGGCCGTACAGGGCGAAGTCCTCGGCCCCCATGCTGGTGCGCGGCGGCGAAACCAGCACGCCCTCGCCCATGCCGTCGGCCAGGACGTCGCGGAGGCGCAGGGCCAGCGGCGTGTCATTGATCACCGGCGGCACGCCCGGGCTGGGCTGGGTCACGATGGGCAGCCGGTCCTCGGGCGCGTTCAGGGCCAGGGCCGTGTTGCGGGCGATGCGTTCGACGCCCGCGCGCAGATGCTCGCGCACCTCGGGGCTGTCGGCGCGCAGGGTCAGTTGCAGCTCGACCTGATCGGGAATGATGTTGGAACGCGAGCCGCCATGGATCGACCCCACGGTGACCACGGCGCCTTCGAGCGGACTGATCTCGCGGCTGCGCAAGGTCTGAAGCGCCACCACGATGTAGGAGGCGATCACCACCGGATCGACCGTCATGTGCGGCGAGGCGCCATGGCCGCCGATGCCGCGCACCGTCATGTTGAGACTGTCTGAACTGGAATAGGCGATGGCCTCGGGCACCTGAACATGGCCTACCGGAAGACCGGCCTTCACATGGAAGCCCAGGGCGTAGTCCGGTTTCGGGAAGCGGGTGTAGAGACCGTCTTCCAGCATGGCGCGGGCGCCGCGCACGCCTTCCTCGGCGGGTTGGCCGATCAGGACCAGCGTGCCCGACCAGGCGTCACGCCGGGCCATCATCTGGCGCGCCGCGCCGATCAGGGCGGCCATGTGCACGTCGTGGCCGCAGGCGTGCATGACCGGTTTCTCGACCCCGTCGACATCGACCTGGGTGGCGGTGGAGGCGTAGGGCAGGCCGGTCTCCTCGCGGATCGGCAGGCCGTCCATGTCGGCGCGCAGCATGACCGTGGGACCCGGCCCGTTGCGCAGCACCGCCACCACCCCGTGGCCGCCGACGCCGGTGGTTACGTCATAGCCCAGGGCGCGCAGTTCCTCCGCCATGCGGGCGGCGGTCTGGACCTCAAGCGTCGAAAGCTCGGGGTTGCGGTGCAGATGCTCCCACAGGGCGCCCAGATTGGCGTCATAGTCGGCGGCGATGGCGGCGCGCAGGTCGGCCAGAGTCGAAGGCGAAGCCGGGACCTGGGCCATGGCTGGTCCAGACAGAGCGGCGACAGCCCCCGCAAGCAAAAGCATGGATCGCATATCTGTGGTCCCCCAATTTCGGCGGCGACCTTAGACCAGCGTGCGGCGGGTGCAATGCGGGCGGCTTGTCATCGATAACGGGGCGAGGTCCTATGACTGAAACCGGGAGCGCCGCCATGACCATCGACCGCCGTCGCCTGTTGGGATCGGCCGCCGCCCTGGCGGGCGCCGTCGCCTTGCCGTCCGCCGCCTGGGCGCGCCGTAACGAAGAGGACGCCAGGCTGGACGCCCTGCTGACCCGCCAGTTCGAAGAGGCGTTGGACGACGCGCCGGAAGACGCGACGAACCTGGGTCTGGACGTCGGTGAACGCGCCGGTCAACGCGGCCGGTTGGGGAACCGGTCGTCGGAGTTCTTCGCCGCCGAGCGCGACGAGGCCGCGGCGCGTCTGGCCGAGGTGCGCCGGATCAATGTCGAGGCCCTGTCGCCCGATGGACGGCTGAACTACGATGTGGCCCTGTTCCAGCAAGAGATCGCGGACGGCTATCGCCGGTTCCAATGGCACACGCCGGACGGTTGGAAACAGACGCCCTATGGCGTGTCCCAGATCGGCGGCGCCTATAGCGACATTCCCGACTTTCTGGACAGCACCCATCCGATCAACGACGCCGCCGACGTCGACGCCTTCCTGGCGCGGACGGCGGCCTTCGCCACGGCCCTGGACCAGGACACCGAACGCACTCATGCGAACGCCGCCATGGGGGCGATCGCGCCGGACTTCATCCTGACCAAGGCGCGCGACCAGTTGAAGGCCCTGCGCGGCGTGCCGGGCGCACAACAGCCGATGGTCCTGTCGCTGGCGCGCCGGTCGCGCGACAAGGGGCTGGCCGACCGCAGCGCCGAGGCGGCGGCCCTGTTCGACGGGCCGGTGGTCGCGGCCCTGGATCGGCAGATCGCCGAGATGGAGCGATTGCTGCCCCTGTCCAGCCATCAGGCGGGGGTCAAGCGCGTGCCGGACGGCGAGGCCTATTACGCCTGGAACCTGCGCAACTTCACCACCACCGACTATACGCCCCAGCAGATCCACGACATCGGCCGTGAACAGGTGGCCGAGCTGCAATCGCGCCTCGACGGCCTGTTGAAGTCGCAGGCCTTGACGCAGGGAACCGTGCCGCAACGCTTAAAGGGGCTGCGCGAGGACCCGCGCTTCCGCTTCGCCGACACCGACGCGGGACGCGAAGAGCTTCTGGCCTATGTCAACGCCGAGATGGCGGCGATCCGGGCGCGACTGCCCGAGGTCTTCCCCCGCATCCCGCGCGGCGACTTCGAGGTGCGGCGCGTGCCGGTCGCGATCGAATCGGGCGCGCCTGGCGGTTATGCCCAGGGCGGCAGCCTGGATGGGTCGCGACCCGGCATCTACTATATCAATCTGCGCGACACGGCCGAGTGGCCGCGCTGGACGCTGAAGACCCTGACCTATCACGAGGCGGCGCCGGGTCACCTGTTCCAGGGCCAACTGGCGCGCGAGGCGGGTGAGTTGCCGCTGTATCGCCGGGTCGGCGGCTTCTCGTCCTATGCCGAGGGCTGGGCCTTGTATTCCGAACGGCTGGCGGCCGAACTGGGGGTCTACCAGTACGATCCCTTCGGCGAGATCGGCTACCTCGAAAGCTTCCTGTTCCGCGCCTGTCGTCTGGTGGTCGACACCGGCCTGCACCACCACGACTGGAGCCGAGAACAGGCCATCCGCTATTTCGAGGACAATATCGGCGACCCGAACACCGCCGAGGTCGAACGCTATTGCGTCACGCCTGGCCAGGCCTGCTCCTACAAGATCGGCGAGACCTTCATGGGGCATCTGCGCAACGACCTTCGGGCGCGACCGGACTTCGACATCAAGCGCTTCCATGCCGCCATGATCGACGGCGGCAACATCCCCCTGACGGTGCTGGAGCGGCGGGTGCGGGCGGTGATGGGGTAGCTGAGGAACGACCGGGTGAAGATTTTTTGTACCTACAAAAATCTTGAAACAAGTGCTTTTTTGTGATTACATTTAATCGACTGCGCAGGACGCGGCTCAAACCAACGCAAGAGCCCAATATGCCCCACACCCCTTATTTCGAACTGAGGCAGACGCCTTATGGCCATCACGTACGACGAGCCGAAACGGCTCTGGACCCTAGACCATAGGGGCATCGATTTCCGCGACGCATAACAGGTTTTCGACGGCCCATCCTTTACCATCGAAGACGACCGCAAGGACTATGGAGAACCCCGGTTTCAAACCGTCGGCCTTCTCGGCCCTGAAGTCGTCATGGTGGTCTGGACGCCTCGACCTGGATCGCGCCGCGTCATCTCAATGAGAGTGTGCGATGCCAAAGAGCGAGAAGCCTATCATCACCACAGACGTTGATCCGGATGACGCCCCCGCCTGGACGCCGGATGTGTTCGAGCGCGCCGAGTTCAGCGAAGGCGGCAAGGTCGTGCGCCGGTCGACCGGGACTCTGGCCCGCCGGGGACGCCCGCCGCTGGATCGGCCCAAACAGCAGGTCACCCTGCGCCTAGATCAGGACGTGCTCGACCTTTTTCGAGGCCAAGGGCCTGGCTGGCAAGGCCGCATTAACGCCGCTCTGAGGAAGGCTGTGAAGATTTGATTTCGGCTTAGCCGTAAGCCTGGATCGGCTTCACATCCATTTCCCCCGCCCGAAGCGCCGCGATGGCCTGGGCGGCGGCCAGGGCGCCGGCGGCGGTGGTGTAATAGGGGATCTTCATCATCAGGGCCGTGCGGCGCAGGCTGAAGCTGTCCTGCAACGACTGCTTGCCCTCGGTGGTGTTGATGACCAGTTGGACCTCGCCGTTCTTCATGGCGTCGACGATGTGGGGGCGGCCCTCCAGCACCTTCTTGACCAGGCCGACCTCCAGCCCCTGTTCCGCCAGATAGGCGTGGGTGCCGCCGGTGGCGATGACGCTGAATCCCTGGTCGAGCAGGGTTTGGGCCGCCTCCAGGATGAAGGGCTTGTCGCTGTCCTTGACTGAGATGAAGGCGCAGCCCGAGGAGGGCAGGACGGTGCCGCCGCCGATCTGGGACTTCAGGAAGGCGCGGGCGAAGGCGGGCGCCAGATCGGTCTCGCCGTCACGGCGCCAGTCCAGGCCCATGACCTCGCCGGTCGAGCGCATCTCGGGACCCAGGACGGTGTCGACCCCGGCGAAGCGGGCGAAGGGGAAGACGGCTTCCTTGACCGCGATGTGATCCAGAGGCCGGTCGGTCAGGCCGAAACCGGCCAGGGGTTCGCCCGCCATGACCTTGGCGGCGATGGCGGCGACCGGGGCGCCCATGGTCTTGGCGACGAAGGGCACGGTGCGGCTGGCGCGCGGATTGACCTCCAGCACGAAGATGCGCGGCGCGTCCGAGTGCGGCTCCTCGATGGCGAACTGGACGTTCATCAGGCCGCGGACCTTCAGCGCCCGGGCCATGGCCTCGGTCTGACGCTTCAGCTCGGCGATGATGTCCGGCCGCAGCGAGTGCGGCGGCATGGAGCAGGCGCTGTCGCCGGAATGGACGCCGGCCTCTTCGATGTGCTCCAGAACGCCGGCGACGAAGACCGTCTGATCGTCGCACAGGGCGTCGACGTCGACCTCGGTGGCGCGGTTCAGATAGTGGTCGATCAGCACCGGGTCGTCGCCCGAGACGCGCATGGCCTCATGGACGTAGCGGTCCAACTGTTCGCGGTCGTGGACGATCATCATGCCGCGGCCGCCCAGCACATAGGAGGGGCGCAGCACGACCGGATAGCCGACCTGTTCGGCCTTGTCGGCGGCTTCCTCGGCGCTGCGGGCCAGGGCGTTGGGCGGCTGCATCAGGCCGATGTCGGTCAGCATCTGCTGGAACCGCTCGCGGTCCTCGGCCAGGTCGATGGAGTCGACACTGGTGCCCAGGATCCGCACGCCGTCGTCTTGCAGCGCGTGGGCCAGTTTCAGCGGCGTCTGGCCGCCGAACTGGACGACGACGCCCAGCAACTGACCCTTGGACCGTTCGACGTCGATCAGCTCCAGCACGTCCTCGGCCGTCAGCGGCTCGAAATACAGGCGGTCCGAGGTGTCGTAGTCGGTCGAGACCGTCTCGGGGTTGCAGTTGACCATGATCGACTCGACGCCGATGTCGTCGAAGGCGAAGGCCGCGTGGCAGCAGCAGTAGTCGAACTCGATGCCCTGACCGATGCGGTTCGGGCCGCCGCCCAGGATGACGGCCTTCTTGCGATCCGACGGCTCGGCTTCGCAGTCGGGAACCTGGCCCAGGGCGCCGGTCTCATAGGTCGAATACATATAGGCGGTGGCCGAGGCGAACTCGGCCGCGCAGGTGTCGATGCGCTTGAACACCGGGCGCACGCCAAGGGCGCGGCGGGCGGCGCGAACGGCCTTTTCAGTCTGGCCCGTCAGTTGGCCCAGTCGCGCGTCGGAGAAGCCCTTGGCCTTCAGGCGGCGGAAGTCGGCGGCCTCGGTCGGCAGGCCCTGGACGCGGATATGGCCCTCGGTGCGCACGATGTCGGCGATCTGGCGCAGGAACCAGGGTTCATAGGAACAGGCGGCCTCGACCTCTTCCACCGTCAGGCCGTGACGGAAGGCCTGGGCGATGACGCGGATGCGGTCGGGCGTGGGCAGGCCCAGGGCGCGAACCACGGCGGCGCGGGCGCCCGCATCGTCCTCGGCGTTGGCCACATCGTCGATCTCGACCTCATCGAAGCCCGACAGGCCGGTCTCCAGGCCGCGCAGGGCCTTCTGCATTGATTCCTGGAAGGTGCGGCCGATGGCCATGACCTCGCCCACCGACTTCATCGAGGTGGTCAGCAGGGGTTCGGACCCCGGGTATTTCTCGAAGGCGAAGCGGGGGATCTTGGTGACGACGTAGTCGATGCTCGGCTCGAACGACGCCGGGGTCACCTTGGTGATGTCGTTGGTCAGCTCGTCCAGGGTGTAGCCGACGGCCAGTTTCGCGGCGACCTTGGCGATCGGGAAGCCGGTGGCTTTGGACGCCAGGGCCGATGAGCGCGACACGCGCGGGTTCATCTCGATGACGACCATGCGGCCGTCCTTGGGATTGATCGCCCATTGGACGTTCGATCCGCCGGTCTCGACGCCGATCTCGCGCAGGACGTTGATCGAGCCGGTCCGCATCCGCTGATATTCCTTGTCGGTCAGCGTCAGGGCCGGGGCCACGGTGATGGAATCGCCGGTGTGGACGCCCATGGGGTCCACGTTCTCGATCGAGCAGATGATGATGCAGTTGTCCGCCTTGTCGCGGACCACCTCCATCTCGAACTCCTTCCAGCCCAGAACCGATTCCTCGATCAGCACCTCGGTGGTCGGCGACAGGTCCAGGCCGCGCTCGACGATCTCGCGAAACTCCTCGACATTGTAGGCGATGCCGCCGCCGGTGCCGGCCAGGGTGAAGGACGGGCGGACGATGGCGGGCAGGCCGACGAAGGCCAGGGCGTCCTCGGCCTCGTCGATGTGGTGGACGGCGCGGCTGCGGGGGCTTTCCAGACCCAGCTTGTCCATGGCGTCGCGGAATTTCTGGCGGTCTTCGGCCTTGTCGATGACCTCGGCGCGGGCGCCGATCATCTCGACCCCGTGGCGGGCTAGCGCGCCCGAAGCGTCCAGGGCCAGGGCGGTGTTCAAGGCGGTCTGGCCGCCCATGGTGGGCAGAAGCGCGTCGGGCTTTTCGGCGGCGATGATCTTCTCGACCGCCTCGGGCGTGATCGGCTCGATATAGGTGGCGTCGGCCACCTCCGGGTCCGTCATGATGGTGGCGGGGTTCGAGTTCACCAGGATGACCCGGTAACCCTCGGCCTTCAGCGCCTTGCAGGCCTGGACGCCGGAATAGTCGAACTCGCAGGCCTGGCCGATGACGATCGGGCCGGCGCCGATGATCAGGATGGACTGGATGTCCGTGCGCTTGGGCATCGTTCAGGCTCTCAATTCGTCACGACCGCGCACTCCCAGCCGTCGTAGTCGAGCTGGAAGGCCGCGGCCCAGGTCTGCATCATGGTGGACACGGGCGTGAACGAGGCTTCGTCCACCGCCATCGTCGTTTCGAGGATCAGGGTGTCCTCGGACCCCCGCGTCAGATAGCCGGCGCGGCGCGCGACCTCGTTCAGGTCGCCCAGGGCCGCGTCATCGCCGAAAAAGTAGAACAGGGCGTGCCGGGGGGTGACGCCGGAATCGCCGCGCTCGGCCAAGGCGGCGCGGATCATGGCGTCCCTTTCCTCGTGGCTGGCGTCGGTGTGGGTCACGGCGGGTCCTCTGGCCTCAAGGCGCGCGCATAGGCCGGCGCGGGGAGGCGCATCGGTCCGGCGGCTTGTCGGCTAAGCGGCCCGTCTAAAGACGGGCGGCGGCGGGGGCAAGCGCTTATCCGAGCCTTGGCGACCCGTCGGCCCGCTCTAAGAGCCGCGCTTGCGACAGCGAGAGCTGTCCGTCTAGGTTGGGAGCAGAACCAGAGGCGAGGGTGCATGGTTTCGGACCTGTCCCGCGATGTGATCGTGGTCGGCGCCGGTCTGGCGGGCGTGGCGCTCGCCCGGCGACTTTTCCAAGCCCATATCCCTTGCGTCGCATTGGAGCGGCGCGACGTCTTTTCCAATGACGGTTTCGCGGTCAACCTGCCTGGCAATGCGATCGCCGCCCTGAATCAGATGGGCTTGCGCGAGCCTGTCTCCCAGATGGGCCGACCGACCCGCCGCCGTGAATATCGCGATCACCGTGATCGCCTGGTGTTCGAGATCGACGAAGACGCCTTTTGGGGCGCCGAGCACCGGCCGCGCTGCGTCAAACGATCCGACCTGCTCGCGGCGCTCCAGCAAGGGCTTCCCGCGGACCTGTTCCAGATGTCGCGCTCGGTGACGGACATCCGCCAGACCGAAGCAGCCGTCGTCGCCATGCTCGAAAGCGGGGAAGCGGTCACGGGACGCCTGCTGGTCGGCGCCGACGGCGTGCACTCCCGGACGCGCGCCCATGCCTTTCCCGGCGCCCAGACGCGGTCGGCCGTATTGTCGCGGGCGAGCTGGCGTTTCATCGCGCCGGACCCCGGCGTTGATGGTTGGACGGTGTGGGCCGGGCCGCGGTCGCTGTTTCTGCTGATCCCGGTCGGCGATGGCGAAGTCTATGGCTGGGCCAGCGTGAGCGGGGGCGCCTCCGCTGATCAGAAGACAGACGCCACGCTGCTGGGTGCTGAGATTTCGGCCGTCTTCGAGGGCTTCCCGAAGCGGGTCAGGGACACTCTGGATTACCTGACTTCGAACCCAGGCAGCGTCCACTGGTCGCCGCTCGAAGAGGTTCGCCTGGACGCCTGGGCGAACGACCGCGTCGTCCTGATCGGAGACGCCGCGCACGCCACGGCCCCGGTATGGGCGCAAGGCGTCGCCCTGGCCCTGGAAGACGCCAATGCGCTGGGCGACCTCCTGGGCGCCAACACCGACTGGCGTTTCGCGGCGCGGCGATTCGAAAGCCTCCGGCGTGACCGTGTGCGTCATGTCCAGTCCATGACCGACAAGATGTCGAATGCGGCCCGTCTGCCGGCGTTCGTCAGAAACCTTCTGATGCCTGTCGTGGGACCAAGGCGGTATCACGAGACCTATGGACCGCTTCGGGGTTAACGCTGTCGGCGTTCAACCGATCTGAGCCGCCGGGGCCGGCAGCTCGCTGATCGAATCCGGGACGCCGGAACGCGGGCGCCGCCCCCATCGCCGTCGCGATCACCGACAATGCGAGCCTTTCCTCTTGCCTCTTTACCCGTGTCCTGGCGACCCCGGAGGCGGAATTGGCAAACCTGTGTTATGTTTTCGATCTGCTCGCTGGGTAATCAGTTGGAGGTAGACCGGCTATGACGCACGACGACAACACAAATGCTCACGAACACCCCGCCGACATGAAGATGGAAGGGGCCATGGGAACTGGAATGTTGCGTGGCGGTCCCTATCAGATGTTTTGGCTGAACATGATTCCCGGCCTGGTGATCATGTATCTGGTCATGTTCAGCATGATCGATGGCTGGATAGACTTCAGGAGCAATCTCAATATGTTCTACATGGCGGTGACCATGTGGGCGCCGATGGGCATCCTGATGCTGCTGACCATGCCGCATATGTTTCCTGATCGGAAACTGAACCTGGGTCTGTGCGCCCTGTTCGTGGTTCTGACGGTCGGTTCGTTCATGGCCACCCGCTCACAGGCCGCGATCGACGACCGCCAGTTCGTGAACTCGATGATACCGCATCATTCGGGGGCCATCTTGATGTGCCGCGAGGCCAATCTGTCCGATCCCGAGCTGAAAGCCCTGTGCGAATCCATCACCGTGGCCCAGCGTCAGGAGATTGATCAGATGAACCGTATCGAAGAGCGGTTGTCGGCCTCTCGCTGACCTTGGGCTATTGGTCCGCGATGGCCGCCGTCCAGTTCGGCAGCTCGGTGATCGACGCCAGCGAGCCGTAGCGGGGGTGTCCCACGGGGGCGTCGGCCAGTTCGTGCGCCCAGGTGATGTGGTAGGGGATATGCACGCCCCAGGCGCCGGCCTGGAGCGCGGGCAGGACGTCGGACTTCATGGAGTTGCCGACCATGACGGCCTGGTCCGCGCCCGTGCCGTGCCGGGCGAAGAGGGTCTCATAGGTGAGGCTGTCCTTCTCGGACACGATCTCGACGGCGGCGAACAGGTCGCCCAGACCCGAGGCGGCGACCTTGCGCTCCTGATCCATCAGGTCGCCCTTGGTGATCAGCACCAGGCGATAGCGTTCCGACAGGGCCGCCAGGGCCTCGTCGACGCCGGGCAGGGTCTCGACCGGATGGGCCAGCATCTCGCGCCCGGCAGCCAGGATTTCACGCACCACTTCGGGCGGCGCGCCGCCGTCGCACAGCTCCATGGCGGTCTCGATCATCGACAGGGTGAAGCCCTTCACCCCATAGCCGTAAAGACGCAGGTTGCGGCGCTCGACCTCGGCCAGACGCGTCTCGATGGTCTCTGGATCGCCGTGGTCGTCCAGCAGGTCCACGAACCGGTCGTGGGTCAGACGAAAGATCGTCTCATTGTGCCAAAGGGTGTCGTCGGCATCCAGACCGACGGTGGTGATGGGCGCGTTGTGCATGGCTGGCGAATGTCCCACGCGAGGCCGCGATGCAAGGGGGCGGTCGTTTTGGTAAGCGCCGATCACTGACGGTTACGGCTTGTAATGACCGCCTCACGGTGGTCCTATCGCGCCATCGTCGGGGGAGGCGAATGCGCTGTAGGCCAGACCACTGGCCGTGATGGCCCGGCACACGCAAAAAGGCACCGTATGAATATCGTCATCCTGTTGGGGCTGATCGTCACCTTCGTGACGGGGCTGCCCGTCCTGATGCAGATCCTGAAGAACCACCCCAAGGGTCTGATCATCCTGTTCTTCGCCGAGATGTGGGAGCGGTTCTCCTATTACGGTATGCGCGGGATCCTGATCTTCTATCTGACGCAACATTTCCTGTTCGACGACGCCACGGCCAGTTCGACCTATGGGTCCTACACCTCGCTGGTCTATCTGCTGCCATTGATCGGCGGCATCGTGGCGGACCGCTATATCGGCACGCGCAAGGCCATCGCCTTCGGCGCCCTGCTGCTGGTCGCGGGCCATGGCATGATGGCCTATGAGGGGCGTCCGGCGACCGAGAGCCTGACCTACGCCGGTCAATCCTATGAGATCGCCTCGGAAGGCCGCGGCGCGGGCCGCGAGGTTTCGATCGTGGTCAACGGCCAGAACTACAGCTTCGGCCCGGCCGAAGGCGGCGGCATCGCCGTCGAGGGCCTGCCCGCCGGTTCGCCCCTGCCCGCCGTTCTGCCGACCGGCCAGTACGAGATGAAACAGTCGCGCGACACCCAAGGCGTCAACATCTTCTATCTGGCCATCTCGCTGATCATCATGGGCGTCGGCTTCCTGAAGCCGAACATCTCCTCGATCGTCGGCCAACTGTATCCTCAAGGCGATCCGCGCCGGGATTCGGGCTTCACCCTCTATTACTACGGCATCAACCTGGGTTCGTTCTGGGCCGCGGTGCTGTGCGGTCTTCTGGGCCAGACGGTGGGCTGGTGGGCCGGTTTCGGCCTGGCTGGGGTCGGCATGGCCCTGGGCTGGGTCGTCTTCGTGCTGGGCAAGCCTCTGCTGGAGGGCAAGGGTGAATCGCCCAATCCCGAACTGATCAAGCGTCCGGTGTTCGGGCCGATCAACCGTGAATGGCTGATCTATATCCTGGCCGTTCTGGGCGTGGGCGCCGTCTGGTTCCTGGTGCAGCGCAACGCCCTGGTCGGCACCGTGCTGGGCTTCTCGACCCTGGCTTCGCTGGCGGCGATCGTCTGGATCATCGCCTTCGTCTGCAAGACCTGGGTCCAGCGTCAGCGGATGATGCTGGCCCTGGTGCTGATCTTCGGCGCGGTGGTCTTCTTCACCCTGTTCGAACAGGCCGGCACCTCGTTGAACCTGTTCGCGGACCGCAACGTCGATCTGTCCATCACGTCCCAGGCCGTGCAGCTTCTCGGCGTCACCATCGGCACGCCGGAACAACTGGCCGCGGCGGGAATCACCAACCCCGGACTGTGGGTCAACTCGACCATCACGGCCGCTCAGGTGCAGTCGTTCAACGCCGGCTTCATCCTGATCTTCGCCCCGATCTTCGCGGCGATGTGGGCCTGGCTGGCGGCGCGCAAGCGCGACCCGAACCCGACGATGAAGTTCGGACTGGGCCTGGTTCAGGTCGGTCTGGGCTTCCTGGTCGTGGTCTGGGCGGCGGGTTCCGGCATGGTCAGCCCCGCCTTCCAGATGCCGCTGATGATCCTGGCCATGCTGTATCTGCTGCACACCACCGGCGAGCTGTTCCTGTCGCCCGTGGGCCTGTCGGAGATCACCAAGCTGTCGCTGCCTTCGGTGGTCAGCTTCATGATGGCCGTCTGGTTCCTGGCCTCGTCCATCGCCCAGTTCGTCGGCGGCAAGATCGCCGGCCTGATGGGCACCGAGACGGTCGGCGGTCAGGTTCTGGACCCTCAGGGCGCTCTGGCGACCTCGCTGGACGGCTTCTCGAAGCTGGGCTGGTGGGGCGTCGGCATCGGCGTGGCCTTCATCCTGGTCAGCTTCCTGATCAAGGGCTGGTCGCACGGGGCCAACGACGCTTCGAACCACTGATCTCTTCAGAGGTCTGAACGGAGGAGGGCGGCGTCTCGATCGAGACGCCGCTCTTTTTTGCGGCCCTAACGCTCACGACGCGGTCGCTCGCTGCTTGAGGGCGGGTTTGCGGCCCTATCGCTCACGACGCGGTCGCTCGCTGCTTGAGGGCGGGTTTGCAGCCCTACCGCTCGTGGCTTGGGGCGTCGCCATGCGCGAGGTCGTGCGCTTCGTTCACTCCCGCCCGCCGTCGTCCTCGGGTCAGGTCCGTAGATGCGGCGGGAAACGAGGACGCAGAGCCTGGGGGCCGCTCCGCCTACAGCGTCTTGCGGAATTGCAGGAAGAACCAGGGATAGGCGCTGGTCTGCTGTTGTTCGTAAAAGGCCAGGGGCGCGGTGTTGCGCGGGCCGGAATAGACCCAGCGTTCGCGGCTCAGTTCACGCACGCCCGCATTGCCGACCTCCAGCCGCACCGTCAGGTCGTCGGCGGGCTTCCACTGACCGTACAGGGTGATGAACGGCGTCGAGTGGTTGTAGCGCAGCTCGCGGGTCCGGTAGTTGTAACCGGCGTCGGTGTCGCAGCCGTGGTCGAAGCCGTAGCTCCAACGGCCGCCGTCCAGGTCGTGGTTGAAGTTGACGCCGCAGCCGAAGCCGTCGCTGCCGGGGAAGTCGACTTCTTGGCCCGTCAGGGGGTCGGTGATCCGCGAACGGGTCCAGGTGCCGCGCGCCTGAAACCGGGCGTTGGCGACGCCCAGCCGGTCCAGCGGCAGGGTGAGGCGGGCCTGGAACAGGTCCTGGGACCCGTCGCCGATGTTGCCGACGGCGTCGAAGCCGCCGACCAGCGGAATGATGCCGATAAAGTCGCGCACCTGGCTGTGCGACGCCTGCAACTGCAACACCGCCTCGCTCCAGAAGCGGCGTTCATAGACGGCCTCGAAGGTGTCGGTCTGGTTGGGCACCAGGTCCGGGTTGCCGGCCGTCACCTGGCCCAGCGTCACCTCTGAAGAGGCGACGAAGTCGCCGAAGTCCAACTGGCCCACCTCGCGTTCGTAACGCAGGCGCAACTGGTGGCCCGCGACCGGCGTCCAGGTCAATTGCAGGCGCGGTTTGGCGTAGGTGAAGGATTTGGAGCGGTCGATGTCGCCGGACTGGCTGATCTCGGACACCTCGACGCGCAGACCGCCTTCCAGCGTCAGATGCGGGCCGGGCCGCCAGGTCGCCTGGCCGAAGACCTCGCCGCGCAACTCTTCGACCTTGACGGAGGCCGAGGGCAGGGTGATCGCCACGCCGTTCTCGGCATAGGTCGTGGTCCCGTCCAGGAAGTTGTAGGCGACCTCGCCGCCGCCCTCGAAGGCCCAGCGGTCGTTGGGCCGGTAACGGGTCAGGCCGCGCACGATGCTTTCGCCCGCCGTATCGTTCGAGGTGAAGACCGAGTTGAAGCCGCCGCGTGAGAAGGGCGCGGCGAAGTCGCCCTTGGACAGGCGTTGAAGCCCCGTCAGCTCCAGCTCGGTGCGGTCGCTCAGAGGGCGGGTCCAGCGCAGGCCGACCTCGCCGTTGACGCCTTCGAACTCTTGCTGACTACGCTCGTTCTGGCCCGCGCCCGCCACGACGGCCAGCGCCTGGGTGATACGGCCCATGTCGTAGTTGAGCAGACCGTTGACCCGCAGCAGGCCGCCGTGAACCGGGCGCTGAACGGCCCCGGCCAGGTTCACATTGCGGAACAGGTCGTGCAGATCCAGTTGCGCGTCCTGGATCAGATTGCCGTTGGCGTCATAGCGACGACGGTAACCGTCACCGGCCAGGTCGATGCGCTGGTCCGAGGTGGCGCTGAA
The DNA here is from genome assembly GCA_017302335.1 of Caulobacterales bacterium. Lineage (GTDB taxonomy): Bacteria > Pseudomonadota > Alphaproteobacteria > Caulobacterales > Caulobacteraceae > Brevundimonas. Next base: position 4,981 of record JAFLCT010000012.1, on the reverse strand, counting down.
GGCGATCTCTTCCTGCGACTGACCCTCGCGCCGGGAATAGGAGGCGCGGATCATCGGCCCGATATAGCCGGTGGGATAGAAATAGGGGTTGAACTCGATCACCCGCTGGGTCGTCACCGTACGGCGCACGATGATGTTGGCGACAACCGACCGGCCCTGCATATCCACGCCCGGCGCGCCGCCCCGGATCAGTTCGATGCGCTCGACCGAGGCGGCCGAGATGCGGCGCAGATACTGGTCCAGGCCTTCGGACTTGATGGCCGGGCGCTGGCCGTCGACCAGGACGTTGCCGCCCGCGCCCGCATAACCGCGCGTGTCGCTGTCGCCGGACTCCAGATTGAAGCCGGGCAGACGCGCCAGCATATCCAGGACCGTGTCGGGCCGGGCCTCGGCGAAGAAGGCGGGTTCGAACACCAGCACGCCCTGCTGGCCCGCATCGACCGCCGCCGTAGGGGCGGGCGCGGTCTGGGCCAAGACGGGGTGTGCGACGAAAACGGCGGCGGCGCCGCACAGCCACAAGGCCTTGCGCATGATGGTGATCCTCCCTGCGGCCGACCATGCTGTCGGTCTCGGGCAGGCTCCAGTTACAACGCGGAAAGGTGGGTTAATTTACGGATAGGTCTGCGGTCTTCCTTGGTCGGAAAGTCTTGGCTCAGAAGGTTTTGCGGATCTGGAAATTCCAGAAGGTCCGGGGGTTGATGGTGCGGGTCTCGACATAGGCGACCGGGCGCGTGACGCGGTCGGCGTAGGCCGTGCGCACGAAGACGAAGTCGTCCCAGTCGGTCAGTTGCGCCCGAACCGACAGGGTCGGGGTCGGCTTGTACTCGACATAGGCTTGCAGATAGTCGCTGCCGGCGCGCCAGCGGGCGGTGAAATCGGGATTGTAGGTGGTCTGGCCCAGACGGGTCAGGGTGGTGACGCCCCACTGGATCTTCCAGGCGGCGATGTCCTGGCTGATCCCGAAATTGGGCTGGCTCTCGCGCAGGTTGGAGACGCTGCGCTTCCGGCCGGTCGTCGGGTCGGTGACCTCGGTGTCGATCCAGTTGTTGCGGAAGGTGAAACGCCCGCCGGTGAAGCCGAAGCGGTCCATGGGCAGGACGACGTTCAACGCGATCTGCTCGTACCAGCCGTCGCCGATGTTGCCGACCGCCGACAGGCCGTTCCGCAGCGGGATGACGTCGATGTAGTCGCTGACCGCGTCGCGGCGGTAGCCCAGGCTGACCACGCCGTCGCCCCAGAAACGGCGCTCATAGACGACTTCGCCGATCCAGCGGGATTCCGGCTCCAGGTCGACATTGCCGCCGAACACGGTGTCGCTGTCCAGTTCGGCCGAGGCGGCGAAGTCGTCGAAATCGAGCTGGCCGACCTCGCGCTCGACGCGGACACGCAGTTGATGGCCGGGCATTGGCGTCCAGGTGGCCTGGAAACGCGGCTTGGCGAAGAAGAAGCTCTTCTCCTGACGGGCGTCGCCGGACTGGCTGATGGTCGACGCCTCCAGCCGCAGACCGCCTTCCAGCGTCAGATTGGGGCGAACGCGCCAGGCGCCGCGGCCGAACGCCTCGCCGCGCGTCTCCTCCACCTTCACGCTGGCCGAGGGCAGGGGCACATGGGCGCCGTTGACGGTGAAGGCCTGTTCGGTGTCCAGCAGATTGTAGGCCACCTCGCCGCCGCCTTCGAGCGTCAGGGCGGGCGACCGTTCCCAGCGCAACAGGCCGCGCAGGATGGTCTCGGACTGAAGACCGGTCGATTCGAAGACCATGTCGTCGCTGACGACCGCTCCGACGAAGCCGTTGGATGTCGAACGGTTCTCGAAGTCGGACACGGTGTGGATGAAGCGGCTCTCCAGCGACAGTTTGTCGGCCAGGGGGCGAGTGAAGACCACGCCCAGTTCGCCGTTGAGGCTGTCGTTGAAATTCGCGCTGTCGCGCAGGACGGTCGGCGCGGTCTGAACCGAGGCGCCGCGCCAGTCGGACACGCCGATGCGGGCGGTCAGGTCGATCTTGCCGCCCATGAAGGGCGCCGCATAGTTGCCGCGCAGACCGTTGCCGCCGCCGTAGCCTTCGGTGCGCAGTGCCTCGTCGCGCAGGACCGTTCCGCCCGGCCCGACGCGCACCACGCGGCCGACGCCGTTGCCGTCGCTGGTGCTGATGTTGTCGCTGAGGACGAAACCCCAGGAGCGTTCGCCGCTGCGGGCCGTGAACTGATAGTTGGCGCCGAAGACGTCGGGACCGCCGTTGAACAGGCTTTGCGTCACCGTCAGGACCGACTGGCGGATGTCCTCGCGCCGGGTGATGACGTTCACCACCTCGGAGAAACCCTGCATATCGATGCCGGGCGCGCCGCCGCGGATCAGCTCGATGCGTTCGACCTGGGTCGCCGGCGTGCGTGACAGGACCGAGGTGCCGGTGTCGTTCTTGGACGCCGGGCGGGCGCCGTTGATCAGGATGTTGCCGACCGCGCCTTCGAAACCCCGGGCGCCGTCGCCGTCGCTTGTGCTGAAGCCGGGCACGCGGTTGACCATGTCCAGCGCCGTGTTCGGCCGCTGGTCGGCGAAGAAGTCGGGGCGGAAGATCAGAACGCCCCGTTGGTCCGCGTCCTCGACCGGCGCGGCGGAGGACGGCCTGGGCGCGGTCTGGGCCTGTGCGGAACAAGCGACGAAGGCCAAGGCGGCGGCGCTCGCGGCGACGGTCATTCGATTCATGTAACTTCCCTCTTGGCGTCAGAAGGCGGCGCCACGGGAAAAGAGTCCCGTTACAATCGAGACAGATGCATTAAATTTCAGTCAGATATTGAAACGCTTGTAATGTCGTCGATGGTTTTGGCCTAGGTTCAGCCGCAAATCTTGGCTCATTGTGAAATATGCCGACAAACATGAAGACGATTGCGGCGGCGATACTCTTGGCGGTTCTTCTTGGACCTTCGCCGACGTTCGCCCAGACACCCGGACCTGAGGCTGCATCCGCAGCGAACGCGGTCGAAGACGTGGTCGTCACGGCGCGACGGTCGGGCGCGCCGATGTGGGAGATCACGCGCGACGGCTCGACCTTGATCCTGGTCGGCGACTTGATCGGGACGCCCGACGATCTGGACTGGCGGCCCGACGCCCTGGAGGCGGCGACGGCCCGCGTGCAGCGGGTGATGACGCCGCCGGTCGGGCGCGTTTCGGGCAGCGATCTTCTGCGGCTGATCTGGCGCATCCGTACGATCGGCGCCCTGCCCGAAGGCCTCGATCACGTCGATTATCTGGGTGCGGACTGGAATGCGCGGCTTGAGACCGTCATGGCCGACGAACGCAACGAGACCTGGCGGCGCAGCAGCCCGGTGATGTTGAGTTTCGATCTGCTGCGGGATCGGGCGGGCTATCGGCGCGGGGATCGGTTGGCGGGCGATGCGGTGCGGCGGGCGGCGCGCAAGGCCCGTATTTCCGTCCGGTCGGTCGGCTTCGTGCGCGGCGACGAGATCATCGAATCGCTGATCTCCCAACCGCCCCAAGCCTATGCCCCCTGCATCCGCGCCGCCATCGCGGCGGCCGAGGCGGGACCCGACGGCTTCCGGGCGCGGGCCGAGGCCTGGCGGCGCTGGCGGGTGGCCGAGGTCGTGGCCTCGCCGTTGGACCGGGCCTTGTTCCAGTGCTGGCCCTACGGCGACCCGGCGATCGGACCGCAGTTGAACGGCCTGTGGGTCGAGGCGATCGACGGGGCGTTGCACGAAACGGGCGTGACCCTGGCGGTCGCGCCGTTGCGGATGCTGGCCGAACCGGGCGGGGTGCTGGACCGACTGGACGCCGCCGGGTTCGAGATCGTCGGTCCGGCCTGGAAGGCCGAGCCTTAAACGGCGGTGCCGCCGACAGTCAGGCCGCCGATCTTCAAGGACGGCTGGCCGATGCCGACCGGCACGCCCTGGCCCGCCTTGCCGCAGACGCCGACGCCGGGATCGAAGGCGAAGTCGTCGCCGATCATGGTGATGTTCTGCAAGGCGGTGGCCCCGTCGCCGATCAAGGTGGCGCCGCGCACGGGGGCGGTGATGCGACCGTCTTCGATCAGATAGGCCTCGGTGCACTGGAAGACGAATTTGCCGTTGGTGATGTCCACCTGTCCGCCGCCGAAATTGGCGGCGTAGAGACCGCGCTTGGTCGAGGCGATCATGTCGGCCCGGCTGTCGCGCCCGCCCTCCATGAAGGTGTTGGTCATGCGCGGCATCGGCATATGGGCGAAGGACTGGCGTCGTCCGTTGCCGGTGGCCGCCGCGCCCAGTTGGCGCGCCGAAAGCCGGTCGTGCATCAACCCGACCATGATCCCGTCCTCGATCAGGACGGTGCGCGAGGTCGGCGTGCCTTCGTCGTCGATGGACAGGGAGCCGCGGCGCCCGGCGATGGAGCCGTCATCGACCACGGTGACGCCCGGCGCCGCCACGCGCTTGCCCATCATGCCGTTGAAGACCGAGCTGCCTTTGCGGTGGAAGTCGCCCTCGAAGCCGTGGCCGACCGCCTCGTGCAGCAACACGCCGGGCCAGCCGGCGCCCAGCACCACCTCCATCTCGCCCGCCGGGCAGTCGACGGCGTCCAGGTTGACCAGGGCCTGACGCAGGGCCTCGTCGATCTGGCCCTGCCAGCGGTCGGGCGCGATCCAGGTTTCGAAGCCCGCTCGTCCGCCTGCGCCCGCCGAGGCGGTTTCACGTCGGCCATCCTTCTCGACCGTGACCGAGACGTTCAGCCGGACCAGGGGGCGGATGTCGCGCACCAGCCGTCCGTCGGCGCGCAGGATCTCGATGGCGCGGCGTTCGCCGACCAGGGAGGCCGAGACCTGGACCACGCGCGGATCGCGAGCGCGCGCCCAGGCGTCCATTTCCGACAGCAGGGCGATCTTGTCGGCGAAGGCCGGGGCGGCCAGCGGATCGACCTCGTCATAGAGCTTCTGATTGGTGGCGCGCGGCGCCTCGGCCGTGACGCCCGCGCGCCCGGCCTTGGCCAGGGCCGCCGCAT
>JAFLCT010000119.1 GCA_017302335.1 Caulobacterales bacterium | reverse complement strand
GATCAGAGCCTCGCCGCCGGACGCGCCCGTCAGGGCCGGATCGCCGGTCCCGGTCAGGTCCTGATACAGGTCCATGGCGCCCATTGAGAAGGCCTCGAAACCGGTCGGAACGGGCGCAGCCTCGGCGGGCGCGCGCTTCAGCGCCACGCGGGCCGAGGGGGCGCCCGCGCGCGGGTCGCCCAGAACCACCACGAACAGGGCCACCGCAGCCAGCAGGAACAGGCCCGCGGCGCCGACGATGACCGGCGGCTTCTTGACCAGCGCCTTTAGCGCACCGGCGGGAATCAGCGGGCCTTTCGGCGCGGGCGGCGACCCGGCGGCGGCGGCGAGAGCGGACTGGCGTTTGGCGAACATGGCGGGACGAACGGACCTCTTGCGAGGTCAGTGTGCGGCGGCCCGGTTAAGAAAGCCTAACGGGCCGTTCACCACGTTGGACGCGCTCGCGCCTAGGGCTGGGCGGCGGGTTCGGCGGCGGTCTCGGGCACGTTTCCGTCGATGACGATATCAGCCCCCGGCGCGGGCAGGCGGCTCAGCTCGCCGCCGACGCGGAGCAGTTCGAACGCCCGTTCCAACTGATAGTCCTTGTCGGCCGGATAATTCGCGCCCGGCGCCTCGTGCGCGGCGTGCGGCCCGCGCCGTTCGGCCCCGATCGAGGCGTCCAGGGCGGTGGCGTAGGCGGCTTCCGAATAGACGAAGTTGGAGCGCGAGATGATCCGCGCCTCGGCCGCCGAGCGCGACACCTCTAGGTCCGGTTCGATGCCGATTTTCTGAATCGAGCGTCCCGACGGCGTGTAATAGCGCGCCGTGGTCATATACAGGGCGCCGTCCTGGCCCCCGCGCAGGGGGAAGACGGTCTGAACCGACCCCTTGCCGAAGCTGGTCAGGCCGACCAGGGTCGCGCGCTGATGGTCCTTCAGGGCGCCGGCCACGATCTCGGACGCCGAGGCCGAGCCGTAGTTGATCAGCACCACCATCGGTTTGCCGCCGGTCAGGTCGCCGGCGGTGGCGGCATAGCGCTCGATCTGGTCGGGTCGGCGCCCGCGCTGGCTGACGATCTCGCCGCGCTCCAGGAAGGCGTCGGACACGGCGATGGCCGCCGGCAACAGGCCGCCGCCATTGTTGCGCAGGTCCAGCACATAGCCCGCGATGTTCGGATTCTCGCGCCGCAGCCGTTCGATGACCGTGGTCAGCTCCGTCCCGGTGTTCTGGTTGAAGCTGGAGACGCGGACATAGGCCAGGTCGCCTTCCAGCCGCCCGGTGACGGAATCGATGCGGATCACGTCGCGGACCAGCTCGACCTCACGCGAGTCCGCGCCGTCGCGCAGGATGGTCAGCTTGACCGCCGTGCCCGCCGGGCCGCGCAGCTTGTCCGACACTTCGGAATTGGTCATGCCCGCGGTATTGACGCCGTCGACCTGGGAAATGACGTCCCCGGCTTGAATGCCCGCCTTGACCGCCGGGCCGCCGTCCATCGGCGAAACCACCTTGATCAGCCCGCCCTCGGAGGTGATGACGATGCCGACGCCCGAATACTGGCCCTCGGTGCGTTCACGCAGTTCGCCGTAACCGGACGGGGGCAGATAGTCCGAGTGCGGGTCCAGCGACGACATCATGCCGCGCAAGGCCGCTTCGATCAGCTTCTTGTTGTCGACCGGAACGACATAGGCCTGTTCGACCGCGCCGACGATGTCGCCGAACATCTCCAGCATACGGAAGGTTTCGTTGCGGGGCGTCTGGCTCTGCACCGCGACGGCCGATCCGGCCAGCGCCAGGACGGCGGCGCCGACGACGAGCGATTTGCGCATTCGATCTCTTTCTTGGGTCCGGCGGAACCGACAGGCGGGCATCAGGCGAGGCGGTCGCGGCTGAATCGTGGCCGAGCCGCCCCTCGTCGATAAAATCAGCGTCAGACGGGGAAGGGAAGCGGATTCCCCGGCCGCAGGTCTTCTGCGGACATCACGACAGCCAGGGCGCCGGGTCGATGGGGCGCTCGTCGCGGCGCAGTTCGAAATATACCTCGCCGTCCGGGCCGCTGCGGCCCAGGGCCTGGCCCTCCTCGACCCGCGCTCCGACCGCGACGGTTAGGTCGTCCAGACCCGCCACGACGGCGCGCCAACCGGCACCGAGATCCAGGATCACCACCTGGCCCCACCCCGCCAACGGCCCGGCATAGGCCACGCGCCCGGCGGCCGGCGCCCCGGCCATGCGTCGGTCCGCCCGCCAGCGCCAGCCGGTGGAGCCGTCGCCGAAGGTCTGGGCCGGTTCGCCCGCCAACGGCCGGGCCAGGCGCGAGCGTCCGGCGGGCAGGCTCTGGACCGTTTCGTCCGCGGCGTCCGGCACAGCGGTGTCGCCGCCCAGGGCGCGCAGGCGGGTCTCCAGAACGCGCGCGGCCCGTTCGGCCTCGGTCGCCTCGGCCTTGAGAACGGCGGCCAGGGCGGCTCGACGGGCGCTCAGGGATTCGATCTCAGCCAGGCGATCGCCCTGCTCGCTCTCGGCGGTCAGCAGCGCCTCGCTGGACAGGACGGCCAGGCGGCGGACGCGGATCAGTTCGTCCTGGCGTGCGCGCAAGGCGCGGACGCGGGCTTCGATCTGCGGCGCCATGGCCTTCATCAGTATGGCGGCGCGCACCGTATCGACCGCGCGTTCGGCCGGAACCAGCAGGGGCGGCGGCGGACGTCGGCTCATCATCTGCAAGGCCGACAGCATCCGCCCCTGACGCCCGCGCTCGCGGGTCAGTTCGACGACCAGGGCCGTTTCGCGCACGGTCAGTTCGCTCAGCCGTGCACGCTGGGCCTGCATCCGTGCGTCGCCGCCGTCGGCCTCGGCCCGCAGGGTCGCCAGTCGGGCCTCGAGTCCGGCGATCTCGCGGCCTGCGGCGGCGGCTTCGGCGCGCAGGCGGCGGGCGCGGACGGCCTCGTCGCGGTATTCGCTTTCCAGACGACGCACGTCGGGCGCGGCGGACTGTCGTCCGACGGCGGGTCCGGCCGCCAGGGCCAGGATCAGAACGGGCAGCAGGGCGCGCATCAATCGCGATGATAGGGCGATCCGGCCAGGATGGTCACCGCCCGATACAGTTGTTCCGCCAGCATGGCGCGCGCCAGGGCGTGGGGCCAGGTCTGGGGACCGAAGGCCAGGGTCGAGGCGGCGGCGTCGCGCACCCGTTCGTCCAGCCCGTCCGCCCCGCCGATGGCGAAGACCACGCGCCGTTCGCCCCGGTCGCGTAGGGTCGCGATGTGGTCCGCGAAGGCGCGGCTGGAGAAGGTCTTGCCTCGTTCGTCACAGGCGATCAGGTGCGCGCCCTCGGCGGCGGTCAGGATCAGATCCGCCTCCGGCGCCTTGCCGGTCTTCTTCGGCTCCAGGTCGATCAGATCCAGCGGGCCTAGGCCCAGGGCCTTGCCGGTCAGGGTCGCGCGCCGGGCATAGTCGTCGGCCAGTTCAGCCTCGGGTCCGCGACCCGGCTTGCCGATGGCGACGATGGAGAGCTTCATGATGTTCGCCCTACCGCTCGGTTCGCGGAACCTCGCGGCTTGAGGGCGCCGCTATGCGCCAGTCCGCGCCCCGCGCACAGGTCTGTCGCTGTTGCTGTCGCAGTCAGGCGCGGCTGTCGACGCGATGGCCGCTGTCGACCGACCAGATCTTCTCGATGTTGTAGAAGCTGCGGACTTCCGGGCGGAACAGGTGGATGACCACGTCGCCCGCGTCGATCAGCACCCAGTCGCAGTGCGGCAGGCCCTCGACCTTGGCCTTGCCCAGGCCGTGGTCCTTCAGCAGACGCAGCAGGTGGTCGGCCAGGGCGCCGACGTGGCGGTGCGAACGGCCCGAGGCCACGATCATGGCGTCGGACATCGGCGACTTGCCGCGCAGGTCGATCAGGACGATGTCCTGGGCCTTGTCCTCGTCCAGCTTGTCCAGGATGGCCTGTTCCAGCGGCGTGCCGCCGGTCGGCAGGGGAGCGCCGTCTTCGGTGCGGATGGACGCGATCGGCTCCATCTCATGCGCCGTGTTCGAAACGGCGGCGTCATGCGCGTCGTGCGCGGGCGAGGGGGTCAGCTTACGGCTCCGAAGGACATACTAAAGCGGTTCTCTAGCACGGACGGGCCTGGAGGTCACGCCGCCGCCGCCGCGCGCCGAAGGGCGGTCGAGGACTGGTGGTTCAGGGGCGCCGTCAGATAGGTCCAGCAGGGCGCCTCGCACTCGGGCAACAGGCGCGCCCGTTCGGGCGACAGGCGGGCCGAGGCGAAGCGGGCGGCGGCCGGGGCGGTGCGGCTGTCCAGCAGCGACCCGGGTCGGGCGACGACGGCCATGGGCATCAGCCGCATGATGTCGGTCCAGCCGCGCCAGTGGTGGAAACTGGCCAGATTGTCCGACCCCATGACCCAGACGAAACGCACGCTCGGATAGCGGTCGGTCAGGGCGCGCAGGGTGTCGATGGTCCAGACCGTGCCCAGGCGCGTCTCCACGTCCGACACGACCATGCCGGGCGCGCGGGCCATGGCGCGGGCCGAGTCCATGCGCGCGGCCAGGGGCGCGGTCTCGGCGGCGTCCTTCAACGGGTTCTGCGGCGAGACCATCCAGACGATGCGGTCCAGCTCCAGCCGCTGCATGGCCGTTTCGGCGACGTGCAGATGGCCTTCGTGCGCCGGATTGAACGATCCGCCGAACAGGCCGACCCGCATACCGGGAGTCAGGGCCAGCCCGTCACGCACCCCGCCTGGGCGGGGACCGAAGCGCCTGGGCGCGGGTCCGGCATGGAAAAAGGGCAAGAGAACGAGGCTCGCGCGGGCTTATGCTCAAAACGGACCTATCACGGGGCGATGCGTCAGCCTAGGGCTGCCAGCCGCCGGGCGTTTCGATCACGACCTCTTCATCTTCGGTCGGCGCCGCCTCGCCGCGCGTCTTGCGCACCTCGGCCCAGGCGGCGCGCAGCAGTTCGGGCACGCCCTCGCCCGACACGCCGGACACCAGCATCGGTCGATGGCCGCAGGCGGCCTCAAGCTCGGCGGCCTTCTCCTCTCGCGCCTCGGGGGTCAGGGCGTCGATTTTGTTCAGGGCCACGATCTCGGGCTTCTCGCCCAGACCGCCGCCATAGGCCTCCAACTCGTGGCGGATGGTGGCGTAGGCGCCCGCCACGTCATCCTGGGTCCCGTCGACCAGATGGATCAGCGAGGCCGAGCGTTCGACGTGGCCCAGAAAGCGCGTGCCCAGACCGGCGCCTTCGCTGGCGCCCTCGATCAGGCCGGGAATGTCGGCGATGACGAACCGTTCCGAGGGGCTGAGGTCCACCATGCCCAAATTGGGCGTCAGGGTGGTGAAGGGATAGTCGGCGATCTTGGGCCGGGCCGCGCTGACGGCGGCCAGGAAGGTCGACTTTCCGGCGTTGGGCAGGCCCGCCAGGCCGATGTCGGCGATCAGCTTCAGCCGCAGCCAGATCCACCGCTCCTGCCCTTCCTGACCCGGATTGGCGTGGCGCGGCGCCTGGTTGATCGGTCCCTTGAAGCGGTCGTTGCCCCAGCCGCCGTTGCCGCCCTTCAGCAGCAGTTCGACCTTGCCGGGCGTATCCATGTCCAACAGGACCGTCTCCTTGTCCTCGTCCAGCACCTGAGTGCCGACGGGCACTTTCAGCACCACGTCCTCGCCCTTGGCGCCGTGCATATTGCGACCCTGGCCGTGGGCGCCGGTCTGGGCCTTGAAATGCTGCTGGTAGCGGAAGTCGATCAGGGTGTTCAGCCCGTCGGCCGCCTCGATCCACACATCGCCGCCGCGCCCGCCGTCGCCGCCGTCGGGACCGCCGTTGGGAATGAATTTCTCGCGCCGGAACGACACCGAACCGGCGCCGCCGTTGCCCGAGCGAATGTAGATCTTGGCCTGGTCGAGGAATTTCATCGTCGGCTTATGGCTGAAGACGACGGCGATTTACAGACGAAGGCTACTGAACCGGCCCGGACTCGCCTCCGCCCATGATGGCGGCGGTCGAGGCCGCACAGCCTTGCAGCGTTTCGGCGCCGATCACCACACGGGCGGTCAGGGGATAGGTTCGGTCGCTCATGCCGTCCGAGCATTCGGTGGCGATCAGGGTGATCTCCAGCCTGTCGCCCTGAACGGTCTGGGTCGCATAGGCGGCCGTCGTGCCGGTGATCGTCGGGCCGGGATTGGGGGCGGTCTGTTCGGGTCGGTCGACGCCGGCGTATTTGATCGCGGTCGGGGTGATGTCGACGCCCCAGAACGGCTCGGCGCCCAGGGCGCGCAGCGGTTGGCCCAGATCGACCCCGCCTAGCACGGGCGGCGGCGCGGGCGGCTCGGGCCGGTCGGGACCTTGCGGCGGGTCCTGGGTGCAGGCGGCCAGCAGGGACAGGACGGCGAAGGCGGGGATCAGGCGCATGGACCGTGGCTCCGATTTGTCTCGCATGGAAGGGTTAAGGCGACGACGGGGTCAAGGCTGTTGTCGGGGGCGCCAAGAGGAGCGGACTGCGCTAGCTTGAGCCAATGTCGAATCGATCCGCCCCGACAGCGTTCGAATTCTTCGCCGGCGGCGGGCTGGCGGGGCTGGGGCTGGCCGCGGGGGGGCGGGGCTTCCGCACGGTCTTCGCCAATGATCTGGACCCGGCCAAGGCCCGCGCCTTCGCCGCCAACCATGAGATCGCGCCGGTGGTGGGCGATGTCTGGGACCTGACCCCGGCTGACCTGCCGGGCCGCCCCGACCTGTGCTGGGCGTCCTCTCCCTGTCAGGATCTGAGCCTGGCGCGCGCGCGCGCGGGGCTGGAGGCGCGGCGGTCGGGCGCCTTCTGGGGCTTCTGGCGGTTGATGCGTGGGCTGGACGCCGAGGGGCGCGGCCCGCGTGTGGTGGTGATCGAGAACGTCGTCGGCCTGTTGACCTCGGGCGGAGGGACCGATTTCGCCGCCGTCTGTGCGGCCATGGCCGAGACGGGCTATCGTGTCGGCGCGTTGGAAATGGACGCCGCGCATTGGCTGCCTCAGTCGCGGCCGCGCCTGTTCATCGTCGGCGTGCGCGGCGGCGGCGCGCCCGAAGGCGCCGCTCCCGACGCCGCCTTCCACTCGACGCGGCTGGTCGCCGCCCACGGACGGCTGCCGCGCGCTGTGCGTGAGGCTTGGGCCTGGT
>JAFLCT010000118.1 GCA_017302335.1 Caulobacterales bacterium | reverse complement strand
GAACCGTCACCACCACCGTGGGCGCGGCGCCCGGCGCCGGATAGCGGGCCTCGAAGGCGCGCACGTCCAGGGCCAGGGCGCGGGCGGCGGGCGTCGCCTCGCGCGCACCGATCAGCCGCACCCGCGTCGACTGGGCCAAGAAGGCGCTTTCCAGGCTGGCGGTGTAGAGATCGCGAGCATCCGATATCCAGCGCGCGCCCTTGATATAGGCCGTCTGCGATCCGGTGACGCCCAGGATCTTGTCGCCCTCGCTCGCCTGGGGAAACTCGATCCGACGCAGCGCCACCTGCACAGGCGCGCCCCGAGCGGCGACGGACGGCGCGGCGGACACGCCGCCGAAACGATAGGTCTGCACCGGATCTGGGCTGGACAGCAGGGCGCAGCCCGACATCAGGACGGCGGCCAGGCTCGCGGGGGCCATGCGGAACACGGTCGAACGGGTCACGGCTGAACCTCCATCTCCTTGGTCGGCGCTCGGCCGATGAACTCGCGCGGACTGGCCCGCACCTCGTCGATCAGTTCCTCCAGTGAGCGCGTGGCGCCTTCCAGGCCCTGGATGGACTGTTGCAGTTGCGGCAGGCCGGTGGTGGCGAAATCGTCCACGGGACCTTCCAGACTGCCGGTCATACGGTTGATCGAGGCCACGGCCTGTTGGGCCTGTTCGGCGGCCTTGTTGATGTTGGCGATCGCCGCGCGACCGTCGCCCTCGACCAGTTCGCGGGTGCTGACGCCCAGGCGTTCGTATTCGGCGATGGCCGAGTTGGCGCGGGTCAGGGCCTGTTCCAACTGCTCCAGCATTCCCTTGCGAGCCTCGAACTCGGCGGTGATGGCCTCGACGTTCTTCAGGCTGGACGAGAAACTGCGGATGTTGTCGTCGCTGAGCACGCGGTTGATGCGGTTCAGGGCGTCCACCGTCTGGGCCAGCACCGTGCCGGAACCGCTCAGCAGTTCGGCGATCGGCGACGGCTGGCTCTGGATCACCGGCACCACGTTTTCAGGGTACTGGCGCTTCAACAGGGCGCTGTTCGGATTGCCGGCCGTGATCTGGATGTAGTTCAGACCGGTGATGCCCTGCGGCTCCAACTGGGCGCGCGAGGTGACGCGCACCGGCGTGGTGGCGTCCAGCCGGATGCGGGCGATGACCTGGTCGCCCTTCTTCGGGTCCAGGTTCAGGTCGGTGACCTCACCCACGCGGATGCCGTTGAAATGCACCTCGCCGCCTTCGGACAGGCCGCGCACCGGCCCGTGGAAGACGATGTCGTACAGGTCGTAGTCGTTGTTGAACTGCAACCGGGCCAGCCAGATGCTGAACACCGCCAGCGCCGCCAAAAGGGCGACTGTGGCGATGCCGACGGCGGCGTAATGGGCGTCTCTTTCCATCTCTCGTCCTCAGGCCGCGCGTGTCGCGGCGCGGCCGCGCGGACCCAGGAAATACTCCCGGATCCAAGGGTGTTCCGATTTTTCGAGTTCTTGCACCGTGGCCTTGGCCACCACGTGCTTGTCGGCCAGCACCGCCACCTCGTCGCAGATGGCGTAAAGACTATCCAGATCGTGGGTGATCATGAAGACCGTCAGACCCAGATCGTCCGACAGGCGCCGGATCAGTTCGTCGAAGGCGGCGGCGCCGATCGGGTCCAGTCCGGCGGTCGGTTCGTCCAGAAACAACAGCTCCGGGTCCAGCGCCAACGCACGGGCCAGGCCGACGCGCTTGCGCATTCCGCCCGAAAGTTCGGCGGGCTTCAAATAATGGGATTCCGGTCCCAGCCCGACCATGGCGATCTTCATCTCGGCCAGTTCGCGGATCATCGCCTTGGGCAGGTCGGTGTGCTCGACCAGGGGCGAGGCGACGTTGTCCAGCACCGTCAGCGACGAAAACAACGCCCCCTGCTGGAACAGCACCCCCGTGCGGCGCTCGATGTCCAGGGCCTGCTCCTTGGTCAGATCCGAACGGTCGTGACCGAACAGGCGGATGGTCCCGCCCTCGGGTTCCTTCAGGCCGAGGATGGTGTTCAACAGCACCGTCTTGCCGGTGCCCGAGCCGCCGACGACGCCCAGCACTTCGCCGCGATCGACCTCCAGGACCAGTTGATCATGAATCACGCGGTCGTCGAAACAGCTTCTCAGCTCGCGCACCTCGACCAGCGGCTCACGCGTCTTTCCAGGGCGGCTCACAGGTCCAGCTCCAGGAAGATCATGGCGAAGACGGCGTCCAGGAAGATGATGGCGAAGATGGCCTGGACCACGGCGGCGGTGACCCGGCCGCCCAGGCTCTCGACATCGCCGCCGACGGACAGGCCCTGACGACAGCCGATGGCGGCGATGACGACGGCGAACACCGGCGCCTTCACCATGCCCACGAACAGGTGCTGATCCATCATCGGGTCCTCAAGGATCCGCTGGACGAAGAAGGACGGCCCGTAGCTCAGCTCGCTCCACGTCACCAAAAGCCCGCCCAGAAGGCCCGAGATGATGCCCACGAAGGTCAGCAAGGGCAGCATGACGACCATGGCGGCCAGACGGGGAATCACCAGGGCCTGGAACGGATTGACGCCCATGACCTGCATGGCGTCGACCTCCTGGTTCATCTTCATCGACCCGATCTCGGCCGCGAACGAGCTGGCCGAGCGACCGGCCAGCAGCACCGAGGTGATGACCACCGCGAATTCGCGCAGCACCGAGACGGCCACCAGTTGAACGGTGAAGACCGCCGCCCCGAACTGGGTCAGCAGATTGGCCCCCAGGAAGGCGATGACCGCGCCGATGAAGAAGTTGGTCACGGCGATGATCGGTATGGCGTCCAGACCGGCGCGCTCGCCCTGACTGAACCAGGCGGGCCAGCGAATGCGGCCGGGGTGTTTCAACGCCGATCCCGTGGCCACGATCAACCGACCCAGGAAGGCCATCGACAGGGTCATTTCATCGGCGATGTCGTGAACGCCGCGGCCGACCTTGGCGAAGGCGCGCGTGAAGGCGTCGGCGCGCAGCGGCGGCATAGCGCTCTCGCGCTCCAGTTTCTCGACCATGGCGTAGATGCGGCCAGCCTCGGGCCGCGCGGCCCAGGCGTCATGCGGCAAGCCGTTCTGGCCGCCGGCCAGGAACACGGCCAGGGCGCCGGAGGTGTCGAACCGGCCCATCTCGCTCAGATCCAGAACGGCGATGCGACGGCCCGCCAGACTACGGTCCAGCCGTTGTGCATCCCGGTCGATCCCGGTCGTGGTCCAATCCCCGGTCAGGCGCAGGGTCGCGCCGCCGTCGTCACCATCCGCGATATCGAAACCGGCCCTCGTCATTGCGGCACAATAACCCAGCCACGCCCGGCGCCTATGGCCTAGTCGACTTGTCCGCACGCGACGCGACGCGCGGGCGCGGGTTCGCGGCCAGGGCTGGCATTCCGGTCACAGAAGCCCCCGCGCGGAAGGCGGGGAAACGGATCGATTCGAGCGGGAATCCCCCGATCACGTCAGGAAGTTCAGCAAGGACACCGACCGCAGTTGGTTGACCACCTGCGCCGCCGCCTGGATCGCCACTTGCGACAGTTGCAGGTCGGTGATGGCCTGAGCCATGTCGGCGTCGGTCTTGCCGGCCAGAACCTCCTCCAGAGCCGCCTTCTGTTCGGTCTGGCCGGCGATGACGGCCTCGACCCGGTTCTGCATCGATCCGTTGCGCGCCGCCGCGTCGGTGACCGTTTCGCGGCCCGTATCCAACCGCTTCAGGATGCCCGTCAGAAAGTCGCGCGTCGTATCGCTGATCGTCCCGTTCAACGGCGTGGTCTGATGATAGGTCTGGATATCCTTGAAAATCTGAAAGATCTCGGTCCCAAGCTCGTCGGCCAGGACGCCGGTCTCCAACACCGTGCCCTCGTCGATACGCGACTTTTGCTTCAACGTGTCGTTGGAGAAGACATCCGCCATGACGGGGGCGGCGGCCAGGTCGCTCAGGGTCATGACATCCACCGGGGCGGTCTCGACATTGCCTCCGGCGAACAGATAGCGCCCCTGATGTTTGGCGTTCAGCCCGCCCTGGACCATCTGGAACTGGCCTTCGATCTCCAGCATCAGCCCGTCCAGACGGCCCGCGGCCAGGGCGTCGGCGATGGCCTGGCGTGCGCCGCCCGCGCCGTCGGCGACACGGTTCAGGGCCAGGTCCTGGGCCGACAGGCGTTCGCCCGCCGCCCCGGCGGCGTCCATGAAGCCCTGGATGCGGCTCTGGGTCGACTTCAAGGCCGTCAGGGTCTCGGACTGACGGCCGAAGCCGGTCAGATCGGTGGCGATCCTCTGGGTCGACACCCGCTGTTGCGCCTCGTTGGCCCGCGTCTGGGCGAACATCAGATTGGCCAGGGCCGATTCATAGTTTCCGAAGGTCGAGACGCGGGTCATCACACCATCCCCAGCAAGACATCGTACATATCGCGCGCCGCCTGGATCAGGCGGGCGGAAGCGTTGAAGGCCTGCTGATAGGTCGTCATCAGCACCAGCTCCTCGTCCAGATTGACGCCCTCATGCGCCGTCTGGCGGCCCTTGGCCTCGGTGAACAGGGCGCTGGCGCTGTCGCGACGGCTCTTGGCGACGGCCGCCTTGCCGCCGATGTCGCCCGCCAGTTCCGAGGCGTAGCGCGACACCGAGATCGAGCCGCCGCTGGAATCGCCCGACGCCAGGAAGGTCGCCGACCGCTGTCCGGCGTCGGCCAGCAGGGACGCTCCGCGCCCATCGCCGCTGGACAGGGCGGGCGAACCGCTCGCGGCGCTGAGGTTCAACTGGGCCAGGGCCAGTTTCGACGGGGCGGACCGAATATCCGGGCGCAAGGCGAAGCCGTCCGCACGGCTGGCGCGCACCCCGCCGCCGATGCCGAACATCTCGGTCATCGACACGCCCGACGGAACCTGGGTGGTGCGGTCCTCCAGCACCGACAGCTTCGGCGGGGGCGAGCCGTAGCCGGTGAATTTCAGCACGCTGGTCGCAGTGTCGAAAGCGAAGGTTCCGAAGCGGCCGACCCCCGTCGCCGGATCGTTCAAGGCGGTCAGCAAGTCGCCGACCGCGCCGCCCGCCGGAACCGCCACCTCCAGATCGCGCAGACGCGCGCCCGTTTCGCCGGTGAAGCGGAAGGTCACCGTCTCGCCCGCCGTGAAACCGTGCGGCGACGACGGGGTCAGGCCGATGTCGTAGTTGCCGGGCCGGTCGCTGGCGACCAGATCGTTCAGGCCGAAATAGTGCGAGAAGCCGCGTCCGGCCTTGTTGCTGGGCGTCGCGGCGTCATCGGCGATGGCGACGCCGTTCGATCCCGTCGCCTCGATCTTCAGCACGCCGTTCGCGAAACTGGCCGTCGCGCCCGGCAGTTGGGCGTTCAGCACGCTCAGGAAGGTGGCCGGCGTCGCCGCCGCGCCGTTGATCGTCATCGTCCCGCCCGAAAAGACGATCTGCGCCCGCGACTGGATCACGCCCGTATTGCCGACCACGGCGATGTTGGTCGTGCCGGTGAAGCCGGTCAGGGCGCTTTCCAGCGACTGGCCGACGTTCTTTCCGGTCAGCACCGTCGGCGCGGGCACGGCCGAGTTGGCGTTGTGGGCGCGGTTCAGCTCGTCGGCGACATGAGCCATCAGCTCGGCCAGGCGTTCGGCCGCCTGCGGCGCATCGACATCGCGCAGCTCGACCAGACCCTTGATCTCGCCGGTGGTCAGGCTGTCCAGCAGCGGCCGTTTCTGGCCGCGCGGTTCGGTCACCCAGATTTCGTTGAAGCTGGTCTCGGAGGTCACCGTGCCGGCGCGGTTGTAGTCCAGCGTTGCATGGCCGTCGCCCGCCAGCAGCACGCCCCCGCCGGTGCGGATCGAAACGCCCCCGACCGAGCGTTGCGACACGCGGATGTCCATCAGCTCGGACAATTGGCCGATCAGGGCGGCCTGGGCCGTCTCCGCGCCCGAGGCGTCGCCGCTGGTCGCCGTGGACCGAGCGATTTCGACGTTCAGGCCCTCGATCTGGGCCAACAGGCCGTTGGCCTTTTCGATCGCGCTCTGAATACGGCCGTCCGCATCCTCACGCGCGGCCTGGATCTGGCCCGAGATGCGCATGGACTCGTCGAACAGAGCCTGGACGCGGAACAGGGCCTCCTGTCGGCGGGGCGAGGAGACCGGATCTTCCGCCGCGCCCGCGAAGGCCGAAAAGACGCCGTCGACCTGGCTGAAGAAGCCGTTGCCGCCGCCCGGATCGCCGAACAGCGCCTGGATGCGGTCGTACAGGTCATAGCGCACGCCCTGACGGCTGGCCTCGCTGGAGGCGTTCAGGCTGGCGGCTTGCAGGAAGCTGTCGGTGGCCAGGCGGATGCGCGCGACCTCGACGCCCGAACCCAGCCCTTCATTGGTCAGGGCGACCTGTTCGGCGACCTTGCGGACATAGCCGGGCGTGTTGACGTTGGCGACGTTGTCCGAAACGACCCGCAGTTGGGTCTGGGCCGTCTGCAAGCCGCTGTTGGCGATGTTCAGGATGGAGCCTAGCGACATCCGCGCGCCCCTTTCGCTTTGTCCATGCAAGGACGGGCGCCCGGCAGGCCCTGCCCGCCCGCGCGCATTTCTTGCCCGGCGCTGACGTCAGGCGTCGGCGCGTAGACATTGAAAACAAAGGACATCGTGTTTCGCGTCCGGCTCATGCCCGATACGGCGCGCAAGGGCCGGGCCAAGCCGCCGCCAACCATGCCGGCCGGGCAAGACTCGACCTCCAGGGCGGCAAGAATCGACCTGAACGGCCTGCACAGCCGCGCTGCGGATTTTGCATACCATATTATAATTCAAATGGTTGAGTGGTCATCCTGGAGTTGGCCCACGGCTTGCCACGGGGTGTCCGAATGTCCCCAGGCGCAGCAGGCGCCGCCCATCCGTATTCCCGAGCCGCCTGCGCCCTATGTCCGCATCTTCCGTCCTGTCCGTGATCGCGCCCGTCGTCGGCGCCGCGTCCGCCCCCCTCGGGGCGGAGAGCCAGGACGTGTCGGGCGAATTCGCGGCGGTCCTGTCCGAGGCGGGCGAGGAAACGGCGGCTCCGTCGCCCGAGGCCACGCCTTCCGCTTCCGCGTCCCCCGCATCCAAGACCCAAACGCCCAAGACCGCGCCCGCCGCCGCCTTCGTCCTGGCGCTGGAAGACGGCGTGTCGGACGCCACGTCTCTCGCGACCCCGGCGGCCCCC